>CAMUPZ010000010.1 GCA_947095985.1 uncultured Candidatus Saccharibacteria bacterium | reverse complement strand
GGGTACGCGGTGACGTGGTGGATATTTTCCCGGCTGGGCAGGACACGGCGGTGCGAGTGGAATTTTTTGGCGATGAGGTTGAGCGGTTAACGCGAATCGATCCGCTGACGGGCGAGATTTTGGATCAGCCAAAGCAACTGACGATTTTTCCGTCTAGCCACTATTCGACGCCGCGTGAAAGAATTGAAAAAGCCATCGCTGGCATCGAAAAGGAGTTTGACGAGCGGCTGAAGTGGTTTGAATCACACGACAAATTGTTGGAGGCACAGCGCCTAGCTCAACGCACTAAATACGACCTGGAAATGCTCAAGGAAACCGGTTTTGTCAAAGGTATTGAGAATTATTCGCGCTATCTGACTGACCGCGAGCCGGGCGAGCAGCCGGCGACCTTGATTGATTATTTTCCTGATGATTGGTTGCTGCTGGTCGACGAGTCGCACATGACCTTGCCGCAAGTTCGCGGTATGTACAACGGCGATCGGGCTCGCAAGGAAGTGTTGGTGGAGCACGGGTTTCGCCTACCCAGTGCGCTGGATAATCGTCCACTGAGGTTTGACGAGTTTGATCAGCATATTCACCAGGCGATTTATGTGTCGGCTACGCCGGGCGACTATGAACTGACTCATTCGCCAAAGCCTGCTGAGCAGTTGATTCGGCCGACTGGGCTGCTTGATCCGCCGATTGAGGTGCGGCCGACTGACGGGCAGGTTGATGATTTGATGGAGGAGATTCGCCGGACCATCGCCAAGGGCCACCGCGTACTGGTAACGACCTTGACCAAGCGTATGGCTGAGGACTTAAGTGCCTATCTGACCGACAATGGTGTGAAAACGGCGTATCTACATAGTGAAATTGACACGCTGGAACGCGGTGATATTCTCAAAGATCTGCGGCTAGGAACGTACGATGTATTAGTTGGTATCAATTTGCTACGCGAGGGGTTGGACCTACCAGAAGTCAGTCTGGTGGCGATTATGGACGCTGATAAAGAAGGCTTCCTTCGTAGTGAGCAGGCGCTGATTCAGACGATTGGCCGGGCGGCGCGGCATGTCGATGGACGGGTGCTGATGTATGGTGATACCGTGACTGACAGTATGCGTCGAGCAATTGATGAGACCAATCGTCGGCGTGCGATCCAGCAGCAATATAACGAAGAGCATGGCATCACGCCGCAAACCATTCAGAAGAAGATTGACGATGGCCTGCGTTCCATCATCCCGCAAAAAGAATCGGACAAAAAGCCAAAGCTTGATTTGAAGAAAATTCCAAAGGATGAATATCCAACGCTGATCAAGGAGCTGACTGGTCAAATGGAACTGCATAGTGCCAACCTAGAGTTTGAAAAAGCCGCAGAACTTCGTGATTTGATTGCAGAAATTCGCCAGACCATGTAGAATAGAATTATTATTAGATTAGGAGGTATTATGGCAACAAAACAACAACCACAGCCATCAACCGTTGCGCAACCAGAAATGCCAGCGCAGCCAAACGGTTATCAGGCGTACCCGCAACAGTATACGTATGCTGATCCAAACAAAGGCAAGGCGAAAATGCTAACATTAGAATATGCTTTAGCAATGGCGTCAGCGGTTATTTCGGTATTTTTGTTAGTTAATGTTCTTACGAAAGTATTTGGTTTATGGACAAATACTACGTCAATAGTAATAAAAAGCGTCGGTGGATTCTTTGCTCCATCAATGGAAACTCAAGGCACCGGAATCGTTGCTGCTTCAGTATTTGCGGTCGTCTTGTCTATATTGTCGCTTATTCTATTCTCTCGTGTGTCAAAAACTGTACCAGAGCGCGAAGGATACACGAAGCGAGTTGCTTATAAAGTTGTAACTTACGGTGGCTTAGCGGTTTTGGTTATCCCAGCTGTTGATTTAATTGCTCGATTGGTGAGTATTTTAATCAACTCACTATTATTCATTGGTGTTTCTGGCGCTGGTGAGTTCTATAAGAGTTTATACTTGGGCGAATTCTTACCGTATGTATTAGCTCTGGCCATTGTAGCTGTAAGTATCTATTTTATTTCTCAGATTGTTCACGGTCGCAACATGTCTAAGTCTCTATCTTTGATGTTGACTGTGGCTTCTGTAGTAGTGCTAGTTGCTGGATCCATAACAATTGCCGTTAAGCTTCATGGCGGATCAAGCAAGACTACTGTGCCGCCTCAAATTGATACTTACAAAAATTACCGAGATTACTCGATGTAATATAGATTGATGTAGGGATAAGGTCGCTCACTTTGATGGGCGACTTTTTTTTAGTGTTATAATATTGATATGACAAATATTTCTACCAGTGATATTCAGCACTTGGCGAGTTTAAGTAGTCTGGCATTAGCCGATGATGAAGTTGATGGACTGCGCCAGGATTTGGAAAATATAATTGGCTATATTGAGCAACTGGGCGAGCTCGATACGTCTGGTGTGGAGCCAACTTATCAAGTGACGGGTCTAGAAAACGTCTGGCGTGAAGACGAGGTTCAGTCGGGGATTCCTGCAGAAAAGCTGCTTGATTTAGCGGCCGAAAAACAAAACAATCAAGTGAAAGTGCCGCAGGTATTATAATGAGTCGGATTAGTGACTTTATTGGAAAAAGTGCAGTTGACAATGTCAAGGAAGCTTTACGACGAGCACGCGAAGTTGAAGAATATCATGCACTGCTCAGTTTGACGGAAGAGCGGGCGTTGGAGCGAGCAGCTAAGGTTGATCGAGGTGAGATTTCTGGGCGATTGGCCGGCGTGCCATTTGTCGTAAAAGATAATTTTTTGGCCTTTGGGGCACCGACAACTGCTGCTTCAAAAATGCTTGAGAACTTTGATGCACCACTACAGGCAACAGCCGTTGAGAAGCTGGAGGCTGAAGGTGCAATTTGCATCGGCAAGGCCAACTTAGACGCCTTTGCTCACGGTGGCTCGACGGAAAACTCGGCCTTTGGTCCGACCAAAAACGCTGCCGATAAAACTCGCGTAGCCGGCGGTTCGTCAGGAGGCTCGGCGGTAGTGACGGCGCTTGATGTGGTGTCGTTTGCACTAGGTACAGACACTGGCGGCTCGATTCGTCAGCCGGCCAGCTTTAACGGTGTGGTCGGTGTCAAGCCAACGTATGGTGCAGTCAGTCGCTACGGCGTAGTAGCTATGGCCTCGAGCACCGACACCATCGGTTGTTTTGCGACAAATGCTGATGACGCTAATTTGGTGATGGAAATCATGGCAGGCCGTGACGATAAGGATATGACGACACTACCGGACTTTTGGCAGCATCAGCCAGGCTTTACTAAGAAAAAGATTGGTTTGGTTAAGCAATGTATGACTGACGATGTGGACGCGGCAGTTCGCCAGAAAACTCTTGACTATGCAGAAAAATTGAAGCAGCTGGGCTATGAAATTGAAGAAGTAGATCTGGACATGATGCAGCATTCGCTGGCGATGTATTACATCATTGTGCCGGCAGAATTATCGTCAAATCTGGCGCGCTATGACGGCGTACGTTATGGTCACCGGGCGGCCGAAGTGAAAACGCTGGCGGAATTGTACGGCCGCAGCCGTAACGAAGGTTTTATGACGGAGAATAAGCGGCGGATTATGATCGGTAGTTTCGTGTTGTCGAGTGGTTTCTTTGACGCTTACTATATGCAGGCACAAAAAGCGCGCACGCTTCTCATCAATGAGTTCAAGCAATTGTTTGCTGAGTACGATGCGTTGCTGATGCCAGTCGCACCAACGCCAGCTTTCAAACTTGGTGAAAATACCAATGATCCAATCAAAATGTACCTAGCGGATATCATGACCGTGCCAGCTAGCCTAGCGGGACTGCCAGCAATTTCTGTGCCAGCTGGAACTAGCGACGAGGGCTTGCCGATTGGCGTACAGCTGATTGGTGATTATCAGTCAGACGGCAACTTGCTGAAGTTGGCGGCGGAAGTGGAGGCTGTCTGATGGATGGCTTGTTGATTGCGCTGGTAGTGGCGGCGTTGTTGATCGGCGGCTTGTTGATCGTTTTTATCCAATTGACGTCGCGCGGGCACAAACAGCTTGACAGAGAAATGTACCAAAAAGTTTGGCGGGCAATTCAGCGCGGTGCTAAGGCGGGTAACTCGGACAGCCTGCAAATGGCAATTGTCAAAGCCGATAAACTACTCGACAAAGCCATGCGCGACTGCGGCGTGGCAGGTACGACGATGGGCGACAGGTTGAAAGCTCGCAAGGGTGATTGGACGGACGAAAATGGGTTGTGGGCGGCGCATAAATTGCGCAATCAAATTGCCCACGAAACCAACGTGAAACTAACCGCGCAAAGTTTTCGGCGAGCTATGACAAGCTTTGAGCAAGCACTAAAAGATTTGGGAGCGTTATGATGAGTGTATATGATGAATATGAAATGACCATTGGTATCGAATGCCACGTCCAGCTGGCGACCAAAACCAAGTTGTTTAGCCCGGCTGATAACGACGCTCGCGATGCTGAGCCAAATAGTAAAACGCACGAGATTGACTTTGGTCTGCCGGGAATGCTGCCGGTGCTGAATAAGCACGCTGTCGAGCTGGCGGTGCGTGCTGGTAAGGCGTTGAATGCGCCGATCGCCCGCGTTAGCCGGTTTGATCGCAAGCATTATTTCTATCCTGACCTGCCAAAGGGCTATCAGACCTCGCAGATGTACCAGCCGATTATTTTGGCTGGCTATGTCGATGCACCGCTGGAGGATGGTTCGCTCAAACGAGTGCGGATTCACCACGCGCACATGGAGGAAGACGCTGGTAAATTGACGCACCACGACGGCTATTCGCTGGTTGATCTCAATCGTGCTGGTACGCCGCTGATCGAAATCGTTTCTGAACCGGACATGCATTCTGCCGAGGAGGCCAAAGCCTACGCTTCGGAGCTGCACAAATTGATGGTCTATGCAGGCGTAACGCACGGTGATTTATACCACGGCAACATGCGCTTTGACGTTAATATTTCGGTGGCTAAAAAGGGCGCGACTGAGCTTGGTAAGCGCGCGGAAGTGAAGAATCTCAATTCATTCCGCAGCGTCGAGCGTGCCGCCGAATACGAATTTAAACGTCAAGTTGATCTGTTGGAAAGTGGTGAGTCGGTAGTGCAGGAAACTCGCGGCTGGAGTGATGACAAGCAGATCACCACTTCGCAGCGCTCGAAAGAGGATGCCCAGGATTATCGCTACATGCCTGATGCTGACATTCCGCCAGTGGTGCTGAGCGATGAGGAAATTGCGCGGATTCAGGCTGAAGTGCCGATGTTGCCGGGCGAATATCGTGAAAAATGGAGTGGGCTAGGCTTGGATAAGTCAGTGGTTAATTCGCTGCTATCGAACCAAAATTACGCCCGCATCATGTTGGAAGTTCAAGAAAAATCAGGCGATGCATCTGCCAAGCGAGTAGCACATTGGTTTGCCAGTGCTTTGATCGCTGGTGATAATGACACCAACAATGATAGTACGTCAGTTGACGCTAGTGCACCGCGCGTATCAGTTGAAGATCTGGTAGAGCTGGCAGAGATGACTGAGAAAGCAGAGATTTCCAGTACTAATGCCAAGGAATTGTTTAATGAATTATTGGCGGGCGCCACACATCCGCGCAAACTTGCTGAAGAAAAGAACTTGCTGCAGGTATCTGACGAATCGGCCATCGCTGCCATTGTTGATGAAGTGCTCAGCGACCCAGCCTCGGCAGCTTCCATTGCCGACATTAAAGCCGGTAAAGATAAAGCCATTGGCTACCTCGTCGGTCAGGTCATGAAGCGTTCCAAAGGTCAGGCCAACCCAGGTCTCGCCCAGAAATTAATCCGCGAAAAATTGTAGGATTCGATTCTTCAGAAATAGGACAGAATAGGAGTTAGATTATGAAAAAACCAACCAAAGCTATCATCGCCGCTGCTGGTTTTGGTACGCGATTTTTGCCGCAGACCAAAGCCATGCCTAAAGAAATGCTGCCGCTGATTGATAAGCCAATCATCCAGTATGTCGTCGAGGAATTGGTTGAAGCTGGTATCAAGGATATTATTATCATTGGTAGTGCTAATAAACGGGCGATTGAAGACCATTTTGACGCGCCAAATGAAGAACTGCTAGCTAACTTGCGTGCTGGCGGCGCTAAAAAGCAGCCGCTTATTGACGCTGTCCAGCGTCTGTCTGAGATGGCTAACTTCGTTTATATCCGCCAGAAAGGTCCGTATGGAAATGCGACGCCGCTAGCTTGCGCCTCGCATTTAATTCGCCATGACGAACCGGTGATTTATACTTTTGCCGATGACTTTATAACAGCTAGTCCAAGTCGTTTCCGGCAGATGATCGA
Organism: uncultured Candidatus Saccharibacteria bacterium; assembly: GCA_947095985.1. Taxonomy (GTDB): domain Bacteria; phylum Patescibacteriota; class Saccharimonadia; order Saccharimonadales; family Saccharimonadaceae; genus Nanosynbacter. The sequence goes on along the minus strand of CAMUPZ010000010.1, from coordinate 17,655 downwards.
GGCATCAGAAAATCTTCAGGGCGCAGTGTTGTCATGCAAGAGAATTACCGATGATTCAGAGTTTGATCGTTATGGCATCATTAATGGCCAGCAAATTAACGATGGCGTTATAAAAATGACTAATATTGTCGAGAAGCCTGGAAAAACCAATGCGCCGTCTGACCTAGCGAGTGTCAGTAGCTATTTGCTGCCTGGTGAGATTTTTGGCTATTTGGATAAAGCCAAAGACCAGTTTGATGGTCATGGCGAATTCACCATCCAGCCGATTATGCAGGAGATGATTGATGATGGGTTTGATTTTTATGGCGTGGAGATTACCAACGGTACGTACTACGACACCGGTGATAAATTAGAGTACCTGAAGACGGTGATTGACTTTGGGTTGCGCAATCCTAACTTTGGCGACAAGCTGCGCGCCCATCTAACCAATCGCTTAAAATAATGTATAATAAAAAGCATGAACGGACTACTTGTAGTATTAGTAATTCTCATGGTGATATTTATTATCATGTTGATTGCTATGGTGATTTCTATTATTAAATTAACGCACCAGATTCGCCAAACTCAGCAGACAGTAGAGACAATTACCAGGAGAGTTTCTGATTTTAGTGGAATTGTCAGTGCTGTTTCGATTGGAGCTGGGCTGGCTAAAAGATTAACCTCAAAGGGTGGATTTTTAGCGAAGTATTTTACTAAGAAAAGGACAAATGATGGCAGAAAAAACAGCCAAAAAACAACCAGATAAATTATCACGAAAAGTTATTCGTGATAATGAAAACGGTGCTAGGCAGGCGATTTTAGAGGATTTATTTTTTGATTTTCATCGTTCGCGGCGCCAAGTTTATTGGATGAACTTTATTCGTGGAATTTTCTTTGGTGTCGGTAGTGCGCTGGGCGCGACATTGTTAATCGCATTATTAATCTGGTTGCTAGGGCAATTTGCGGATATCTTCCCGCCGCTGGCTGATTTTATCAACCACCTAATTGAGACAATGCAACGCCGCCAATAACATGCTATAATCATTAGTAATGACTGGGGGAAATAGCGGACAATCTTCGCCGGCGGCTTTGAAGCCGTCTGATTTCGTGCACCTGCATAACCATACTTTTCATTCGGTGCTGGATGGCTTGACTAAAATCAATGATTTGGTTGACAAGGTCAAAGAGTTTGGGATGGAGGCGGCGGCGGTAACTGACCACGGTACGATGAGTGGCATCCTCGACTATTATAAGACTGCCAAGAATGCCGGCATTAAGCCAATTCTCGGCATCGAGACGTACGTAGCGGCGCGTTCACGCTTTGACCGCGACCCAGCCAAGGACAAGCAGCGCTTTCACTTGACGGTGCTGGCGATGAATAATACTGGCTTTCATAATCTGATGAAGCTTTCGACGCAGGCTAATCTGGAGGGAATGTATTACAAACCGCGGATTGATCACGACTTGCTAGAGGAGCTGAACGAAGGGCTAATTGTGATGAGTGGCTGTGCTAGCGGTGAAATTGGTGTGGCGCTTAGAGATGATGATTATGATCGAGCGCGAGACATTGCCAAATGGTATAGGTCAGTCTTTGGCGATAGGTATTATCTCGAGTTGCAAGATCACGGCCACCCAAAATCAAATACGCACTGGGACGTCCAGGCAAAAATCAACGAGGGCTTGATTAAGTTATCGAAGGAGCTGGATATCGAGATGGTGGTGACTTGCGACGGACACTACTTGACGCACGATCACCAAGACGCGCACGAAATTTTGCTATGTGTCGGTACCGGTTCGTACTTGAGCGATGAAAAGCGGATGAGCTTGAAGGATTTTGAGCTGCATTTGACTGACCCGCGGGATATTATTGATCATTGGGGTGAGGAATATCCTGAAGTAGTGCTTAATACGAAAAAGGTGGCGGATCGCTGTGATGTTGAGATTGAGCTGGGTCGTATTCTTATTCCTAAGTATCCGCTACCTGAAGGCGAGAACGAGCACTCGTATCTGCTGAGATTGACCTACCAGGGTTTATTACAGCGTTATAATGGCGCCTCGAAAGAAGAGGCTGAAAAATTAGACCCCGATGATATCATTCCGCAATTATCCGACGAAGTTCGCCAGCGTGCCGAGATGGAATTGGGTGTGATGGGTAAGATGGGCTATGAGGGTTATTTCCTAATTGTCCAGGATTTTATCAACTGGGGTAAATCTAAAGGGATCGTTTTTGGCCCGGGTCGTGGATCAGCGGCTGGTTCTATTATTGCCTATGCGCTGAATATTACTGACCTTGATCCGTTGAAGTACGGTTTGCTATTTGAGCGTTTTCTTAATCCAGATCGTATTTCCATGCCGGATATCGACGTCGATATTCAAGATACTCGCCGCGACGAAGTGATTGAGTATTGTGCCAAAAAATACGGCGAAGACCACGTTAGTAATATCGCTACCTTTGGTAAGATGTTCGGCCGCATGGCGGTTCGTGATGTCGCCAGGGTGCTGGAGGTGCCGTATGCCGAGAGCGACCGCTTGGCAAAGCTGGTGCCGCCGCCGAACCAGGGACGCCATATCCCATTGTCGGTCAGTATTAAAGAAGATGCTGATTTGCGCCGTGAGTACGAGAATAATCCGACAGCCAAACAGGTGCTGGATTATGCTATCCAGCTTGAAGGAACGATTCGCAGCCACGGAGTTCATGCTTGTGGTGTGGTGATCGCGCCGGACACGCTGGTTAATTATATTCCACTGGAAATGGCACAAAAAGGCGTGGTAGCTACTCAATTCCCGATGGGTGAAGTTGAGGAGCTTGGGCTTCTTAAGATGGACTTTTTAGGCCTCAGTAACCTTACGATTATTAACAACGCCATGCGGATTATCCGAAAAGCTTATAATACAGAGATTAATCTTTCGCAACTGCCGCTTGATGATAAGAAAACTTATGAGCTATTCCAGCGCGGCGATACAACCGGAGTATTCCAGTTGGAGTCGGCGGGCATGAAGCGATATTTGCGTGGGCTAAAGCCGACTACATTTGAGGATATCATCGCTATGGTGGCACTGTATCGTCCGGGCCCGATGCAGTTTATTGACAGTTTTATTCGGCGCAAACACGGCGAAGAAGAAATAACTTACTTACATCCTGGAATGAAAAACTCGCTAAAAAATACTTACGGAATTTTGGTCTACCAAGAGCAATTTATGCAGATTTCTAAGGAATGGTGCGGCTTTACTGGTGGTCAGGCTGATACGCTGCGTAAAGCTGTCGGTAAGAAAAAGATTGACTTGATGAAAAAAGTTAAGCCTGAATTTATCGAAGGTGCAGTTAAGGTTGGTGGCGCGACTAAGGAAATTGCGGAAACTTTTTGGACACAACTGGAGGAGTTTGCTAACTATTGCTTCAATAAATCGCACGCCGCTTGTTATGGTTTAATAGCCTACTGGACGGCATATCTGAAGGCACATTATCCTGACGCATTTATGGCGGCACTGATGACCAGCGACCATGACGACACGGATCGTTTGGCAATTGAGATCACGGAATGTAAGCATATGGGAATTGATGTGCTCAGTCCGGATGTCAATGAGTCATTCGTTGAATTTGCTGTGGTGCCTAATGAAAATAAGATTCGCTTCGGTATGTCAGCAGTGAAGGGTGTCGGTGTTGGCGCGGTTGAGGAAGTCTTGCGGGCGCGTAAGGAAGGTACGTTCTTGTCGGTGGAAGATTTTGCCAAGCGTGTTTCGACCAGCAAGTTTAATCGTAAGGCTTGGGAATCTCTCATTAAGTCCGGCGCCTTTGACGATATGGGCGATCGGTCAGATTTGCTATTCAATCTGGACTCCATCACGGCATTTGCCTCTAAGCTTCAAAAAGAAGCTGCCAGTGGCCAGACTAATTTATTCGGTATGTTGGGTGATGATGCGGCAAGCGTTCAGTCGATACTTAATCTACAGAAAGCGCCAGTAAAGCATGACGATAAAGAACGTCTGATGTGGGAGCGGGAACTGCTGGGGCTGTATATTTCGGCGCACCCGCTTGATAGATACGAGACTTATCTGAGCGAGCAAACTCAGCCGTTGACGCAATTGGTTCCGGAGTATGACAGCCGAATGATGACGGTCGGCGGAATTATTAGTACAGTTCGGACAATTGTGACGAAGAGTGGCTCGAAGATGGCGTTTGTGGGAATTGAGGATAAATTCGGAGAGGGTGAAATAATTGTCTTTCCGAATTTGTATGAAAAAGTTGGCGCTAAGTTGCTTCAGGATACGGTAATTCGAGTTTCTGGTAAAAACTCAGCGCGAGATCGTGATGGAAATTTGGGTAGTGAAAGTAAGCTTATTGCTGACGACATTATCGCGATTACAGATAACGATATCAATGGCTATGAGTCAACTGGTCGTAAGATGGACGCTCCAAAGGTTAGTTCTGCGGTTAAGAAAGAGCGCCGCGAGGCTTATCGCAGTCAGAAGAATGGAATCACGCCCAAGCCTGTCGTAAAATCTGATGCGGATAAGTCTCAGCCAAAAACTCAACCGGCGCCGGTTAACGTTACTCCAGAAATTACTACTTCCAAGTTGTTTGTGTATATTAAAGACCCGAATGACCATTCGCGGTTAGTGAAAATGAAGTCTGTTTGCGGCGAGAATGCTGGCACGACTGATGTGGTTTTGGTATTGGGCGAGAAAGAGAAATCAGCCATGCGTCTACCGTTTAAGGTGGATGCTAATGACAATTTATTAAGCCAATTAAAAAACACTCTGGGTGAAGAGTGTGTAGTTCTAAAGTGATAGTTAGCCCGCTGACAGAGGCCTCAGCCGGAGCTGATTGCTCTGGCGGGCTAACTTAATCATCTGTCAGCGGGACTTGCGCCCCTGAAGTCTTTCGCGCTCTTTGATGCAACCCTTATAATAAAAGGTTGCATATGCGATTGAGAGTACGAAGTACCATATATACATCAGCTCCTTTTGATACTGAGGTCTAACCGGCGATTCGCCCACCATGAAGTAGGCGAAGAAAAGTAACAGCCATACCGCCGAGGCGATGGCTAGTGCATGCAATCCGCTACTAACCCCCGAGGGAGCTTTGTAGCTATACCATGAAATATACATGGTTGCCATGATTATAAAGATGAAGAAAATGTCAAACATTTTCTAAAACCCTTTCGCTCTGAGGGACTACCTTCTCCGGGGGATTCCGAAGAAGGCTTTTATAAATATAACACATATGCTTAATAAAGTCAATAATCAGACTTGAGGGATTTATTTATTCGTTGTTGAGATTATTTCATTCTCGGGAAAATCAGTCCAAACAGTGCAATTCCTGTTGCGACCGACACGTTGAATGATTCTTTTTGGCCAAACATCGGGATTTCTACGGTGAAATCGCAGTTATCCAAAAGTTCTGGCGTGATTCCGTGGACTTCTTCTCCGAGTAGCAGCGCAAATTTTTCAGGCGGCTGAAATTCTGATAGCATCACGCTGTCTTTTGATTGCTCCAGCGCGATAATTGGCAAGTTTTCTGTTCGCTGATTCTCTTTAATCCAGTCATTGATATCTTCGTAAAACTCAAATGGCACCAAACTTTCCGCACCTAAGGCGGTTTTGTGAATTTGATTGGTGATTTTTTCACGAATGTGCGGCAGGCGAATATCTTCGGATCGAATTTCTCCATCAACAAGCGCGCAGCTAGGCGCCTCGCTGTATAAGCTCAAATCTGGATACGGTGTATAGCCACTAAGAATAATCTTCTTCACACCAAATCCCTCGGCCGTGCGGAAAATTGCCCCAACGTTATGTGTTGAGCGAATATTGTGAACCAACAGCGTGATTTCTGGGTGCATATGACTATTATATCACTCGTCAAACCGTAAGCTTTTTGCTATAATTCTCGTATGGACGAAGATAAAATTCAGGCGCGCCGCCGCGAGCAGGATGAGGAAGCGACTCGTCGCCGAGCGTCAATTTTAGGACTTCAATATCTGGATGGGCGGGAATTTGAAGACACTCTGCCTCTACTTAAAGACGTTTTGACAATCGATGAAATGTATAAGGGCCGGTTGGTGCCGCTGGCGTTAAATGAGGAGGACCAGTCTTACCGGTTTGGTGTTACTTCGCAGACGTCTGAGTCGTTAATGAAGCAGATGCGCGATAAATATACGGAGAGTGGCAAGCGAATATTCTTCTTTCTTATTTCCGGTTCGGCGTTTCGGTCAATTATGCTCAGGTTTGATCCACCAAAGAGAGTTATTTATGATAATATCGAGATTGCTAAAGATGGTGATAGTGATACGTTGGCGCAGGTTACTCAGACTTTAGCGTCTGTCGGCACAAATGACGTGTTCAATTATTTGGTTGATCAGGCGGATTTGCTGGGCGCGTCAGATATTCATATTGAGAATCAGCGTGAGTCAATTCGAATTCGGATGCGTGTTGATGGAGCGCTACATACTGTGGCGGAGCTGAGCCGAGATCGTTATCGGGTGATTATGGCGACATTAGCCTCGCGGGCAAATATTTCTACTGCCTCCAGAGAGCCGCAGTCGGGTCATATGCAACAGGAAATTCATCGAGACGGAGTGTCTCATGTGCTGAATTTGCGCGTGGAGGCGGTGGCGACGGTTTATGGACTAGACATTGTTCTGCGTCTATTTAACTTTGATGAGTCGATGCTTAATCTGGATCTTTTAAATATATCAAAGAAAGAACGTCAGCAGATTGATGAAGTTATTTCACATCCGCGCGGCATGTTGTTGATGGTCGGTCCGACTGGTTCGGGAAAATCGACGACATTGTATAGTATTTTGAATGCTTTAAATACGCCAGATAGAAAGATTATTACGCTGGAAGACCCGGTGGAAAATACAATTCCGGGAATTACACAGATTCCAATTGATACGACAACTGGACAGAGATTTGCTGATGGGCTGCGTAGTGTTTTGCGTCTTGATCCAGATGTGGTGATGGTCGGTGAGATTCGCGACAACGAAACTGCTAAGACGGCAATTCAGGCGTCAATTACTGGCCATTTGGTGTTATCTAGCTTTCATGCCAACTCTACTGCGGCGGCGTTTAGTCGGATGATTGATATGATTGGGCAGAATCCGATTTTTAGTTCGGCGGTGCGGCTGGTGATTGCGCAGCGGCTGGTCAGGAGATTATGGGACGATAGTAAGGAAGAATACGAGCCAGACGAGGCGACGCGTAAATGGGTCAAGGAAGTTCTTAAGGATTTGCCAGAGGGTGTTGATTGTCCAAATTTAGATACGTTCAAGTTGTGGCGAGCCGTGCCGACGGATGACGTACCATTTGGTTATAAGGGGCGTATTCCGGTGATGGAGCAGCTGGTGGTGAGTGAGAATATCCAGAAGTTTCTGCGTGGCGATGTTAACGACGTGCATGCGGGCGCAATCGAGGAGGCCGCGAAGAAGGATGGCATGGTGACGCTGTTGCAAGCTGGAGTCTTGGCGGCTCTTCGTGGCGAGACGACGCTGGATGAAGTCAACAGGGTAATATAATTGACTTTACTATCATAAACTTATATAATATGAGTTTATGAGTGAGTTGCTGGGAGGCCAGGGTGCTGTAGAAAAACCGTCTAATGAAGACCCTTTTCTTGGAGTGATTAATTATGTTATAGAAAATTTTGGTGAATTTGCTAAAATAAGTCAGCCGAATATACAGAAAAAGATAATTGGCGTACTTGAAACTGCTAAAGGTATTTATCTCAACAAAACAAGACCTATAGAAATAGCTTTTGATGAGGGCGACGTTTATAGCGAGTTGCAGCGAATTTTTGATATCGAATATGATCAAGCTTGTCGGCGTTTTCTTTCTTCGCTTGATAAAATTTTCCCCAATAAACTAGCAGTAATAAACCTGCCAGAATATTGTCAAGCTAATATTCCTTCTGTAGAGCAGTTTCAGCACGATAACGATATGAGTGTTGAAGTGGCGGATATGATATACATGGAACTGAGCAGAGAGGCTAAGCTAGGAGCGATCGAAGATTTTAAGCTGACAAAAAAAGAGCCAATTATATCGGATTTTATAATTGACTATCCTGAGATGCGGGATGAGGGTTTAGCAATTAGAAAGGAGCTGTTTCCGTTGATAGAAACTTTTGTTGTGAATCTTGCTAGTGCCGATATTGATGATGGAACTAAGCTGAAAAATGCTCGAGAAATCCTTGCGTATTTGGATGAATTGCCACAGCGGCCCGGTCGGGAACAGCTGGCGAATGAATATGTCTGCATGATTATTGAGGCGAATTATCAGAAAATCAAAGGTCTTGCTGAGGTTGCCGTTGACAATACCGCGCGAGAAATTTTGAAGAGTCAGGTAATTTTATTTGCTAAGAAGCTAGATACTTATGAAATTTGCGAAAGCTTGGCGGGGAAGGCGTTAAGGAAAACTGCCTGTAAGAAAAAATCAAGGAGAAAACCGGAAGGTCCAAAGAAAATTAAATCTAATTATGAAGGTGGTCAATTACCTGCTGTGCCAGAGCTTATATTAAATATCGGAGATGATGTAGGCTCTAATGGTGAGACATTCCCATGGATGGATAAGGCCGAGAAGGTTCCAGTGCTACATATTGAGCGGGGTGATAACGGGGTTACGGTAGTGGTTGACGGACGTACTGAAGCAGTCAAGAAAATTGAGTATAAAATGACTGGCTATGAGACCGAGAAGAAACGACAGGAAATTTTACCTAGCCTTTATAGTAAATTAGAGTTAGCAGCAAAAATAATGTCAACATCAGACTCCAGATTGGATAATATTTGGCCGCCCCTAAGAAACCGAGACAAAGAGAAGTATCCTTTTAATATTATCGCGTGGAAGCCTAAGGAGCCTGACGCAAAAAGATTGTATGTTGCGTATGTATCCGTAGATGGGCTGCCTGACGGAGGCTTGAAAAACAAGCTAAAGAGTGGCAGCGTATCTCATGTAGTTATACTTTTGGGTATCTGTGATAAAAATCATCAGCCGGAACTATTGTCGAAATTTACTGGACGAGACACCCGTACAGAAGCAGTTAATGGTGCTGGTAAGTAGATTTATCTAATAACACTTGAAACGGCTTCAACTACGCCAGCGTCAAATGCGGTCGGAATAATTTTATCGACGGTCGGGTTTTCAACTAATCCCGCCAAAGCCTCGGCGGCTGCCAGCTTGTGCTGATCGGTGATTTTTTTCACGCCGTGATCGAGCGCCCCACGGAAGATGCCGGGGAAGGCTAGGGAGTTGTTGACTTGGTTCGGGAAATCACTGCGGCCAGTGGCGATGATTGCTACGCCTGCTTCTTTGGCGACGTCTGGCATGATTTCTGGCACTGGGTTTGCCAGGGCAAAGACGATTGGATCTTTCGCCATTTTTTTCACTAATTCAGGTGTGAGCAGTCCAGCGCGTGACACGCCGATGAAGATGTCGGCATCGGTGATGGCGTCGTCAATGGAGCCAGCTTGTGAAGCGTCGACGTACTCTAATAGTGCAGTTTTTTCCGCATTCAAATCAGTGCGAGACGCACCAACGATGCCGCGGCTGTCTACTGCCACGATGTTCCGCACGCCGTATAGGTGCAGCAATTTGATGATGGCCGTACCAGCTGCGCCCGCGCCAATAACTACAAATTTACAGTCTGCCAGGTTGCGTCCGGTTAATTTCGCGGCGTTGATTAGACCCGCCAACACCACGACCGCCGTACCGTGCTGGTCGTCGTGAAACACCGGGATGTCCAACTCAGCCTTCAAACGCTCCTCAATCTCAAAACACTTTGGCGCAGCGATGTCCTCCAGGTTGATGGCGCCAAAACTCGGCGCAATTGCTTTAATTGTGGCGATAATTTCTTCCGTGTCGTGAACGTCCAGCACAACTGGCACAGCGTCAACATTGGCAAAATGTTTGAACAGCAGCGCCTTGCCTTCCATGACTGGCATGGCGGCTTTTGGTCCCAAATCGCCCAAGCCTAAAATTGCTGAACCGTCAGAAATGACGCCAACTAAATTATTAGTCCAGGTGTACTTTGGCAAGTCCGCTGGGTTTTCGGCGATTGCTTGACTAACCGCGCCGACTCCTGGGCTGTAATAGGCGCTTAATTTGTCTCGGTCCAACTCCTCCTGGTCGCGCAAACTGGTAGTAATTTTACCCTTATATTTTTCGTGTAATTCAAGTGCTAATTTGTTGTAATCCATATCTATATTATACTCCAATTTTATGCAATTGATATTTCTATGTATTTGTGTTATTATCGTAGGTAATTGTACGAGAGTTAAACATTCGAGTCTTATTTGATGTGGAGCCGCAGAGGTACAACTGCGTGGCCCGTCAAAGTGAGTTCGAAAGATAGGAAATATTATGAGTTTTGAGTTAATCAACAAAGTCAACCAAGCACAGAAAAAGCAAGCAGTTGTTGACGCCCGTAGCGGTGACACCGTTCGTGTATATCAAAAGATTAAAGAAGGTAACAAAGAGCGTATCCAGATGTTTGAAGGTGTGGTTATTCGCACTGACAACAAAGGTTCACACACCTCACGCATCACCGTTCGTAAGATTGCTTCAGGTATCGGCGTGGAAAAATCATTTTTGCTGCACAGCCCACTGATTGAAAAGGTAGAAATTGTCCGCCGCGCCAAGGTTCGCCGTAAGTTCCTCAGCTTCCTACGTAAGCGTTCTGGTAAATCAGCTCGCTTGACTGCCAAAAACTTTGACCGCGTGGCTGTCAACAACGTGCATGATGCCAAGGCTGAAGCGGAAGCTGAACGCCTGAAAGAAGAAGCTGCACAGGCTGCCGCTGCCAAGCAGGCTGAAAAAGACGCCGCTCAGGCAGAACTTGACGCCAAGGCTGCTGAAGTAGAGGCACGTCACAAAGACGCATAGTTTATATAAACGAGTTGCTAAAACCGTCTCTTTATCAGAGGCGGTTTTTTATCGTGATATAATTTTAATATGGCAATGTTCCACTACATTTCTGTTTTCGTGCCAATAGCTTTGGCAGTGATAGTTCCTTACGTGTTGAGAAAAAATGGCTTTAATGATGAGAAAAAATATCGCTGGATATTATATTTGGCTTGCGTATTATTTTTCATTTCCTGGTACTTGCCGTCGCCGTTGATTGGCGGGCGAGACACCAGTTTTATTAAGCATTTTGTGGGCGGCGGACTATTTACAGGTCTATTCTGGATGTATTTGATTTCGTCGATGAAATGGCGGGCACACTGGCTGCTTATGGCATTTTCGATTTTCGCTTTAGTTTCGTCGCTGGGTTGCATTAATGAACTGGCAGAATTATTTATGGTCAAATTTGGTTTGGCGCGCATCACGCTGGACGATACTAATTGGGATATTTTGGCAAATACAATTGGGGCGTCAGTAATTTGGGTCGGCTGGCTCATTGCGGATTTTATGACAAAAAAGGGAAGACTGTCGGGTGATTCTAGGGATTGACGAAGTTGGTCGTGGCGCATGGGCGGGGCCGTTGGTGATTGGTGCCGTGGTTTTGGGTGGCGCCGAAATTGAAGGACTTGATGATAGTAAAAAATTGACTAAAAAGCGCCGTGAAGGATTGGATGTGACGATTCGTGAGCAGGCGGCTGCGTGGGCGCTGGGCTGGGTGAGCGCCGGGGAGCTTGACGATATTGGTATGGGTCAAGCTCTGCGATTAGCGACGCGGCGAGCGGTGACGAAAATTCAGGCACAGTGTAAAGAGAATAATTTGGCATTTGATGAAATTATCATTGACGGGACGGTTAATTTTTTGGCAGGTACGCCGCTGGAGAAATATGTGACTATGATAGCAAAGGCTGATGGTTTGATTCCGAGCGTTTCGGCGGCGTCGATTATCGCAAAGGTTGCGCGTGATAAATTTATGGCCGAGCAGGATGATATTTATCCGGGATATGATTTTTCTTCGCACGTTGGCTATGGCGTGGCAAAGCACCGTGCGGCAATTGAGCGGCTGGGCGTGACGCCGCTGCATCGGCTGAGTTTTGCGCCGCTACAGAAGTATACGGATAGCGTGAAGCCACGGAGTCTGCACCAGAAAAAGTCAAGTGTTCTACCGAATGAGTCACCTGTCGGATATCCTCAGAAAATAATTCGGGACCCACGTAAAGTTGCCCACATTTTTTCCGAGGATATCACTCCAGTCGATTCTGTAGGTACTGAAGATGCTGCGCAAATTGACTTACCGAATACCGCTCCAGAAACGGAAAAATTAGCGACAACCCGCCAGATTGGGGATAGGGGTGAGCAGACGGCGGCGGATTGGCTGACGGCGGATGGCCATGAGATTATTGCCCGCAACTGGCGGACGCGGTACTGCGAGATTGATATTGTTAGTAAAAAAGATAATGTTTTATATTTTACAGAGGTCAAATATCGTAAAAATGACAATTTCGGCGATGGCTTGGCGGCAATTACAAATAAAAAACAGCAACAAATGTGTTTTGCTGCTGAAATATTCATTGCCAAAAATGCGCAATATGAAGACTGCGATATGCAAATGATGGCAATTTCTGTTGATGGAAATCCGCCTGTAGTCGAGGAGTGTGTGATGTTAGAATAAATTGTTCGCTTTCGTCGTTTCCGACTCATCAGCATAGACACGCATCTATGGAGCAAACACGACAAGTGAGAGAATCTGGCGGAGAGTCTACAGACTCGCCATGTTTGCGAGGCTATTGCCTGCTACTCCTGGTTGTTGGAGAAGTAGACGACAATGCAAGGGTCGGTGGTAGCTACCCACGGGTTGGATTCTGTGTAGCTGAATTCAACGCTACAAACCTTCTCCTCAAGGCTTTGGAGCTCTTTAAGGAGCTCCTTGCGGCACTCAGAATTGTTTGCGACTGCTGAGGTGATTCGACGATCATGATCATAGATACAGATCTCGTCTGGAAGCTTACCTTTCATAAGGTATTCATTGATTGCGGCTTTCCTGACTTCCTCGCAGAACTCAGAGATCCCCTCCTCGAAGAAGCGGGAGACCTCATTTTTTCTGAGTTCCTCCATCCTCTTCTCTGTTTCCTTGAGGTTGGCAGCCCTCTTTGCCTGGACCTCGGGGGTAATGAATGTAGGCATTGCAGTACTCTCTCCCCATCTGGGCGAACGCCCGTGCTGGAAGCACTGATCAACGCCCGGATGGCATAGATCGAAGATGAGGTTTCGGGATACTTCTTAAAATATCGCAAAATCTCACCTTCGTCTTATAGATTCTCTTCACTTGTCAAAGTACGCTTTCGGACAAGGAATAAATCTCAACTTGTCAACAAAAGCTGTATTCATTTATATCACTAATAGGATAAAATGTCAATAGATTTTGTCAAAAATGTGGCATAATATATCACAGTGTTATTTGCAAAGCAGAAAGCACGTCCGCCTTGTCTCGTTCAATCAACTCAGCGCGTGCTGATATTTCGGTAATTCCCAGCTTAATCGTTCTGGCTAGGGCTGGAATATTTTCCATCGGTTCGAAGAACTGTCGGAAATCGTTAAGCTCGTCGTTGGTAATTAGAGCCGTGGCTGCATAGCGAATAAAATCGTCATAGCTTTTATCATCACCAAACTTATCCTCGACCCATGCCCAATTTTCCTTCAACCAATTCCAGGCAATTTGGCGATTCTCTCGAGTGCGAATTAAATAGACAAACCAACGACTGGCATCTTGTGGACGAATAATGTTGGCATCTTTAAGATTCTCAAGAATCTTTTTGGCGGTTTCTGTGTTTTGTGTGGAGGTAAGACCTACGGCAATGTCGTCCTGCAGGTCATTTGATGGAGTATCTTTATATATCGTAAAGAGATTGTCTATCATTTCTGGAGTCTCAAAATGTCGAACATTGACACTAATAATCAGAGAGCGAATTTCTGTTGGTAATTTTTCTGATTCATGATTATCAAACCGTTTTTTAGCCTCATCCAAAATTTCTTGATTTTCACTATAAATCATTAAGCCTAAGGCCGTGACGCGCCGTTCGCGGTCGTCGTCGGATTCGCCAGCTTTTTCATCCCAGCCTAATTCCTCGAATGTGGCGCACCCAAAATCACCAGATATTTGTTTTAGACGATTGCGGGCGATATCGTCATCGTCAACAAATTTTCGTAATTCCGCCAGGGCTCGAGCTGCCATATTGAAAACTTTTTCATTAGTTTCGGTTTTTAGGGATAGCGCTAACGGAAGAAGCCAGGCTGAACTTTCAAATCCAGCCTGGGCTAGTATGGTGGCGTCTTGTAGAATACAAATCTTATCTAAAGTCGGTAAGGCACGGATGTTTTTCAGAAGATTATTACGAGTTGATTCGTCATATTTAGTGACAAAATGAGCACTTAAGCCACAGTTTAATTGCAATGGTTTTTTGGTGGAAACGGTGATTTCTTTTTGATCCAGAATTTTTACGTCTAGTGGCTGATTGGCGAAAAGTGGAATCGGCCACAAGGTGTCGGATGGCTGATGGTCGCCGATGAAAAAGCGCTGTTGGCGGAGGGTGGCGGCGGGTTGCTCAGCAGAATTGTCCTGCTCAACCTGCACAATCGGTAGTCCTGGTTGGGAAATCCAGGCATTCATCAGGTTAATAATTGGCTTGCCGCTGGCAGTTTCTAGCTCCCGCCACAAATCATCGCCAACAGTGTTTTGGTAAGCAAACTTTTCAAAATACGACTTTAGCCCTGCGCGAAACGCCTCTTCGCCAATCAGCTTCCTGACCATGACAAGCAGTCGACCTCCCTTGGCGTAGACAATCGCCGGGTCAAACAAAGTACTGATTTCGTCCGGGTGATTGACATCGGCCTGCACTGGCTGTACGCCGTCCAGGCTGTCGCGCCGGAGCGCCGCGGTGACTTCACTAGTGGCGAAATCCTCCCACATTCGCCACTCAGGGTGTAGCGCGTCGACCGCCACGTATTCCATCATATTGGCGAAACTTTCGTTCAGCCACAGGTCATTCCACCACTGCATGGTCACCAGATTACCAAACCATTGATGGCTGAGCTCGTGAGCGATGACAGTGGCGATGAAGCGTTTGGATGATTCTGGCGTTAATTTCGGGTCAGCCAGCAGACAACTTTCACGGTAGGTGATCAGCCCCCAGTTTTCCATGGCGCCCGACGAGAAATCTGGCAGTGCTACGTGGTCAGATTTTGGTAGCGGATACGGCACACCAAAATATTCATCATAAAAATCAATGGAGCGGGTGGCGATGTCCAGCGCAAAATCCAGCGTCTCTTCGCTCTGGACTGGCGTCGCCCAAACATTGACTTCGACGCCAGAGGTGGTGCGAGCGGTCTTTTTGTGTAGCTCACCGACGACAAAAGCGAGTAAATAACTACTCATTCGCGGCGTGGTTGCAAAGGTAGTAGTCAGCGCACCACCCTTTTCAGATGATTCAGTTACGGGCATATTACCAAGGACGGTTAGCCCTGGAGCGGTCACGAGCGTTACGTCGTAGGTTGCTTTGGCAGCCGGCTCATCAATGCACGGAAAGACTTCGCGGGCATGGTGCGATTCAAACTGGGTGGCAAACAGTTGTTTCTTGACGCCGTCGTGTGTGAAATAGCAAGGGTATAATCCGTGCATGGAATCGGTGATAGTTCCGGAAAAATCAATAGAAACAGTGTGCTTACCGGCGGCCAAATCTGATTGCGATAAGCGCAGTTCATCAAATTTGCCATGAGAAAATTCAGCTGGCTGATTGTCAATTGTGATTGATTGAATAGTTAAATCTTTGGAATGTAGCAAGATTGATTCGCCAGTTGATTCGCCAGAAATGACAACTGTGCCAGAAAAGGCTTTCTCTTCGGCGCGAGTCAAATCGATGGTTAATGTGTAGTGGTTTGGTATAAATGTGTCGAGTAGGCGTGGAACTTTAGTCATGGTTTTATTATAATACAGCCATGAGGGTGAATAAAATATGGCGTCGACAAGTGATAGTCATATTAATAGTGGTGGTGGCTGGTGCGGGAGTTTGGGCTTCACAAATTGCTCAACCAGAAACTCAGACAATCAAAACATCAACGCAACGAGAATTATTTGGCGATTCAAACGCGAAGGCGGAGTTCGAAAAATTGGAAGTCAAGGGACGTGCGCCAAAAACTGGCTATGCGCGTAAGCAGTTTGGTAATGGCTGGGGTAAAATTAATAACTGTTCGGTCCGCGAGGTGATTTTAGCGCGGGATTTAACAGATGAGAATATTGATGAAAAATGTCGAGTTTTGTCAGGCGTGCTTAATGACCCTTATACGGGGCAAATTATTCATTTTCAGCGTGGTGAGAAATCGAGTTCTAAAGTGCAGATTGATCATGTGGTAGCATTGAGCGATGCTTGGCAAAAGGGCGCACAACAATTATCAGCCGAGGAGCGGGAAAAGTTGGCGAACGATCCGTTAAATCTGTTGGCTGTCGACGGCCCAGCCAACCAAGCCAAGGGTGATGGTGATACAGCAACTTGGTTGCCGAGCAATAAGCCGTTTCGCTGTCAGTATGTAGCGCGACAGATAGCAGTAAAGCGACGGTATCGATTATGGGTGACAGAAGCAGAAAAAAGCGCAATGTCGAGTATTTTGGAAAAGTGCGTGGAAGTAAATTGACAAAATGAAAAATTTTTAATACAATGAGAAAGTACTCATCCGGCCGGCAGGTCGGAGTTTTTCGTTTATGGAAGTTTGAAGCGGAAAAGGATATAATTATATAAAAGAAGGAGAGTAAAAATGGAAGATTTGAATATCAAGCAACTGACACTAGCAGTGCGGACGATTGCTGATGAAAAAAACCTACCAGAAGAAACAGTTTTAAGTGTGATTGAGCAGGCGATTGCGGCAGCTTGGCGTCGTGATAACGGTACTCGTGAGCAGTTGGTGCGGGCTAACTTGAATATCAATAGTGGTACGGCTGTGGTTTCCGTGGTTAAAACTGTGGTTGAAGAGGTTGAGAATGATATCAACCAAATTAGCTTGGAAGATGCTAAGAAACTGGATGCTACTGCTGAGATTGGCGGCGAAGTAACGGTAGAGACTCACAATGTGACGACATTTGGCCGTGTGGCAGCTCAGACCGCTAAGCAGGTTATTGTGCAGCGTTTGCGTGAAGCTGAGCGTGAGGTAGTACTGGCTGAGTTTGAAGATAAAATTGGTACGGTCGTTATCGGTACGGTTCAGCGAGTCGAGCCACGTGTGGTACGAATTGAGTTGGGTAAAGCCGTCGGTATTATGCCGCAATCAGAGCAAATTCCTGGAGAATATTATGGCGTTGGTCGTCGCATTAAGGTTTATATTAAGGACATTGAGCGTGAAGGTCGTGGTCCACAGTTAATTCTTAGCCGTGGCAATGAAGAGTTTGTACGCTTCTTGTTCAATCAAGAAGTGCCAGAGATGGAAACTGGTGCAGTTGAGATTAAAGCAATTGCCCGCGAAGCTGGTCGCCGCACTAAGTTGGCAGTAGCTTCTGCGCTGCCGGGTGTTGACCCAGTTGGTACGTTTGTTGGTGGTCATGGTGCTCGTGTTCAGGCTGTAATGAATGAAATTGGCGAGCAAGAAAAGATTGACATTATTCCATTTGAGGAAGATACGGCTGGCTTTATTGCTAACGCCATGAGTCCGGCAGAGGTAATCAGTGTCACTGTAAATGAAGAAGAAAAGCGGGCAACAGTTTACGTTAGCGAAGATCAGCAATCAATCGCAATCGGTCGAGCTGGA
>CAMUPZ010000009.1 GCA_947095985.1 uncultured Candidatus Saccharibacteria bacterium | reverse complement strand
GTGATGATCAGCATCGCCTGGCGCGGCTGCGAGCTCATCCAGTCGATAAACTGCTGCTTGGCCACATAATCCATGTGATTAGTCGGCTCGTCAATCAGCGCCAAATGCGCCCCCGCATGCATAATCTTCACAATCTCCACCAGCCGCTTCTGACCACCCGACAGGGAACCAAGCGGCCGCTCGCCGTACCCGCTCAGCTGAAAATTATCGAGCTCCCGCCTAATCTTCTCCTCAATCTGGTAAAAGCCTTTCTGGTCAAATCGCTCCAGTGCCTGCGTGTACTCCTCAATTTTACGCATATTATCGCCCATGGTCTCAGGGTACTCATCAATAATTTTCTTTAAGCTCGCATATTCCGGCAGCCCCGCCAAGATGTAGGCAAGCACCGTCTGATCACCCAAACCATGATGTTCCTGCGTCGTACTGGCCACCGTGATGCCGCGGCGGAAAATCACCTCGCCGGTGTAGTCGGTGTCCGTGCCCGCCAAGATGCCAAACAACGTCGACTTACCGACGCCATTGCGGCCGACCACGCCGACCTTCTCACCATCATCCACGCTAAACTTGACGTCGCGCATCAACGTCTTGTCGCCAAAACTCTTCTCGGTGATGTGAATGTCGGCTATCATCCGACTTATTATAGCAAAGGTGGGGGGAGAAGTATTAGATACTTGCAGATAAGGCTATTCCGCCCAAACTCTGATACTCATAGTTTTCTGCGGACTTAAGTTTCTCTAATAAGCTATCCACTTCATCGCTACCCAGCAGCCCCTCTTGACCCCTAATAATGTCTGATAATAAACCGCTAGCATGCCTTACAGTCATATCATTAAGTGCTTGACGAAGATTTCTAATTTCACTATCAACAATCTGCGATGGCGGCTCTTGCAAGGTAAATAGCGGCTCGTCTGATACCGGTACCATCACACCCTTCATTCTCTTAAACTCATTCTTGATTAGGTCCCTAGACTCCATAATACTTCTATTCTTTCCCGTATTCCGATTGCCACTAACTATTTCAATACACAGCCTATCCAAACAAACTTCAGTAGCCAACCAAATTTGTCTTTTGGACTCTTCGTTTATCGACGAATCATCAAACCCAGAAAAGCCCATTTTATAAGCAAAAAAGTCCAGCATAATAGGAACACCAGCACCCATCTCGACTCCCACGGAATACTTAATTGCACCGCCTAAAATGAAATTCCGAATTCTTGACGGCAGATTAGCATAATGCAGGGCATCGCGTAGCGTGCCTCTCGTGATATTAATATTTTGACTAGACTGGCTATTGAGAAAATCTTTTTTATTACTCCAACTACCATTCTCCAAACCCCAAACGTACAGCTCCACGATAGCCATAGCTTCACGCTCTTTCGGGGGTGCGCTGTGTAGATTATCAGCCCGCTGAACTGAGACAATATCCATGACTGAATCCATTTTTACCACCTTAACCGGCAGTTCAGTATCGACAGGAAGTGCGCCTTCGTTGATGAGCTCCTCGACAGCTGTACATCTGGTATGTCCAGCTACCATAAGATAGTAATTGCCATCTGGGCGCAGCCTATCAGCAAAGTCATCAAACTTCGCATCACCGCCCCACGTACGATTAGTAAAGTCGATATACTCCTTTAGTAGGGCAGGAGTAACGCTAGCTACAATTGGTGGGTAGAGCAGCCCTTCCTGTAGGATACTGTCCTTCAAGGCGGTTGTTACTCTATTCCTGTCGCCACGAATCTGAGATAGCTGTACAATTTCACCAAGAGGAACTTGATCTTGCTCGCCATTAAGTAATAAGCCTTCGCGGCCAGACATTTTTTCTCCACGCATTCATCCAGTATGACAAAAATGACACACTCTTTTCAAGGGTTATATATTGTATTTTTAACATACTTATGGAATAATATAAATTTCTATCTCTCCAGGTCATTAAACCTGCTATAATATACCCATGCCAAAGCCAAAAACGAAAAAACCAAACACCCAAGCCGTCATTAACCGACGAGCTCGGTTTGACTATGAGTTGGGCGAAGAAATTGTAGCTGGGCTGGTTTTAACTGGGCTGGAGGTGCGCGCCGCCAGGGAAGGGCATGTTCAGTTGAAGGGCGCTTTCGTCAGTTTAAAAAATAACGAGCTATGGCTAAATAACGCTAGTTTTTCGTTACGGCTAAACGTCCGCGGAGAAGCAAACACCCGATCAGTCGATACTTCGGCACGAAAATTATTAGTCAGCAAAAAACAACTTGCCCATTTTACAGATGCCAAAAAGCAAGGCATGACTATTGTGCCGACCAAATTATTGACTAATGGAAAATTTATCAAAGTGGTTATTGCTCTAGCTAGAGGTAAAAAAACCTACGATAAACGCGAGACTATCAAGCGCCGCGATCAAGACAGAGAGGCCAGGCGTCTAGTCTCCAACAGATAAAATCTACTACTTATTTTCCCGTATTTCAATCAAATTTTTATAAAGCTTCTCCAGCTTCTTGACCTGACTACGTTCAGTAAATTTGCCAGCAAGCTTTTTACTTTCAGCACTAAACTCTGCCTGCTTTTTCGGACTCTTTAGAATTGAAATTACCTTTTTGGCAACACTTTCTGGAGTATTTTCTGCAAAATAACCATTGACACCGTCTTTAACTACCTCCGAAACCTCTTTGTCTATAATTACAATCGGCTTACCAGCATGAGCCGCTTCATGAAGAACCCAACCTTGCGTGTCCTTCAGTGAAGGGAAGGTAAATACATTTATCACACCATACGCCACGCCCAAATCTTCACGAGGCATAGCACCAGTAAATATAATCCTATCTACAAAATCTGTTTCAGCAGCCATCTCTTCCAATTTTTGACGATATTCAAAATCACCGACAAATAGCAGCTTGGACTTCGGCCTGTCTGGGGCGATGAATTTGTTGAATGCTTCGATAAGAATTGGTAGGTTTTTCTCCTCACCCAAGCGCCCAACGAAGCCAAAGACCTCATCTTTTTCCCTCAAACCCCATTGTTCTCGAAACTCTTTTATCCGCTCAGACTTTGGTTTTAGTAGGGCATTAACACCATTTGGCATTAAAGTGATATCATATCCATAATCTTCCGTTTGCCAAGATTGCAACTGGTCGCGGCTCTTGCGTGACAATGCGATAACCGCGTCCGCCTTGCTGTATAGAATAGTAATAACGCGCTCAATAATATCTTTGTTCCATTTTGTCACGCCATTACGCGGACGATAAAGCTTAGCAACCTCTAACAAATCCTGACCGTTCAGCTTGACCGATAATGGAAAAACAATTCCCGCCAAAGCCAGTGCTCCTGGCAGAACCGCTGGATAGTGATCAACAAACTCATATAAATCAGTACAGTGCTGAATAATAAGTGGAATGTCATTTTTCTTCGCCGCTTTTACTCCCAATAATCCAATTTGCGACGGCGTAAAAATATGAACAACGTCCAGATTCATATTGGCAATTTGACGCTGCACCACAGGAGGGAAGAATACCGACGTGTCATAATCATCAAAAAACGCCCCTTTAATAGAACGAAAACGAACGATCCGGCTATTGTCATCCTCATGCAGAAGTTCCGCCTGCTTAGATGGACTAATGGACTTCGCCGGACAAAAAACGTAAACCTCATGCCCCAAAGCTTCCAGCTCACGCTTCAGCGATTCGACTACATAAACAATCCCATTAATAGACGGCCGATAACTATCCGTAAAAAGTCCTATCTTCATATTCTCATTATACCATCTATACCAAAGACCGATAAAACTCGACCAGCCGTTCAGCACCAGCGCTACTGTCAAACCTTTTGGCAATTTTCTCAGCTCCAAGACACGCTTTACTATAAGCCTTTTTATCTTTACGAAGTAAATCAATCAAATCTAAGAACTCATCGTCTGTTTTTGCCATAACAGCATCACCCTTAAACGTATCATCGTACTGAGGAATATCTCGTAAAATGATTGGCAATCCAGCACCTGCTGCCTCCAATACACACATAGGATGGTTTTCTTGCATAGCAGGAAGGACAAACAAGTCGGCAGCCACATAATAATCCTTAACAGCCTCCAGAGGGATAACACCAGTCACCGTAAGGTTGTCAGGAGCACTCTTTATCATATTTTGCATAGCATGATAGTCTGCCCCTAGATTCTTAAATGGAATGCCTCCCACCCAGAAAAACTTTACATCTGGCATTTTTTTAGCTGCTTTTATCAGAATGTCGAGGCGTTTTCGCGGCTGAACCTGACCATTTCCCATCACTACAAAATCATTATCCTTAAGACCAAGCTTCTTTCGAGCTAGCTTCTTTTCTGTAGCCGAATGCCTATACTTCGACATATCGATTGTATTGTAAAGAACCTTAGTTTTAGGAACATTCATGTCATTTATAAGCTCATCAGCAACCATACCAGAGCAGGCCAAAACCAAATCCGCCTTCTTATAGAAAAATTTCAGCCACATCTTACCCAGAGGCTTCCAATATTTAGCTCCCTTAATTGAACCAATAAAACTATCTGGCACAATATGAGCAGAGACTACTTTTTTTCCGCCCCTCCTTATCAAATGACGAAAAGAGTAAAGTCCCATGGTCTGAATATGAATAATGTCAGCTGGACGCTTGGAGTTTACTTCGATATCAATATCTTTTCTTTTTCGCAGTGCATCTGCAATCTCTTTATAAGCCGTATGCACACCATGACCCTGAACAGTAAACTCACTTTCAGAAATCATATCAACAATTAGTTTCTTATCAGCCTTCTTACTCATATCTACAGTATAGCAAAGTATTATTCTGACAATATTAGTTTCGCTATTAATTCTGGACTATCCAGAACCGACAAATGACCAGTCTCAAGCTCAACAAATTTATCAATTCTCAGCCCAGACGGTCGAACGGGGCGGGTAATTTTATCAAATCTTCCCACGATCATTCCCGTAAACTCTTTCCCGGAATTAACCGACCTCTCTTTTATGGGAATATCTCGAGCTATTCTTGCTTGCTCCAGGTATTGTCGTGAGGTTACGTTGGTATTTTTTGTCAGCCATTTTACTAGATTTATCGTATTCTTTTGTTTATCTCTCATCAAACATACACCACGCAATACTGAAAAATAATAATTTAAATAAACATACTGATTTATACAACGAATATGATACAAAATCGTGGAAGAAACCTTCACTGCAGCTGAAGCCTTAATCGGTGGGTTGACGTACCAAATCTTGGAGCAATTCACCTTACGAGCCGCCAAACAACCCAACGAATGAGCAACCACTACATCAATTTTTAAGTTCTTTTTTCTAAAAGCCGCCATCAATCCCTTCGCCCAATCTTCAATATTTCTAACATCTGTATTTTTAATCAATTGGCTATTGCCATGCGAGGGCAGGTCAACAAATAAAATATTCGCATTATCTTTCAAGTAGTACGCCAGCGGGATCATTCCATGAAAGTCTCCGCCAATGCCATGAATCAACAGGATGGTTTTATCTGAGTTATTATGATGAAAATAGTAAGCAGTCTTTATACCCCCAACATCCATAAAACCACTAGAAATCTCACTTAAAAACTTACTATACAGCAGCGGTATATTCATTAAATTATATTACCACGCTATAATAATCATATGAAACTATTCTCCTGGAACGTAAACGGTATTCGCGCAGTTATCAACAAGGGTGAATTTGCGCAATTCATCAATAAGTACAATCCGGATATTTTATGTCTACAAGAGACCAAGGCTGCACGAGACCAAGTTGAAATCGACCTACCAGATTATCACGAGCATTTCTACTCTGCCGCTAAAAAAGGCTATTCTGGTACGGCAATTTTCTCAAAAATCCCACCGCTGAATTGGCATGATGGATTTCCGCAAAATATAATTGAAAGATTCAATTTAATTGGCGATAAATATGGCGATCCAGCTGACGAAGGGCGGATTATCGCGGCTGAGTTTGATAGTTTTTGGGTGGTTACTTGCTATACACCAAACTCCAAAGGAGACTTGAGCCGACTGGGTTTACGCCATGAAAAATGGGATAAGGCAGTATTGGCTTATCTGCAGGAATTGGAATTGTCAAAGCCGGTACTATACTGCGGCGACATGAACGTGGCGCATAAAGAAATTGATTTGGCAAATCCCAAACCTAACGTTGGCAAACACGGCTTCACCGACGAAGAGCGCGAAGGCTTCCAGAATTATTTGGACGCTGGCTTTATTGATACATTCCGGGTGGTTTTTCCCGAAAAAACCGGCGCTTACACTTGGTGGACTCATTGGGCTAATGCTAGAGCACGCAATGTCGGTTGGCGGATTGACTATTGGTTGGCATCGCGTGAAATTGCAAATCACGTCACTAATCCACAAATTCACCCCGAACAAATGGGTAGTGATCATTGTCCAGTGAGTATTGAGGTGAACTTGTAAATGGACATGAAATTTTGGCACAGACAAGAACCAGGCAAACCGCTTTTTCCTGATGTTGAATGGAATAAGCCAGAACGGCGCGATCAAGCAGGGAAGCTGGGGATTATTGGCGGAAATAAATTGGGATTTTTAGCGGTCGCGGAAAGTTATCAAGAAGCTCTTAAGACTGGCGTCGGCGAAGCTCGTGTCCTACTTCCTGATATATTGAAAAAAAGTGTCCCCACAGTAATGACCGATGTATTATTTGCACCAACAAACCAATCAGGCAGTCTAGCCAACGAAGCCCTAAACGAAGCTCTAGCCTTAGAAAAATGGGCAGACGCGTTACTGTTATGTGGCGACGCTGGACGCAACAGTCAGACGTCAATTGTTTATGAAGAATTGATAAAAAAGTCAGAAATCCCAGTAGTATTAACAAGAGATGCGATTGACCTGGTCCAAAACAGCTTCCAGGAGATCTTAGATAATCCGCGCGTGGTTTTTGTGGCAAGTCTGGCGCAAGTTCAGAAAATTTTTCGCGCCATTTATTACCCAAAGATGATTACTTTTAGCATTCAGCTGGCGCAACTCGTTGAGACACTTCACAAATTTACCATTACATATCCCGTAACTATTTGTGTTTTTCATGCGGACAATCTAATAATTGCCCACGGCGGAGAAGTCGTTACCCAAAAATGGGACGCTCCAATGGCAGTCTGGCGAGGGACCGTTGGCGCACGTGCCGCGAGCTATTTAATTTGGTCACCAGAAGCACCGCTGGCAGCCATTAGCACTGCTATTTCTTCATAAAAAAATCGCCCAAAAGTTGGACGATTAAGCCTGAAGCCATCTCTGGTACCGCGGGCCGGACTTGAACCGGCACGAGCTATTGCTCACCAGATTTTGAGTCTAGCGCGTCTACCAATTCCGCCACCGCGGCACAAGAGAACGCTTCAAACTACCGTACGATTGTAGCATAATAGACCTCTACTCACAAGCACGACTTTTATTTACCGCTGATTTACCGTATAATAAGGGAAGTTATGTATCCGACGGATGATCAATCAAACGGTCGAGTGGGCATGCCGCAATCAGATCAGCGCCGACCTCTTACGCCGCCAGCTCGTGATCCAGCAGCTTCGCAGAGCGCCGCTGCTGATGTTATTCGCGGACAGCTTGATGCTATCTATGCTCGATCAGAAGATTATCAAGCCACTCCCCAGCAGTCACAGCCTCAAACGAAACCGAATAGCAATCCAACCAATGAAACTCGACCTCAATATATTAGCTCGCAGCAGACACCTCAAGTTCAATCAAATTCCGACCAAAAAGCTAGCTCCGGCCACGCTATGCGAACAGCACCAATCACCCAGGAGACACCAACAGACCAGCCAGAAAAAAAATCAGACACCGTAATAAGCCCAGCCCAGAATAAAACTTCGACTATCCACACCCAAGTTTCAGCCGACCAATGGAAGCAATATCATAGCGCTTGGCAAAAATACTATCAAATGTACTACGAGCGTTATTACGCTGAAAATATTAATGCAAAAAACCGTGAGATATCTAGGCTAAATAGGGAGAATAGGCAGGCAAATTCAGGCGCCGACGAACCCCTGGACCCACAAAAGGTCGCTATAAAAGAGCTCCGTAGCCAAATTCAACAAAAAGTTCGAGATTCCGCCAAGAAGGTCAAAAAATCTCGCCATTTTATCCCAGCGATCGCTGGACTGTCAGTGCTACTAATTTTCATGTTTTTACAATACAACCGCATCATTTTTGGAGCAGTAGCCGCCTACACCACCCCTGGCGCAATTGATCCTCAGAATATTATTGTTGACGCGTCAACAGATGTTACGGTTAGCTCTGAATCTCGAATCATTATTCCGAAAATCAATGTTGATGCGCCTGTAGTTTATGGGGCTGCTAGCGATACAAAATCTCAGTCAGAAGCCATGAGGCGAGGAGTCGCCCACTTCTCAATTCCTGGAGCCAGCGCCGTGCCAGGCCAGGTAGGCAACGCGGTTTTTGCTGCACACTCCAGTAATGATGCCTTTGCTGCAGGCGACTATAAGTTTGTGTTTGCCCAGAATGAAAAACTAGTCAAGGGCGACGTCATCTATATGAATTACAACAGCAAGCGTTATACCTATAAAATCACCTCCACCGAGGTTGTTATGCCAACTGAAGTCTCAAAGGTTCAGCTAACTACAGACAAGCCAATGTTGACACTAGTTAGTTGCGTACCTTTAGGTACGGCAGAAAAGCGCTTATTAATTTTCGCTGAGCAGATCAGCCCCGACCCAAATAAAGCCACCGCAACAACTGAATCCAGCACAAGTCAGCCACAGAATAACAAATCTGCCATCCCAGGAAAGCCCGAGCCAACACTCATAGAGAGATTATTCGGTAGGTAAACTAATTGTTAGTTAAATAATCCTATTGAGCCATTGTCCATGTTCATTTTATTCAGGACAAATTTTCCAGACGCGTTAACTGTAATTCCATAGACATAACGCTGGTTAGCCGATAAAACCGAATCCATGCCGCTTTTTACATCCAGCAAAGTATGTGCGTTAGTACCGTCAAATTCACGAATCTCCATCTTTCCATTAGCCGATACACTACGGATATAGAAATTATCAAGCCATTTCACCTCTTGCGCAACACCAATATTAAACACCCGAGAAAGCTCTTTACGCTCTAAATCATATGACTGTAACGCTGCACCGTTTTGTGCCACTATAAACCGCCCGGCATTATCCAGGGTCATACTTGTCGTTACGTTTTCAGTCTTAATATTTTTTGCAGTCTGTAAAAATTCTTTCTGTCGGTCCTTAGAGTC
Organism: uncultured Candidatus Saccharibacteria bacterium; assembly: GCA_947095985.1. Lineage (GTDB taxonomy): Bacteria > Patescibacteriota > Saccharimonadia > Saccharimonadales > Saccharimonadaceae > Nanosynbacter. The sequence continues at coordinate 15,249 of CAMUPZ010000009.1, read as the reverse complement.
TGATATATTTCCTCTATAAATTGTCATATCCTGACCAACCGCTAAAACTACAGTGTCTTTATTAAAATAGCGAGAGGTACGAATAATTGGCGTCTTATCTGTGGTGAATTTACCGATGATGAACGGTTCTTTCCAATCCCGCTTCCAAATTCCCGCGACTTTTTTGCCGTCAACAACCGACACGTAAGATAGCCGGTCGTCGCCATATAATTTAAATGATTCTACGCCAGTTAAAATTGGACTAGAAATCGTCGAGCTATCCAGATCAACTCGACGAAGCTCACCGCTCTCCTGCAACATATATACCGAATGGGCGCCAGTTCCTGCGAAACTAATTTGCTTTACGCTTAAGCCCGTCATAGTCGTTACGTCGATAATCTTCTCCGGATTCTCTCTGTCAAAAACCAGCCACTGCACGCCCGTAGCATTATTTTCTGCCGGATATGAGTGCTTGACTAAAGCATATCGCGAGTCGCGGTCCCATTCCGCCACCGAAAATACGTGACCGTCAGCAGACAGGGAATAGCCAGCCAAGATACTTGTACTGAGATTATATTCCGTAAATTTCTCTTTGCCTTTATTGGTGTCGCGGATATCACCGACAGTCATGAACGGAGTTTTGTCCTTTGTGCCAAAGCCCATCAAAAAACCACCGTTCGGCGATAAGGAGATGGCCTGCACCGAATCAAAGGTTTTTACCTCCGTAGTGTCGCGTTTTATCGGAATAAGCCTGGCATAATTCAGATTGGTTACGGTATTAGATTCAATATCTAGGGTCTTCTGCCATGGCTCGTATTCGTTTAACTTCATTGCAAACGTATGCTTTCCTGGAAGCACAGTACTCTTTGTTGAAGTCCTACGCAACTCCATATCATCAACATAGACCAGCGCTCCGCTTGGGTGAGACTCGTATTGGACTAGTCCCGTTTGCTGTAATTCTTTTGTATTAGGATTAAATGTATAGCCAAGCATTCTAAAAGTTAAAAATACCAGAAGAGTAATAAGCGATAATGTCATTAACGTGTACACAAAAGCTCGCCTTGCGAGTTCCTTAGTACGATTTCTTTGTCGATACATAATTACGGAAATTATAGCATATTTGCATACTTGAAAAAACCGTAGGCGATTTGTACTATATATACAGGAATAAACATTAGGGGGATTAATGACGAGTAAAAATTATGTAGTCATCAATGGGCGAGCCTACAACACCATAACTGGCATGGTGATGGATGACATTGATGTAAAGAAAACTGAAGTAAAAAAGGTGCAGCCAATCAACAGCCGCGGTACCGCAGTATCAAACATCCATGCTAATCACATTCAAAAATCGAGCACTTTAAATCGCCGACATGTTAAGATGCCGCAACGTACAGCACTGGCTGCCAAACCCCAGAAGACCCGCGCTTCCGTGCAGCAACATGTTGCCGTAAAGAAATTTGCTACGCCGACAGTCAGCAAGCCAACCCCAGAGAGAATTGTCATTAACCGCCCGGCCGAGGCTCATCCGGTCATTCGTCGTGCTCAAAACAGAAATCTTAGTGTTAATGGCAAACTACGAAAAGATCGTCGACCGCTAGCTAACAATAATCCACTAGTTGCCCCGAAGAAAATCGAAAAGCCAGCCATAAAAACCGCTAAAGAATTAAAAAATGAGGCTATCGAAAAAGCCTTAACAAATGAAATTACTAGCAATAAAAAAGTTCGACGACGCCAGAAAAAAGGCAGCGCACTACGCTGGTTGAATACCTTTTCTGTTGGGTTTGCGGTAATGCTACTTGGCGGCTATTTGACATATCTAAGTATGCCAAACATTTCCATCAGGATGGCGGCAATTCAGTCAGGAATTGACGCCAAATATCCAGGCTACAAACCAGATGGCTATGCACTAAACGGTCCAATTAAGTTCAAATCAGGCGAAGTTAGCATGCGCTATGCCTACGCTGACGGCAGCTCAGCTTACACCATAACCCAACAAAAAAGCAGCTGGAACTCATCAGCCGTCAAGGAATTTTTCTCCGAAAAACATAAATCACCAAATACTACGATGATTGACGGATTAACCATTTATAGCGGCGGTAAAGAAGCTGCCTGGGTGAACGGCGGAATTTTATACCAGATCAGCGGCGACGCCAATCTCTCTAATAATCAAATCCAGAAAATAGCAACCAGCCTGTAGCGCATCAGATAACGTGATATAATTTATTCATGACTACTAGAACTCGTTTTGCGCCAAGTCCGACTGGCTATATTCACGTCGGCAATGTTCGTACTGCACTATACACCTATCTTGTTGCCCGGAAACATCAGGGTGATTTTATCCTACGCATCGAAGACACCGACCAAGCTAGATTTGTCGACGGAGCGGAGGAATTGATTCTAAAAACTCTAAATTGGCTGGGACTAGATTGGGATGAAGGACCAAATCTCAATAGCGCAGAAGAGGTTGGCATTTTTGGACCATACCACCAAACAGACCGACGGGGAATTTACCTCAAGTGGGCTAAGAAAATGATTGATGAAGGCTTAGCTTACGCCGATCCGTACACCTCAGAACAAGTTCAAACCTTCCGCGACCAAGCCAAGGCCGAGAAGCGAGCTTTCTTATACCGCAACCATCGGCCAGAAAATCCACCAGAATGGCAGCTGGGTATGCCGCTCCGTTTTAAGGTTCCGGAAATTAAGCGATATTCTTGGCAAGACGCCGTCATGGGTGAATTGTCAGCTGGACCAGAAGCGCTTGATGATTTTATTCTAATCAAGGCAGACGGGCTGCCGACATATAACTTTGCTCATATCATTGACGATTTTGAGATGAAAATTACCCATGTCATTCGCGGCTCAGAATATATTGCCAGTACGCCCAAATATTTATCTTTGTATGAAGCCCTGAAAATCGAGCCGCCAATTCTGGCGCACGTGCCACACATCATGGCGCCAACCGGCAATAAGAAGCTGGGCAAGCGTGATAGCGCAAAAAGTGTCACCGAGTACCAAAAAGAGGGAATTTTGCCAGAAGCGATGCTGAATTTCTTAGCGCAACTCGGCTGGAACGACGGCACTGAACAAGAGATTTTCAGCAAAGCCGAACTAATAGAAAAATTCTCGCTTGACCGCGTCCAAAAATCAGGCGCACGGTTTGACGAGCAGCGGCTCATTTGGCTAAACGGCCAATGGATTCGCTCACTCGACTTAGACGACCTTTATAATCGATGCGAAGCTTTCTGGGGCGAAGAATCAAACAACGCCGAAGAGTCGTATAAAAAACAAGTGTTAAGCCTGGCACAGGACCGCTTGAAAACATTGCAAGATTTGCCAAAATTAACCAACTATTTCTTCACCGAGCCCGAGATCGACGAGGAATTGATTAGCGGCAATAAACAACTCCGAAAATTAACCGAAGAAGAACGGCAGAATCTTTTAAACTTAGCACGTCAAGAACTCGCTAAAATCACCGACTGGACACCAGAATCAATCCAAAATTGTCTGAACGGGCTATTGGCAACGACAGGTCAAAAACCCGGCATTCTCTTTAGTCTGGTTCGAATTGTGACCACTTGGGCGCAGTTTAGCCCACAACTGAACGACACGCTGGCGCTAATTGGTCAGGAAAAAACTCTGCAAAGAATTGATAATTATCTACAAAAATAGTTTATTCATGCGCCGAAAATGCTATACTAAGCATACGCATGAATATAGAAAAATTAGATAAATCTGGACGAAAAAAAGAATTCCGCTGGGAACAGATAAAAGAGTGGGCAAAAAAACACATTTTAGCAATTGCACTAATTTCCAGTGCGGTAGTTATTACTGGAGTTTTTCTAATTGCTATTTATTCCATAAAATATGAGCAGACTGCCAGTACAGATTTACAAATACCAAAGAAAAAAGCTACACCAAAAAAGTTTTACTCACCCCTAACTGGTATAGAAGTAGCTGATGAAAACGCCACAAAGCAGCCCGTTACTGGAGTGATGATAGAGAACAGCCCGGCCGCTCGGCCACAATCTGGCTTGAAAAAAGCTGGTGTGATTTACGAGGCAGTAGCAGAGGGTGGTATAACTAGATTTATAGCCCTATATCAAGGAGAAAAGCCAGCGCTAATCGGGCCCGTCAGAAGCCTGAGGCTATATTACCTCAGTTGGGCAGCACCATATCAAGCCTCAGTCGCCCATGTTGGCGGCAGCCCTAATGCACTGGCCCAGGTCAGAAATGGTAGCTACCGCGACATCGATCAATTCTTTAATGGCGGCTACTACTGGCGAGTCCGCGACCGCTATGCACCGCATAATGTCTACACTTCCGGAGAAAGAATAGATCAATTAAACAGTGCCAGGGGCTATACTAAATCCGAGTTTACCAGTTTCACTCGTGCTGACAGTAAACCTGCCGAGTCACCAAATGCCACAAAAATTGCTATAAACCTCAGCGGATACTCCTACAACACCTCATACACTTACCATAAAGAATCAAATTCTTACGCCAGGAGTATGGCTGGTGCGCCGCATGTTGATCGTGAAGACGGGCAGATTTCCCCAAATGTTGTTGTCGCCATGGAAGTTGGCGTTGAGGCTCGTGCTCAAAATTCCGACGGCTACGAGGACGCCAAAACCACCGGTAGCGGCAAGGCTTACGTCTTCCAAAACGGCACAGTCATCACTGCAACTTGGTCAAAGGCAAGTATTGACGCTCCACTAAAATTAACTGACGAATCCGGAAAAGACATTGCCTTAAATCGCGGCCAAACCTGGATTTCTGCTTTCACCCCAGGTAGGGGAGGCGTTTCATGGCAATAGACCCAAAATCCAAAACCCTAAGAGAATACAAACAATACTACTATCAAAAAGTCATACTCGTATTATTATCAGCAAATGCCTGCGTGATACTAGGACTAGCCACCACTCTTCATCTCACAGGATTATCTATTTCTCATCTAAACTTCTGGATTATCGTCCTCATAACAGCGATCTTACAGATTATATCCTCAATTTCCATCGTTAAAATTATCACCTCTCCGCTTAATAAAATATTAGCCGCCTTGTCTCATAAGATTGGCGAGCTAACCACCGATACTCCGCCCCGACCCAACGACAAACGTTACGAAAAAACTGGATTTAAGACTGCCCTTCAGGCAATTTATGGCGATTATCAGCCGGAAAAAAAGCCTACACCCGCAGATAATTTAAAAACTCCGCTCGTTCAAGGCCTCAACCAAACCAGCACCGGTGTTATCATCCTTGATAAAAATCAGAAAATCATCTTTGCTAATTCTGCCGCGCCAATTTCTCGAGACTCCAATGGCGAAGATTTTTTGGCGCTAGACTTCATCAACGAACCAACAATTTCCGACTGGCTCCACGAGATTTCTAACGAAAAAATTAAAGCAGAACGACGCTGGCGACGTATCAGTACCAACCCCGATATTATCCAAAAGTCACGGATTTTTGACGTTGTAGCCTCGTTTGAAAAGGGAGTGACCGCAGAGACCGTTGTTTTCCTCATTGATAAGTCTGACAATTATTTACCAGAAGAAGAGGACCTTAACTTCATATCATTTGCCGCTCATGAGCTTCGCGGTCCGATTACTGTAATTCGAGGCTATCTGGACATTATTACTGAAGAATTTGCTGGACGATTGCAGGGTGACGAGCAACAGCTGCTCGAAAGGCTAACGGTGTCCGCCAACCGCCTATCAAGCTACGTCGACAATATCCTTAATGTAGCAAGATTTGATAGACATCATCTGAAGGTCTACCTCCTGGAAGATACCGTTTCGAATATTTATGCCTCAATTGCCGACGATATGCAGCTACGCGCCTCGACCCAGCATCGCTTGCTTAGCGTAAATATTCCAGAAGATTTACCGACTGTGGCAGCTGACCATGGTAGTATCGGGGAAGTTATCGGTAATCTAATCGATAACGCTATTAAATATAGTTTTGAGGGCGGATCCGTGACCGTCTCGGCAGAGAAAAAGGGTGACTTCGTAGAAATATCCGTAGCTGACAACGGAATTGGAATGCCCGCTAACGTTGTAAATAATCTATTCCACAAGTTTTACCGCTCACATCGATCACGTGAAGCTGTAGCCGGCACAGGTATTGGTCTTTACATATGTAAAGCTTTTGTAGAATCACATGGTGGTTCAATTACAGCTCGCTCCCGTGAAAACGAAGGTTCAGTTTTCTCATTTACCTTGCCAATTTACGCCACAGTTAAGGACAAATTGCTAGAAGACGGCCAGCTGAATAATCGATTAATAAGAAGAAACGGTGGCTGGATAAAAAATCACGCCATGTATAAAAATTAGGAGAGATTATGATAAAGACAATTTTATGCGTAGAAGATGACCGATTTATTGGCGAAATGTACGTCAGAAGTCTGCAAAAAGCCGGCTATGATGTGACATGGGTGGTTGATGGCAATGACGGGCTGGTGGCAGCACGTAATCAGCAATTTGATCTCATTATTCTGGACTTAATGTTGCCAGAGCAGCGCGGTGATCAGATTTTAAATTCACTCCGTAATAATGATGTCGACCTAATCCCAAATAGCAAGGTGCTGATTATGACTAATTTCGAGCAAGATGAGTCTTCTCGCAAGTCTGTGATGGGGCGCGTCGATGGCTATCTGATTAAAGCCGACATTACGCCACGGAATTTGATAGAAGTCGTTAAGCAGATGGACAATGATAAATCCTAAGTTAGACCGCGCCTCTGTTGAATTTTTATAATCGTATATTTGATATCAAATAAAAAAGACGGGAAAAGCTCCGCCAGAATGTTTTTGGTGACCCCACCGGGAATCGAACCCGGGTTGCCAGGATGAGAACCTGGTGTCCTAACCGCTAGACGATAGGGCCGTAACTCCATGGATTATACCATGAAGGAGGGGTGGGTGTCTACTTTTTATCCAACTTAGAGCTTGTAAGATAATAAGATAACACAGACCAAGAACAGTAGATTACAGACACAACAATAAGTAGAGCAATAAACACAACCGACGAAACCATCACAGCACCAGCAAATGCAAGTATAGTATACTGTATATTGTAGATAAAGTAGATCAATGCGAACATCATAGTAAGCCCTATGCACACCAACGGAATAATTTTTAACCCTCCCATAACTCTATCTGTTACCCAATATTGCCTAAATATACACATTTTAATCATAATAATCGACAGTGCTAAACTATAGATTACAAAAGCAATACGTATAAACTCAGGCAAGTTATAATAGATAGCGTTAAATATCATATTCCTAGAATTAGGGTCATCTCCTATCATTACATCTACTAACAAAACACACAACGTCACGAAAGCAATTGTAGCTCCAATGGTCCTTTTTTTATCTGCTTTCGCAACAGGTAAAGGACTTACGGCAGCCGGAGTTTCCGTAAAAGTTAATTGCTTCTTCATATCTTCATTAGAATATACATCAACAGACCGCCGCCCATCCATGGTCTCACACGGAAACGAACTATTTGCCAAATTATCTTTCTGCTCAGTATTATTAAAGTTCGTCATTTTTTTATTTATACCTATTATATCCATATAGTATCGCATTATCGTCGATAAAGAGGAGCTCGCTAACATAATAGGGAAGATGATTGCAGGAAAAAGTATTAGAACGTCTATCGGCGCAGACTCACCATGCAACCAAATCGCCACAAAAATTATTACCGACAGTACAGAAGAGTAGATTGCCGCCTTTGGACTATCCTTTACCATCTTGTTAATATTCTGATAATAACCCCTCCTGTACCACCTAATCATAAAACTAATCAACAGCAAGGAGTACATCATCGATACGGCTGGAATGATAACTGTCAAAAAAGAGACGTATACGTCGTACGGCCCTAATCCTCGCACTGAAGCGTAAGCTCCTACTAGCGTAATAATGGTAAATATTAAAGAAAAGAGCATAGCACGCTTAAAGACTCGCTTTTTCTCTGTGCTGTCATAGACTGACGCATTGCTTACGTCGGGATTGTTACTTTGATTATTACTCATACGACCAGTATACAACATAACTCTTGAGATTTTCCTGAAAATTCGCCATAATAAAAGGTATGAAAAAGGGCGGGATTTGCTGTAAGCCTCACACAATTTCCAGATTTTGGTTAAGGCGGTTGTGTGAAGTAGCACTATTAAGTTGTTTTACGATTATTCTGTTATATGCATGGGCAAGGTTTATTCCTACAGGCTATCAACTGCCGATAGGCCTATCTGTCTCTGACAAAGCAGCAGGAGTAGCAGCAATCGGCAGCTTAATCATGCTTATTCTATGTTTCTGGCTACCAAAAAAACACGAAACCAGTGTCGGTATTTTTGTATATTTATTAACCGTCGCCGTAAGCGCTGTCACCATCATTACTAGTGGTGGTGTCGTCTCGCCATTTTTAGCGATGTGGATAATTGTGGCAATTTTCGCTGGATTCTTTGGTATAGCTATTCTGGGCATAATGGCGCTTCTGGTAGTCTTGCAAATCATCGCCTTCGTCACCCAGAGTGGCATAAATACGCAGTTTATCATTGGACATATATTTTTTGGATTCCTGCCTCTAATATTTAGTCTTATCCTCTGGGGCCGCCGTCAGCAAAGCGATAATAGCGTATCTAACCTAGAGAATAAGCTCTCTGCCGTTGAAGGTAAATCTGATGTAGTTATCAATGCTATCAATGACGGCGTTCTGGCTATTTCTAAAGACGGCAATATTGAACTAATTAATCCATCAGCTCAACAAATTATCGGCTGGGAGCAAGGCGACGCGCTTGGGCTTAACTGGAAAAGCGTTCTGAAACTGGTTGCTTCAGACGGCAAGGAAGTTGACGAGCTTGAAAATCCAATCTCTCAATCTTTATCTAAAAATCAACCAGCCCACAGTGATAAATTCTTCCTATTAACCAGTTCTGAAAAACGAATCCTAGTTTCAGTAGTTAGCTCTCCCGTTGGCACAGAGGGAGAAGGGGTTATTGTGGTGTTCCGAGACATTACCAAAGAAAAGGCTGAAGAACGTGAGCAGGCTGAATTCATTTCTACCGCCAGCCACGAGATGCGCACACCAGTCGCCTCAATTGAAGGATATCTGGGATTAGCCTTAAATCCAGCCACCGCCAATATCGATGAAAAAGCGCGCGACTTCATCACTAAAGCCCACGAGTCGGCACAGCATCTGGGTCGGCTATTTCAAGACCTACTTGACATTAGTAAAGTAGAAGACGGCCGAATGAAAAATAATCCAAAGATTATCAATATCAATGAATTCTTGAAAGAGATTTTTGAAGGACTAGCACCAAAAGCCAACGAAAAGCAGCTAAATTATATCTTTGCTCCAGACGTGATTGACGAAGGAAAAGAAAGATCATTACAGCCAATATTCTATGCTAATATTGACCCTGACCATTTTAGGGAAGTTACCAGTAATCTTATAGAAAACGCCATCAAATATACGCCATCTGGAGATGTCACCGTAGATATCACTGGTGACGATAAGCAAATCTCTATAAGCGTTAAAGATAGCGGCATAGGCATTCCCGCCGAGGACATTCCGCATTTATTCCAGAAATTTTATCGCGTTGATAATTCTGACACCCGCGAAATTGGTGGTACTGGCTTGGGATTATACCTAAGCCGCCGCTTGGCTGAGACGATGTCGGGCAACTTACGCGTTGAGAGTAAATATAAAGAGGGCAGTACATTCTACCTAGAAATTCCACGAGTCAGTAGCACAGAAGCCACTCAGCGTTTGGAGAACATAAACGCAGAACCCTCAGACCCGTCTCCCGCTACCGCTGAAGATATTGAAATTACGGCTGAAAAAGCGCCAGAAGAATCTATTGTTGAATCTCCAGATATTACCAACGGCGCGACCTCTACACAGACGCCAGTTACATCCACCTCAGATCCTCAAACGGCAAGTCCACAAGCACCTAAAACTTCTACCGAGCCAACCCTGGCTGAAATTGAAGAAGAGATAAAGAGAAACCGGCAGAAGCTATCAGTTCCTGGTCGCGAATAATAGCCATAAGTACTATAGATTTTTTGTCAAAACTCCAGTATAGTATAGATATATGACAAAAATTTTATTGGTCGAGGACGACAAAAGCTTACGTGAGATTTACGGCGTGCGGCTTTTGGCGGAGGGCTACGATATCGTTTCGGCGGGCGACGGCGAAGAAGCTCTGGCCATGGCAATCAAAGAACGTCCGCAATTGATCTTAAGTGACGTGATGATGCCAAAGATTTCTGGCTTTGACATGCTAGACATTCTGCGCTCAACGACAGAAACAAAAGACGTAAAAGTAATCATTATGACAGCCCTATCTTCAGAGGACCAGCGAAAGCGTGGCGAACAGCTTGGTGCTGATCGATATTTGGTTAAATCTCAAGTGGGTATTGAAGACGTTGTCAGGGCGGTCCATGAGGCTTTAGGCGATTTGCCTGGTGTCGGGACAAATCCCGTACCAGTTTCACAGCCAGCTCCTGCACATACACCAGAGCCACAAGCTCCAGCACCGCAACCGATAACTAGACCTGACGTGTCTTCGTTATCTCCGCAACCACAGACCGCTCCAACTATCACACCAACATTACCTACAGCAAATCAGTTTACACAACAAACACAGCAAACCTATCAGCCACAAGCTCCAGTACCGCAACCAGTTCAGCAGCCAGCACTAGTAGCTATGCCGACACCGCCAGCACAGCCAACGACATTACCGCAACCTACAGCGCCTTTCTCTTCGTCAGTGCCGCGCCCATCTGGACTAGGCGACCGCATTATCCAACCACTACCCGCTGACAGTTCACAAAATTCTGTTGATATCTCTCAGCTCATGGCTAGGGAACTAGACGCCAATCCAATGTCAACGGCACAGCCGGCAAATCTAGTCACACCGCCCCAGGTCAACCAGACACCTATTGAACCTCAAGTTGGCGTCGAAACAACCCAACCACAGACCGCTCCCGTGCAAACGCCAGAAGCCTCACAGCTACCACAACCTCCATCAACAACCCCAGAACAATGACAGACTCTCACAATGACCAAAACTCTTGGCGCCTTAATAAATTTGTGGCGCTAAGTTTGGGAGTTTCTCGTCGTAAGGCTGATGAGTTGATCGAGAAAGGGAAGATTATAGTTGATGGGCAGTCAGCCAGATTAGGACAGCACGTTTCTAGCACAAATCAGATTACCTATAATAGTCAAACTTTAGAAATTCAGCCAAAGAAGCTGATTGTTCTACATAAACCCACAGGCTATCTCTGCTCACGTGCCTCTCAGGGCGGTGTTCCAACAATTTATAAACTCTTGCCAAAACACCTCCATCACCTCAAGCCCGTCGGTCGCCTAGACAAAGACAGCTCTGGTCTAATTCTACTCACCAATGACGGTGATTTTGCGCATACCATGACACACCCGTCTTTCTATAAGATTAAGCAATACCTAGTTACAATTGACAAGCCGCTGCAGCCCCTCCACCGACAGATGATTAATGATTTTGGCGTGCAACTACCAGACGGACCCAGTCAATTAACCCTCGAAAGACAGCATGATGGCGATGACTACCGCTGGATAGTTCAGATGAGCGAAGGGCGCAATCGTCAAATCCGCCGCACATTTGACGCAATGGGCTACACCGTCAAAAAACTCCATCGTACGGATTTTGGGAAATATTCCCTCGGAGAACTTAAGAGGGGCGAATGGAAGGAAGAACAAATCTCCAACTAGCCTATTTACATTTGATAAAAAACATCGTAGAATATCTTCTGTATTTAAATTTTATAAAAAGAATAGCTTATCATGAAATCACCAGAATCACCGCGGAAAGAGCCAGACATAAGCCACAGGCAGACCGCAGAAACTTGGTTGGACCTACAAACATTAACGCCAGAAATCGACTCCATAGAAAAGAGGCGTGAGCGTATTGTAGAATTGTATTCAGGAGGCGAAAATGAATCTCTTCCTGAAATAATAAATGAACAGGTCTCTGATTATGGCAAGGTGATAGTAGATTTAGAAAATATTGCAAAAAAACTTAACCTAGAAGCACTACCCACATTAGAACAAGACTACTACTGTATATATAATTCTGAAAATCGCTACTATATACTCATAGATAAACAATCTTTGGTAATATATATTGCGGACTCTCCAGACAATGTCCAAGCCGTCAATGATTCTGAAATGGGAGATCTGTCGATACGGAAGTTTAACTATAGTAGTCCAGACGATATATCTGACTATTTGAAAATAGAGGGCTAATGCAGCCGTTGGCTTAATCATCGCCTCAAAGAAGGCCCTGGAAGCATTACGTCTAAGATATTACAAACCAATAGCCACCAACAACCGCTTCCTCGCCAAAACGCCCTAAAACTGTTATAATCTATAATCATGTCAAAATTACCAACTGCCGCTATTATTGGTCAAGCTAACGTCGGCAAGAGCTCGATGTTTAACCGTTTAACGCGCTCTCGCACTGCTATAGTCGCTCGTGAAGCCGGCACCACCCGCGATAATGTTGTTGGTAAGGTCTCATATAAACGCCACGCGTCATCTCCTAATGAGAATGTGGCGGGCGCGACACCTCCTGCGCTGGAGGCTGTGAAACGTTCGCGAGAAGCGGATGTTTCAGCCGAACGCTCGCAGCAAATCTCCAGTGGAGATTTGAGCGAAAAGAGTACTCCAGCGAAGGAGCGTGGCGCGAGTGCAACCGCCGAATTCTGGCTCATCGACACCGCCGGTCTTAAACTCGCCGAAGACGAATTCGAAGCCACCATCCAAGACCAAATCGCTGACGCGTCTACCGCTGCCGACGTCATTCTCGTCATGGTCGATTCCACCGTCTATCCATCAGACGCCGACCGCCAGCTAGCCAAAAAAGCCTTAAAAAGCGGCAAGCCCGTCCTTCTAATCGCCAATAAAGCCGACCTCAAAGGCTCTCTTACTGTTGACGAATTCAAACGCCTCGGCATCAAAACCATCATCAAAACCTCTGCCGAGCATAACATTGGTATCTCTGAGCTACTCGACAACATCGCCGATCTCATTCCGCCAGCCACTGAAACTGCGCCTGACGACATTATTCGCGTTGCCCTCATCGGCCGGCCAAATGTCGGCAAAAGCAACCTGTTCAACACCTTGGCAGGCAAGCAGCAAGCCATCGTCGCCAACGTCGCTGGCACCACCCGCGACGTCAACCGCGTCCAAGTCCGCTACCACGGCCAGACCATCGAGCTACTCGACACCGCCGGCATTCGCCGCCAGGGCAAGCAAGAGACCGGTATCGAAAAGTTCTCGGTCCTGCGCACCATGCAGGCCATCAACGAAGCCGACGTCTGTTTTCTATTGATGGATGTCAATGAATTAAACGTCGGACTAGACCAGCGCCTGGCTGGCATCATCGACGAGGCAGGCAAGGGGTTAGTGCTGGTGGTCAGCAAGTGGGACTCCGTCGAAGGCAAAGACGCCTACACTCACGACGAAATTGCCCCACAAATTAGCTATCATTTCAAATTCACCCCCTACGCGCCGCTGATCTTCACCTCATCGGTCACTGGCCAAAACGTCGCCAAATTGTTCGACCTAACCCTCGATATTTATAAGCGTCGTCGCCAAGAATGTAAAACTCGCGCCTTAAACGACATTTTACAGAAAGCCATCGCCGCACATCCGCCAGCTGGCCTGAAAAATTCACACCCGAAGCTGCGCTACATTGTCCAGACGGACGTTGCTCCGCCGTGGTTTGTTATTTACGGTAGTAATCTGAAATTTGTCCACTGGAGCTATAAACGCTACCTCGAACGCACCCTGCGTGAAGCCTTCAACTTTGCCGGCACGCCCATTAAACTATCTTTCCGCGACGAAAAGCAGCTGAAAGCCAACCGCGAACGCATCGCCCGCGGCCTGGCGCCCGTCACCAAAGCCTACAAACAGGCCAAAAACGCCGAAAAAGGCATATAATACCACATTTTTGACAAAATCTATTGACATTTTATTCTATTAGTGATATACATATATTAGCTTTTGTTGACGAGTTGAGTATATCCTTGTCCGAAAGTGTATTTTGACAAGTAGTTGAGAATAGAGCAAGGTGAGATTTTATGGCGTTATTTTAGCGGAGGCAAAATAGTGTCGTGAAACCTCATCTTGCTCAAGCGCCATCCGGGCGTCGAGCAGTGTTTTTTATAAAACACGGACATTCCGTCCGGGTGAGGAGAGAGGCTCAGAAATGAGATACAATGACAATAACGAGAAGGGGCTCATCCTGGTCATCGTCGTTATCATCATTGCTATTTTCGGAATCCGGGGCTGCGCCACTTCGGTGGCGCAGGGGAATACCCACACGGAGACCGTAGTTATCTGCGGTAAGGAATCCGTACAAAAGGGTGACGACGGACATGAGTACAGAGTATACACATCGGGCGCCACTTATGTGGTGAAGGATTACTACGGCTTGGAGGGTTCGCGCTTTAGTAGCGCGGACCTGTACGGCCGCATCAAGATCGGTGAAACCTACGTCATCAGGTCCTACGGGTACAGAATACCCTGGGCCTCGAGCTTCTGGAACATCCAGTCTGTTACGCCCACCACGCAGGAACCTACCGGCACCTGCAGCTGAGACCGCGAACCGGCAAGCCGCCAAGAATACTTGGCGGTTCTCTCCGCCGTACATATTCTTCTGCTTGTCAGTTCGCTCCATAGATGCGTGTCTATGCTGATGAGTCGGAAACGACGAAAGCGAGAACTTTTATCCAAACATCACTAGTTGCACCGCCAAAACTTCGCGCGTAATCTCATCTGCTCGCTCGCCGATGAACACAATTTTTGCCGCTTCCTCAGGTTTGGCATTAGTTAGCTGAATCTGCTGTTCGGTCGCCTCCACGTGCTGGCGCGCGCCATTATTATCAATAAAACAGCCCTTCATTCGCCTAAGTCTATAAGTGTCAAAAAGTTCCGGCCATATTTTTTCCAACGTCACTGCCGTAATTTTCATGCCCGAAACATCCAGTACCGCATACGTCGGATTATCCGGCACCACCAATTCGCCGTCATACGTATCAAAAAACGCCAGCAGCCCCGACGGCGTGGTTAATTTACTTAGGTCAAACCGACCGTGCGGCGCGCTGAGCACCTTGGCGTAGGGCAGGGTGCGCAATTTTTCCTCGTACTCGGCGCGTTCATTTTCACTTAGCAAATCCTCCTTGGTCACCAAAATCACGTCTGCTGCTTGCAGTTCAACTTCGT
>CAMUPZ010000008.1 GCA_947095985.1 uncultured Candidatus Saccharibacteria bacterium | reverse complement strand
CCAGCGTCATGATTGGGTCAAGCAGCATCATCAGCCGATTGACAAATAAATTCATCTTATTCAGCTCGGTGTTAGCTTGCTGGAATTTTTTCTGCTCAATTTTTTCGTTGTGAAAGGCGCGAATAACTTTTAAGCCGACCAGGTTTTCGCGCGTTACCAGATTCAGTTTATCCACCAGCGTTTGCAATTTCTTGAACCGAGGCACGGCAATGACGAACAGCACGGCAATGACGACCAGCAGCACCGACACCGCCAGCGCGATGATCCAACTCAAATCTGGCGCGTTGTGAATGGCTTTTTGCAGACCGCCAATTGCCATGATCGGCGCCATCAATGCCAGGCGCAGCAGCAGAATTGACGTCATCTGAATTTGCTGAATGTCGTTGGTCGAGCGGGTGATCAGCGAGGCGGTAGAAAATTTGTTAAAGTCCGCCAGCGCAAAACTCTCGACTCGCTCGAATAGTTCCATTCGTAATTTTTGCGCCATGCCAGTGGCAATCCGAGCCGCCAAAAACCCGATAATAATCGAGCACAGTCCGCCCGCCGCCGTTACTAAAATCATCGCTAGTCCGTTGTGCCAAATCGCTGGCATGTCTTGCTTGATAATGCCGTTATTGACAATTTCCGACATCTTGTCAGGCAGCCACAAATTCGCCATCACCATGGCGTAGGTAAAACCGACCAAGATGATGAACATCAGCCAGTAGCCGCTAAAAATCCGTAAAATATGCTTCATAATTGTCCTTTTAGTACCTCAAATCCAGTCTCTATTCTACCATAATATGCGACATCCGTCGCAGAACCTCATTGGACAAAAGTATCCGCTGGACGTATACTATTTTTAGCGTCGGGGTGTGGCGCAGCTTGGTAGCGCGCACCGTTCGGGACGGTGAGGTCGTCCGTTCAAATCGGATCACCCCGACCATGGAAATTATTTGAAGCGCACGTTCACTAACTAGAACCTCTGGCTATAAGCAAAATAAAGGAGGTTTTATGCAACGGCGAGTTAATGTACGCGGAATTATTATTAACAACAAGGGTGAAATTTTTTGTCAAAAATTGACTGCAAATAACAGTAAAGGGCGTAATTTTTGGTGTACGCCGGGCGGCGGCTTGGAAATGGGCGAAAGCTTGCTGGACGGTCTGCGCCGAGAAATGATTGAAGAAACGGGTGTTGAACCAGAAATTGGTAAGTTGTTATTTATACAACAATTCGCCGAATCAGGTGAAAAATCGGTACATGGCCCGAATGAACAATTGGAATTTTTCTTCCTCATCACCAACTGGCAAGATTACCAGCAGATTGACCTGGAGCAAACATCGCACGGCGTCGAGGAAGTGGCGGAATGCGACTTTGTTGATCCAAAAACGACGCGGATTCTGCCAAGCTATTTGACAGAAGTTGGCCTGGACCAGTTAGTTAACAAATTGACAGAAGTCCCAGTTCTAAGCGAATTATAGCGAGGTCACTCGGGTTATTTGGCGAAGAATTTTTTAGCGCGCTCGGTTTTCGGATGATCCATCACCTGGGCTGGCATACCGTTTTCGATTATTTCGCCCTTGTCCAGAAAAATCATCCGCGTGCCAACTTCGCGGGCAAATTTCATCTCGTGCGTCACGATTACCATCGTCATGCCTTTTTCAGCAACTTTGCGAATCACATCCAGCACTTCGCCAATCATTTCCGGATCCAGCGCCGACGTCGGCTCGTCAAACAGCATAATTTTCGGCTCCATCGCCAACGCCCGAGCGATCGCCACCCGCTGTTTTTGGCCGCCCGATAGACTGTCGGGCGAGGCATCCGCCTTATCCAGCAGCCCGACATCGTCCAGTAAACCTCGTGCCAAGCGTGTCGCCTTTTTATCCGATAATTTGCGGAGTTTCTTAGGGGCTAATTTAATATTTTCAATCACGCTCAGGTTCGGAAACAAATTAAATTGCTGAAAAACCATACCGATAGTTTGGCGCAAAGCATTCAAATTGACATGCGGATCGGTAATTTTAACACCATCGACGATAATCTCGCCAGATGTCGGCTCTTCCAGCAGGTTCAAGCATCGTAAAAACGTCGATTTGCCGGATCCGCTGGAACCAACCACCACGACTATTTCACCCTCGTCAATTTCCACGTCAATATCGCGCAGCACGCGGTTGGTACCAAATGTTTTCTTCAAATTCTTAACGCTGATTATCGTCATGCTTCAATTTCCTTTCTACTCGCGCCATCACCCGCGTAAAAATCGCCGTCAAAATTAAATACATTGCCGCAGCAGCAAATAATGATTGAAAAGCCGTCGCTGTCTGAAAACGAATATTGTCAGCGCCGCGCATAATGTCATTCAAGCCAATCCAGCCGACCACCGACGTCTCCTTTAGTAAGGCAATAAATTCGCTAATCAATGCCGGCAGCGAATTCTTCATCGCTTGCGGTAAAATAACCAGCCGCATGGCTTGCCAGTTACTTAGCCCCAGCGACCGGGCTGCCTCCATTTGCCCCTTATCAATACTCTGGATACCACCACGAATAATCTCGGCAATATAGGCGCCGCTGTTAATGCCAAACGCCACCGCCGCCACAAAAATCTTCGGCATAAACTGGTACGAACCAAACACCACGTAATACATAATTAACAATTGTACCAACAGTGGCGTGCCGCGGATAATATCAACGTAGATTTTGCCCAGGCTAGCTAACGGATTAAATTTGGCCAGCTTCCCCGATTTCATCCTGCCAAATGGACGAAAATTCGACGTACACATCAAGGCAATAACTATGCCAATTATTGAACCCAAAATAAGCGCTAAAACGGTTAAAACCAACGTTACTTCCAGACCGTGCCATAAAAACAACCAACGATCACCGCCGAAAATCACTTCCCAGAAACTCACGATTTCGCCTCCTCGCCAAAGTGCTTGCGGATTAATTTATCGTAACGGCCGTCTTGTTTCATCTTAGCGATTTCTTTATTAACCTTTTCGAGTAAATCTTTATTATCTTTTTTAATAGCAATCGCATAGCTTTCATCACTCAGCGAACCCGGCAGAATTTCCAAATCAGGAAAACCAGCCGCGTATTGCTTGGCGGGAGCATCATCCAGAATGACCGCCTCGATTTTCCCAGCACTTAGCTCCTGCAAAACGCTAGGCGCGGTCTGAAATTGAGCAACCGAGGCGCCAGCAATTTTCGATGCCAATGTATCGCCAGTCGTACCCAGCTGCACACCTATTTTCCGCCCCGAAAGCTGATGCTTATTGCGAATCGGACTACCCTTCTTAACAATTATGCGCTGCGACGCCGAATAATAAGGCTCGGAAAATAATGCGTTTTTCGCCCGCTCCGGCGTTACCGTCATACCTGCTGCCACCATATCAATCTGCCCGCTGTCTAGCGCCGACAGCAGCCCGTCAAACGACATATCTTCAATTTTCAATTCCTTACCCATGCTTTTAGCAATTTCCCGCGCCAAATCAACATCAAAGCCAACAATTTCATTATTATCAATATACTCAAACGGCTTAAAGCCGGCATTTGTCCCCATCACTAGCACATCAGTTTTCGAGCCGATCACGCCGTCGCGCTGCAAAATATCGCCCAGCATCCACAAAATCATACCAGCGAATAATGCAAGCCCAATCCACCAACTAATCCCGAATGTACGCGCTTTATTCTTGCTCATGCTTTTATTATAACCCTTTCTCCCTAAAAAACGTAAGTGATATAATGTAGCAGTGAAAAGAATTAAATTTACCAAGAGCTTCTGGGCGAAATTGATATCAATTACCTTACTCTTTTTAGCAGCATTCTTCTTAATTGCGGCACGTTATAAATCGGTTGTCTTTAAAGACTCGCAGATTGATGAGATAATTTTCTATTTTGTCAACGGACTATCTGGTGGCAAATCTGACAATTTATGGTCGGCCGTCCTCCAAAACCTACCTCTAGTTTTCTTACTATTTGGCATACTTCTCATACCAGTTTCAAAAAAAGCCGTTACCTACCTTAATCATGGAATTACATTTTGCCTTGATAAAATTAAATTATCAAGAAAAATCATCCTGCCATTTTTGAGATTAAAATACGCTTTAATTTATTCACTAACTATGTTTTTAATATCATTCACACTACTCATTCAAAGCTTCGGTATTCCTGGCTATATTTACGCTCTAACTCAATCAACCAAACTATACGAAGAAAATTATGTTAACCCAAAAACCGCCAAATTAACCTTTCCCGATAAAAAACGCAATTTGATATATATCTATCTAGAGTCGATGGAAAATACCCTAGCCTCAAAAGCCAACGGCGGCAGCGCTGACGTCTCTGTTATTCCGGAGCTAGAAGAATTAGCTCTGAAAAATACCTCCTTTTCAAATAAGGCTTCTGGCATAGGCGGCGCTTTACCAGCAACAAACACTGGCTGGACTGTGGCAGGAATGGCTGCACAATCTGCTGGCGTACCACTGAAAGAAAACTTGGTTGGCGGACGCGACCATAACTCGCTAGGTGAGTTTAAGAAGTTTCTGCCGGGCGCCTATAGCCTAGGCGAGATCCTCCAAAAACAAGGCTATAATCAAACATTTATTATGGGATCTGAGGCAAGTTTCGGCGGACGCGATAAACTACTCACACAACACGGTAATTTTACTATTCAGGATTACAATTACGCCAAACAGCATGGTCAAATTGCCGAGGATTATAAGGCTTGGTGGGGTTATGAAGATAAAAAACTGTTCCAGTTTGCCCGCGAAGAAGCCTTGCGTCTGGCTTCGTCAGATAAACCATTTAACTTACAAATGTTGACTGCTGATACTCATTTTACTGACGGTTATCTGGATGAAACGTGCGCTAAAACATTCGCCAATCAGTACGATAACGTCCACGCCTGCTCGTCCAAACAAGTGGCGGAATTCGTCAAATGGGTACAATCTCAGCCATTTTATAAAAATACCACGATTATAATTTCCGGCGACCACCTGGGTATGCAAACATCGTACTACGACGAAAAAACCGCCGGCACCAATTATCAGCGAACAATTTATAATGCGTTTATCAATCCGGCCATTACCACCGATCGTACAAAAAACCGCCGCTTTACGACCTTCGATATGTATCCATCGACCTTGGCAGCGCTAGGCGTGAAAGTTGATGGCGAACGATTGGGACTGGGCACAAATTTATTCTCTAGTAAAGAAACTCTGGCCGAGCAATACGGTGGAATTGAAAATCTGAACGCCGAAATCGCCAAGCGTTCAGATTATTACGAAAAGAAGATTTTTACTAAAGCCGGCAATTAGCTATTGTAGCCGCTCGGGTTGTTGCTCTGCCAATTCCAAGCATCGCGGCAGGCATCCTCAATGGTCAATTCCGCTCGCCAGCCCAGTTCTGCCTCTGCCAAACTTGGGTCAGCATAACACGCGGCGATGTCGCCAGGCCGGCGCGGCGTGATTTGATACGGAACGTCCCGGTCCGACGCTTTTTCAAACGCTTTCACCAACTCCAACACCGACGTCCCGCGGCCAGTACCGATGTTATACACCTTATATTCATCCGGCTCGCCCAAATGTTCCAGCGCCGCCACATGCGCCCGTGCCAAATCAACCACGTGAATATAATCGCGCACGCCCGTGCCAAATCAACCACGTGAATATAATCGCGCACGCCCGTGCCGTCCGGTGTGTCATAATCGTCGCCAAACACACTCAAATGGTCGCGCTTGCCGACTGCCACCTGCGATACGAACGGCAGCAAATTATTCGGAATGCCCGACGGATCTTCACCGATACGGCCGCTCGGATGGGCGCCAACGGGATTGAAGTAGCGTAGCGAGGTAAATTGCCAGCCCTGCTTGGTCGCCGCCACGTCGCGCAGAATTTGCTCAATCATCAGCTTGGTTTGTCCATACGGATTAGTCGCCGACAGCGGCATGTCCTCGGTAATCGGCAGCCGCGCCGGGTCACCGTACACCGTTGCCGAGCTAGAAAAGACCAGCTTTTTCACGTCAAATTCCTGCATGACATCCAGCAGTGTCAAGGTACTTTCCAAATTGTTCTGATAATACAGCAGCGCCTTTTCCACCGACTCACCGACAGCTTTCAGGCCCGCAAAATGAATCGCCGCATCAATTGCCTCAGACTTAAATAATTCCACCAGCCGCGTCCGATCACAGAGATCAAACTCATAAAACGGCACCGCTTGGCCGGTAATTTCCTCAACTCGGCGCAAACCTTCAACAGATGAATTCGACAAATTATCGACTACCACTACGCCATGACCTGACGCCAATAGTTCGATGATAGTATGGCTGCCGATATAGCCAGCGCCGCCAGTAACGAGAATATTCATGAAGTATCCCTTTCGCTATGATTATAATCATTATTATATCAGATACAATATTTCAATCGGAAAGTTTTTCCATTTAGCACTCTTGCACTGAGAGTGCCAATTTGTTATGATACTTATATCAATTATCCCCGCTCTGATTCTCGTCGTGGCGTAATAATTTAGGCAATGAACAGCCAAAGAAAAAGGAGGACCTATGCCACCAAATATGCAAGAAGAGCTTGAGCAGCCACTGGAAAAATTCGGCACCGATATCACGGCGCTCGCCAAGGAAAATAAACTTGATCCGGTGATCGGGCGTGACGAGGAAATTCGCCGCACCATGCAAATCCTCAGCCGGCGCACCAAAAATAACCCAGTGCTCATTGGCGAACCAGGCGTCGGTAAAACCGCCATCGTCGAGGCCCTAGCACAGCGCATCGTCAAGGGTAACGTACCGGCGTCACTCAAGGACAAGCGGCTGATTTCCTTGGAAATTTCCAGTTTACTGGCCGGTGCTAGCTTTCGCGGCCAATTTGAAGAGCGCCTCAAAGCAATTTTGAAAGAAGTTGAGGAGGCCGCCGGCGAAATTATTTTGTTCGTTGATGAAATTCACACCATGGTCGGCGCCGGCAAAACCGAAGGTAGCATGGACGCCGGCAATATGCTCAAGCCCGCCCTGGCACGCGGTAAACTACACATGATTGGTGCGACGACGTTGGCGGAATATCGCCAGCATGTTGAGAAAGACGCGGCCCTGGAGCGGCGCTTCCAGCCGGTCTATGTCGGCGAGCCAAGTTTTGACGACACCGTGGCGATTTTGCGCGGCTTGAAAGAAAAATACGAGGTGCATCACGGCGTTAAAATCTCTGACGATGCCATCGTGGCGGCGGCGCGGCTGTCCACTCGCTATCTACCTGATCGCTTTTTACCTGACAAGGCCGTTGACCTCCTGGATGAAGCCACCAGCGCTCTGAAGATGCAGCTGGAGAGCGTGCCAATTGCCCTCGATCGGCTGAATAACCGCCGCTTGCAACTGGAGATTGAAGAAGCCGCGCTAAAAAAAGACAAATCCGACCACGCCAAGGCTCGAAAAGAGGAGATTAAGCAGCAAATCGCCGACCTTCGGGCTCAATCCGAGGTGATTGACAACAAATGGCAGCACGAAAAGGATATCCTCCAGACTGTTAACACCGCTACCGAAAAAATGGACAGCCTGCGCTCGCAACTGGAAATTGCTGAGCGCGACGCCGATCTGGCCACCGCTAGCCGCATCAAATACGGCGACTTGCCAGAACTGGAGAAAAAGCTGGCTAGCGCTCGCCAGGAACTGGCGGCTATCCCGCCGGCTGACCGCCTGCTGCGCGAAGAAGTCACGCCTGACGACATCGCCAGTGTGGTGGCGCGCTGGACGGGCATCCCGGTGGAGCGGCTGATCGAGACCGAATCCAGCAAACTAGCCAAATTAGAGGAACATATTAGCACGCAAGTAATTGGTCAAGACAAGGCCATCGCCGCCGTGGCCAGTGCTATTCGCCGTTCGCGTGCTGGCCTCAGTGATACCAACCGGCCAATCGGTTCCTTCCTCTTCCTCGGTCCCACCGGTGTAGGCAAAACAGAGGTAGCCCGCAGCCTGTGCCGCGAATTATTCGACGACGAACACGCCATGATCCGTATCGATATGAGTGAATACATGGAGCGCCACGCCGTAGCCCGCCTGATTGGTTCGCCGCCAGGTTATGTCGGCTACGACCAAGGCGGGCAACTCACCGAAGCAGTGCGCCGACGCCCCTACAGCGTGGTATTGTTTGACGAAATCGAAAAGGCACATGCCGACGTCTTCAACGTGCTCCTGCAGGTGCTCGACGATGGCCGCCTGACCGATGGCCAGGGGCGAACAGTCGATTTTTCTAACACGGTAATCATCATGACCAGCAACGTCGGATCGCAAATGATTATGGACTACACGGGCGACGACATTAGCTCTCTTGACAATCAAATTTTAGAAACGCTTCGTGGTCATTTCCGCCCAGAATTCTTAAACCGAATTGACGACATTGTGATTTTTGACCGAATTCATCCTGAATCGATGCGTGCAATTGTTGATGTGCAATTAGAAAAAGTTCTCCACCAAGTTAAGGATAGTCGCGACATAACGCTGAATTTTGACAATAGCGTCCGCGACATGCTGGCCCGCGATGGCTACGACCCGGCCTTTGGCGCCCGGCCGCTGAAGCGCTTGGTGCAAAAACGAGTGCTTGATCCTTTGGCACTCGAACTGATCGACGGGCGAATTCACGACGGAGATACAGTAAAAGTTGCTGCCGTGGATGATCGAATTGCCTTCACGAATATCGTATAATAGATATATGAACCAAATTCGCAGCGAGCACTTGGAAAATCATACCAACAAAACCTATCAAGAGCGGATGAGCCAAACAGTGTCGTCCAAATTCGGAGCCATCGAAAAACACCTTGGTGAAAACGTCAAATTGCTTGATTTCGGTTCTGGTTTCTCGCCAGAATTCATCAAACAAGTGACGCAAGCAGGAACTCACTACGTAGCCTATGATGTTTCACAAATTGTTCAATCTCAACTTCAAGAAAATAACATTGATTTTATTACTAAAGAACAACTTGAAAACGCCGAAGATGAATTCGACATTATCTACATGTCGAGTGTATTTCACGAATTGATGAGCTATCTATCTCGACCTGAGCGCACTAAAACGCTCGCAATGCTAGATAGAGCACTCAAACCCGACGGCACCATTATAATCCGTGATTGGGGTCCCGGCGAGACGTCAAGCCTAGTCATGTCTATAGAAGTAGCATCCGAAGATGTCAACGATGAAGTTTACACATGGATCAAAGCGCTTGTTAAAAATTCAGTGATTAGCATACCTACTATCGTTTGCGACGACAATGATAATCCTATCGTTCCGTACATCTACAAGGCAAATAGCCAAACTATTTATGAAATCATGTTTCACGCGGTTTGGGGATTAGATTCACTTGAACGCGAATCAAAAGAATCGTACGTTATCGTGGACCACCTTATTCACAAATGGATTTGCGCGCCACACGGTTACAAAATAACACAGTCGCAGAATGAATTCGATGAAACCTATTTGCCACATTTACAAAAATACTTCAAAATCGATAATATTCCATGGCCAACAAAGGTTATTTACGAACTAAAAAAAGATATCGTAAATAACATACCAGCAAACTTTATAGCACAACTACCACAATGAATTACAACGATAAGCACTACAAACTAACCATCAAATCAGCGCTTTTAGGAGTCGGCAGAATGCTTGGTTTACCGAAATATTTCCTAATAACAATTGTCGCGACCGTCGCCTTCGCCGTGATAATTTATTTCGCAATCAACGCCAATTTTTACGGACCACTAATGATGTCGCGTTTACCAATCCTCTATAAAATCGCACTGCTCGGTTTGATGATTATAGACATCTTCAAACAAAGTTTCACTTCACTAAATGGCGCACTGCTTATGGTAGTGTCAATTCTTCAAGGTGTATCGATCGCCGCTGTAATTTTTACAGCAAAGAATAATCGCGACAATGAAAAAACTGTATCTCGACAAGTCGGGCTAAGCGGAATCGCATCAATTGCCGCAACAATTGGACTCGGCTGCGTTCCTTGCGGAACATCACTAATCTTGCCAATTGTAACCCTATTTTTCTCGGGGGCTGCCGCCGCCACCGCTGCAAATATCGCCAGCATAATAGTCCTTTTATTAGCTTTACTGCTCAGTTTATTCTCGCTATATAAATCAGGTCAAATTATTTTTATGTACACAGAATTATCTAAACAGGAGAAAATATGAATCGACAAAAATCATCAGGCATAGCACTTATTTGGGTTCTTTCGGGAATTGTAATCGTGGGAATTGTAGCTTTGTTTATTTATGGAATTGTCAATCGCCCGCCGAATCGTCACATTGGCGACGGCAAAGCATGGAATGAAAAAATGTCACAAGGCTCTGCTGACGCGAAGAACGTATTTGTCGACTACACTGACTATTTCTGCTCATTCTGCGCCGAAGTTGAAGCAGCCACCAACGCCGATTTCTTCAAAAATGAGTACATTAAATCAGGCAAGGTTCGCTACGAACACCGCGTAGTTACCCTCTTAAAGGAAGTTACTAACAATACAGAAACTGGCGCTCACGCAGCATTTTGTGCCGCCGACCAAGACAAATATTGGCAATATACGCACGACATCGTGCCGCGCATTAAGCGTGATTATTTTGACAAAGGAATCGGCGTGAAAAACGTTGCTGTACCACAAAAAATTCCAACACTACCACTAGAATACTTCCTTACTTCTGCTAAAAATATTGGTTTAGATGAGAGTAAATTCTCTGACTGCATGACTAAAAAGCCGCACCAAAAAGAGATTGACGACAATACTCAAAAGGCTCTTTCTCTTGGCGTGAATGGCTTGCCGTATATGGTCATTAACGACTACCAAACCAGCGGTTTCGCCGGTGGCGAGAGTGGCTTAAGGGCAATCCTGAAGGCTGGCGGCGTTAAATAATTGTCACTATTTCAGTTGACTCATAAATCCACGCAGTTGAGATAAAGTCCGCTCTATTCTTTCATTCGTCCAGTATTTATCTGGTGTAATATTATCGTCGCCAGTCGATTCTTCTTTGTAGCGGCCGATAATCTTGCCGTTCTTGACAATCGATACATCAGGCACAAATATTCGAGGATTGCCATTTTTATCTTTTTCCAAATACGGTTCTAATTTCTTGACCAGCTTCTGATAGACTTCGCTGTTACTGGTGCGGGCTTCACGAATATTCAAATAATATATCTTATCAATACCTTCAGCCCGAGCCGCCCGATCAACATATTCGCTCAAATGCTGGCACCACGGACATTGCGGAAAACCTAAGAAAACCACGCCGCTGCCGCCATCAAAGACATTAAGGACTTCTTTATCGCTAGCATAAACAAAGCGATTGTTCGCCGCCACTCGCGAATATTCTGACTTGAATTTGGCAGAGTCGGACACTATCTGAGATTGGTCTCTCGTGTTTTTTATATTACTATTATGTTTTGTCCAATACGATAGCCCAAACAGACCACCAATTAGTGTAACCAAGACAATGGCCAAAATTATTTTCTGTTTTCTGCTCATAGTAATTCTATAATATCGAACTGAATCATAGTTTTCCATACCCCACCGCATATGAATTAGCCGAAAAGCCACCAAAGCCATAGATGCAATGATAAACATCTCTATCATGACACCAGGGAACATCGTAGAATCCCCGAAGCAAACTATTGCAAAACCGATAAATATAGTTCCTATACCTAAGAATGTATCGCGCCACGACATAAATGATTTTATTTTCAACGCCACAAAACAGGCTAAAAGCAAGGATACCAGCGCTATCATCATCCTTAGCTCGCTCATATCAAGCTACTCCCACCTAAACAGCTTAATCGCCGCGATATAAATAACAATAACCCAAGCGGCAACAGCGCCGATTTGCGGCAGAACTTCAATGAGGCTGGCGTGTTCAGTCATAATCAGGCGGAAGCCATCCACAACTGACGTCATTGGGATAAATTGCGTTACACTGCGCAACCATTCTGGAAAGAGGAATGCCGGAAAGAATGCTCCAGATAGAAACATCATTGGGAAAGAAATCAAATTAGACAACGGTGCTGATTGATTTTCGTTCTTCGCCCAACCGCCGATTAATAATCCTAAGCCCACCATCATCATCGCCGAAACCACCGATATCAATGAGAACAGTAGCCAATCGCCGCGCATATTGAAATGGAACAGCAGCATACCGACAACAACCATCATCGTCAGGCTGAGTAGCGAGATTATAATATAGTGAATGGCCATAGAAATAATCAGCTGCCCCGAGGTGAATGGCGCTGCACGCAGCCGTCGGTATGAACCGCGCTGCTTTTCGGCCGGCATTTGGTTAGCCAAGCCAAAGATACCCATGCTCATCAAGCTAAAACCTAGTAATCCGGTGAATGTATAGTCAAACTCTTTCAACTGCTCGTCGCCAACAGCTTTGCCAGCGGCTTTCAGCGGTGCTTCTGGCTGGCCCAGGTGTTTGTTTATTTCATTGGCAATTTGGTTCATCACCGCCGTTAGAGCACTACCGGTTTGCTCGGAACCTTTGGCGTACAGCACGTTGATTGTGCCAGTCGGGCGAGCATTTCTGCCCTCACCCTTCACTTTGCCAAAGTCGCTCGGTAGTTCAATGATGCCGTTCAGTTCTGAACGCTTCAACTTCTCGCGAGCCTCGTCCATATCCTTGACGTCTTTAATTTTAAGAATCGAGTCTTTGGCATTATCCTTAGCGCCCTTGACGAAGTTTTTAGCAAATTCCGTCTGCGAATTATTGATAATCGCGATGTCAAAGCTGGTTGATTGATTATTAAAAATCGAGCCGAACACCAACAAGAAGATGAGCGGAAACAGGAAGGTAAAGAACAGCGACATTTTATCGCGGATGAAACGTTTTTGCTGGGCGCGTACTTGCCCGAATACACCAGTCCAATATTTTTTCATACTAATCCCGAATCGCCTTTCCTGTTAAGTCAATAAATACGTCCTCCAAATTGGCCTGCTCGACAACTTGCTTTTTCTTGAAACCGCGCGCCAGTAGCTGCTGGATCAGATTGTGCGGCGTATCAATGGTGATGATTTTACCATTATCCATAATCGCCAAGCGGTCGCACAGCAATTCAGCCTCGTCCATGTAATGCGTGGTTAGCACGATAGTAATACCTTCATCGCGAATCTCTTTGATCAAATCCCAGAGATTGCGGCGAGCCTGCGGGTCGAGGCCGGTGGTTGGCTCGTCGAGGAATAGCACCGCCGGGTTATTGACCAGCGTCGACGCAATGGCGAAGCGCTGCTTCTGCCCGCCTGAGAGCTGCTCGACGTAGCTTTTGGCTTTGTCGGTCAATTGCACCTTGGCGAGCAGTGCGTCGGCGTCGACCGTTTGGCCGTACAGGCTGGCAAACATTTTCAATTGTTCGCGCAAGGTTAGCTTGTCATAAAACGTCGTCGATTGCAGCTGAATGCCAATGATGTTTTTAATATACTTCGGCTGCTTAGCGACATCTATTCCGTCGATAGTCGCCGTACCGCCATCAATCGGCCGGAGCGCCTCCAGCATCTCCAGCGTCGTCGTCTTACCAGCGCCATTCGGGCCAAGGATGCCAAAGATCTCGCCTTTCTTCACCTCAAATGATATGCCATCAACTACATTCTTGCCATCATAAGTTTTAACAAGTTGGTCAACCGTTATGATAGGCTTAAGATTCGCCATTATAAATTCCTTTCCTTATAGCAGTTTAAGTATTTTTACCAACTAACCTTGCTATAGTTAATTGTAACAAAACTAATGCTATACTTAATATAGTATGAGAATTCACAGAAAAAAAGAAAAAACTCAATCAAAAAAAATATTCATCATACTTACTCTAGTAACTACACTTATAGTAACTATTTCTGGTGGAATATATTACCTTAGCCAATCACATTCGCAAAAAATAACCGCCCCAACTGATGAAAAATATTATTTCACCGATTCGCGCTATTCTGGCATTCGCTCAAAATTCGTGACCAGAAATAATAAACGAGAAAAGGTGTCGATTGAATACCCAATTACTGAAAATAAAAAAATCAACCGCACTGTCGCTGAGGCGATTGATAAAATTGATAATGATTTCCGCAGCACAGTTCTTTTGGCGACAGTATTCGACCGACCAATGACTGAGACTATAAGCTACCAAGTCACGCATAATAATTCGGTAGCTCTGTCTATTATCACTAACATCAAGCAAGATATGCACGGCGCGCATCCGGTATCGCTGACACATTTTTGGACATTTGATAAAAAATCTGGTGAGATTATTAGCCTGGAAGATTTTACCGAACAATCAAATGAAGCCACCGAAGCAATTATAAAATCTGCCAAAGATAATATTGCTCAGACAATTAAGAAGCGCGATAAACCAGAGCTTGATCTTAACGGAATAATCACCAAAGAGTCTCTGTCTAATTTTATTATTACTGATAATGGCAATAGTCTGGCTTGGACACTTGGCCAGGCATCGCTACTACCGTCATCCTATGGCGAGATGACCATCACTGTGCCAATTTCTTCAGTCAGCAAATACCTACAAAATCCAACAGCTCGGAAACTAGCCAATATTCCCAAGCCACCCGAGCCAAAGCCAGAACCAGCACCAGCACCCGCTGCGCCAACACCTGCACCAACCACTGGCAATAAAGTGATTGCCTTGACGTTTGATGACGGACCGGGTCCATATACCGCGCACTTACTGGACATCTTGGATCAGTATGGTGCGAAAGCGACGTTCTTCTTGATCGGCAGCAAGGTTTCCGGACAAGCCAGTGTCGTACGCAGCATCCATGCACGCGGCCACCAACTAGGTAACCACTCGTGGTCACATCCGGAACTACCTAAGCTATCAGTTGACCAAATTGCTGGCGAAATTGACCGTACCAACGAGGCCATCAAGCAAGCCACCGGCGTCAAGCCAAGCATCTTACGACCACCTTACGGCGCAGCCAATGGTGTAGTTTTGGAGCAACTTCGCCTGCGTGGCATGTCGTCAATCTTATGGTCGGTCGACACGCGGGATTGGGCTGATCGCAATAGCCAAATCGTCTGTTCACGTGCCGTCGCTGGCGCTCACCCTGGAGCCGTCATCTTGATGCACGACATCCACCAAACTTCCGTCAATGCCGTACCGTGCATCCTCAGCTCACTGAAGCAGCAAGGGTATTCGTTTGTGACGATACAACGGTTGAATTAGTCCGACCGATCAATGTCAAACAGCTTATATTTTGAAGAAGCACCGCGTAGTAATTTTACCTTTGATGGTGCCACGCAAAAATATTTTGCCAACAACTTTCCTGCCGCTAGATTCGCTCGCCCTTCAATGGCTGGCGCCTTGGTGTAGATTGTCAGCGAACCATCATCGTTCGGGACGACTTCTTCGCGGTGGCGGGAGTTGGGTTTGAGGCGGACGGAGATTTTCATGATTATTTTATCAATCCAGCAAACTCGCTCCGCCGCCAGCGTCATACGCCGCGCGTTTTTGACTCCACTCGTTACCATAACGCTTAGCTTGCTCCAATACCATGTCAGTTGCCAATACCTGTTGATCTGGCGGGTAGCCATATTTTGCCAACGTCTTTTTGACGTTAACTTTCAGTTTTGCCTGAACATTTTTACGCTCCGCCCAGTCAATCGTCACATCACGACGAACTTGCTCTAATAATACTTTTGCGATATCGCGCAGTTGTGCGTCACCCAGTACTTCGCGGGTACTGCCATTTTCAACCAGCGCATCATAAAAAATAATCTCATCCTCGCTTAGACCATCAACCGCTCCGTTCTCAACAGTCTGGCGAATTTTCTGCCCAATGTTGATTAATTCCTCAATCACCTGCGCTGCCTCAATCGTCCCATTTCTATACCGTGTCAAGGCTTGATTGAGCAAGCCAGAGAACTTAGTGTCCTTGGCATAATTTCTCGAAAATCGTAGTTTAATTTCATCAGCCAGCAGTTTTTGCAACGCTTCCACTGCCAAATTCTTGCGCTCCATATGACGAATTTCTGCCAAAAACTCATCGCTCAAAATTGACAGTTCCGGCTTTTCTAATCCCGCCGCCTCAAACACATCAACCACACCGACTGGCGCAATCGCTTTATCGACAATTTGTTTCAGCGCGCTGCGATACTCAGCATCAGTCACCACCACCGAGCTGGACACTTTCTCCAGCCGGGCTTTCACCGCCTGAAACAGCGCCACTTCTTCGCGAATTTTCAGCGCCTCGGGCCTGGGCATGACCAACGCGAATGCCTTACTCAGTTCCAAAACGTGCTGCTTCAACCGCTTCTCACCGTCTTCCAACCCTAAAATATATTCCTCTGCATCCAAGATAATTTGTAGCTGTTGGTCGGTTGGTGCAGTAAAATATCGCTGGTAGTCAAAGTTACCAAACAAATCGCGCACTACCTCATAGCGCATCTGCATCTGTGCCACCGCCTCAGTAATATCAAGCTGCGGTACGCCTTGACCACCACTTTGCGTATAGTCAGAAATAGCATCGCGCAGCGCCCCCGCTACACCCAAATAGTCAACCACCAAACCGCCGGTTTTTCCAGGGAACACTCGATTTACCCTGGCAATCGCTTGCATCAAATTATGCCCTTTGAGCGGTTTATCCAGATACATGGTGTGCATATTTGGTACATCAAACCCTGTCAGCCACATGTCGCACACAATCACGAGTTCAAGCGGATCATTTGGATCTTTGATACGCTTTTCGATCGCCTTTACTCGCTGCTTGTTACGAATGTGCGGCTGCAAATGGTCAGGGTCACTAGCACTACCGGTAATAATCACCTTTATCACGCCGCGTGCGTCATCGTCACTATGCCAATCCGGCCGATACGCCACAATTTTTTCATACAAATCCGCCGCAATACCGCGGCTCATCGTCACGATCATACCTTTACCACTCAGTACATCTTGCCGAGCCTCAAAGTGCTGAATAATGTCCAGGGCGATAGTATTCAGCCGCTCGCTATTACCAACGATGGCTTCTTTTTGTGCATACTCGGCTTTAAGCGCATCCTGACGACTCAATTCTTCGCCCTCCAGCAAATCATCAACTTCCTTATCTAACCACTGACGCGTCGCCTCGTCCATATTCAAATCAACCAGCCGACTCTCATAATAAATCGGTACTGTTGCACCATCTTTCACCGCCTGCTCAACGTCATAAATATCGATATAGTCGCCAAACACCGCCGGCGTTGACTTATCATCCGTCTCAATCGGCGTACCCGTAAAGCCAATATAACTCGCACCCGGCAAAGCGTCGCGCATATACTTGGCATAACCATACACCAGCTGGGCGTCACTGGCTCGAACATGCGCCTTCAAACCGTATTGGCTACGATGCGCCTCATCTGCCATCACGATGACATTGCGCCGATCAGTCAGGACTGGCAAACTATCCGCCTCATCCTCAGGTGAGAATTTTTGGATTGTCGTAAAGATAATTCCACCCGCCTCACGTTGCAGTAGCTTCCTGAGTTCACTGCGTGAATCAGCTTGTTTCGGATCTTCCCCTAGTAATTCTCGACAGGCGCTAAACGTACCGAATAATTGACCATCAAGATCATTACGATCCGTCACCACCACGATGGTTGGGTTATGCAAATCGCGCGACTTCATCAGCTTGCCAGTATAAAACACCATACTCAAGCTCTTGCCCGACCCTTGCGTATGCCAAACCACGCCAGCCCGTTGGTCACCGCGTTCACTACTAGCTGCCAGCGTCCGATCAAGTGCCTTATTCACCACCCAATATTGATGATAAGCGGCAACTTTTTTGATTAATTTATCGCCATCGCCCCGCTCAAACACGATAAAATTCTGCACCATATCCAGTAAGCGTTCAGGCGTACACGCACCGCGCAGCAATACCTCCAGCATCGGCACGTTGCCAACTTCCTTCTCACCGTCAATCGTTTTCCACGGCATCATTCGTTCCAGTGGACTGGTGATCGTGCCCATTTCAGCCTCTAGTCCATCGCTGGTCACACACAGTTCATTGAACCGAAACAAGTCGCTAATCTCGCACTTGTACGTCTGGATTTGCTGATACGCTGCCGCCAAATCGGCCTTCGTGTCAGCCGCATTTTTTAGTTCAATCACCACCAGCGGTAACCCATTCACAAACAGTACAATGTCCGGCCGGCGATTATAATCGCCCTGCAAAACCGTCAGCTGATTGACCGCCGCAAAATCGTTGTTGTGTGACGAGGTAAAATCAACCACCCGCACAATATCGTGTTTCACTTCACCACTTGGCGTGCGATACTGCACTGGCACGCCTGCTACCAGTAGTTGATGAAATTCGTGATTATTCTCAATTAAACTTGGTTTACTAATCTGCGCCAATCGCCGCATCGCTTCATTCAAGACTGGTTCTGGAATGTGCGGATTGAGCCGCACCAAAGCACTATATAGACGCCCAGGCAATACCATCTGCCGCAGCTCACGCTCAGCCGCAGCACCGTCTGGACCAATATTTGGACCATGCAAAATTTGCCAGCCAAGGCTAGCCAGGATATCAAGCGCATATTGTTCGATTTGGGATTCGGTCATAATACTACTATTTTAACAACCCAGTTCTACTTATTACCATGCATCTTCATAATCGCATCATGCATAAACGAAAATTCTTGAGAATTAGTATACTCTCCCATATCAAGTATTAGAGCTTCATCCATAGCACCAAGGCTCATATCGTGCATTGTCTTACCAAATGGCCGACTATCTACCTTGACTATCCACTTATAAAGATTAGGTAGATAGACGTTTACTATGTTAATTCCATCAAGCCTATTAGTAGTGGGATTTAAGACATGCATTCCCCACATCTTTCTCTCCTCCGGAAGATTAAATCTTGTCATAACTACAGAGTAGTCATCAATACCACCCGCATCATTATTACGCAGCATATTAGCAATTTTAGATTCATGCTTATAACCCAGGCTAACCATGTTATATTCGCTGAGCTGGGTGATTGACGCACGCCATATGTACGATAATGCGAAAAGTTTCAAGCTTGCCTTATCAACCCTCGAAAGCAAACTGGCAACTCCAGACGGATGAGATTCGAAGTCATTTCTTTTACAAAACTTTATCGCTGCCAAGTCATACTTTCCCAATTTATTATCACACTCAGCACAGAGTATATTTCTATCATATGACCCTGTTGGACGACGCACGGGTTTTCTTAGCCCGTTGCCGATCATCATAAATTGCCCATCATATTTTGATTGACCGTGAACCAGTTTCATTAGACCTTCAGCCATAATATGCGCCTTAATATCGGGCGGCTTGCTCCGACACAATCTACACAGGCTCTGCCCAGTTCCTCTATTCATCAATCATTAATCCTTGTGATTGTCGAGTAAACACTCTTTCTAGTTCGAGTGGCTGCAGTATAGAGAAAACGCCTACTCATAGAATCTCCTATAATAATCACATCCTCCTCAATAGTGGAGCCTTTGGCGCCCTGTATTGTACTTTTTGGTCCATTCCATGTAGACAGAATGCCTTTTATCTTCTGGCCATTAGCTGACTTATATAACAGAAATCTATTGCCATCATCAAAATCTAAAACTTGGGTATATTTAATTTTATTATACGAAGATTCTCTGTCGCTTCCTGTAATATCAACTTTCAGATTACCCCTTATCCAGCCACACAGGCCATCTCCGCATCTATAAGATAACGTTTCGCTTTTTGTAGCTTGCAACCCACTAAACCACTCACTACCGCCATTTATATTTTGGTTCTCGTCACCAAGTATAATAGTTGGTATATTAGAGCTTCGGAGCATTTCAACAAGCGGCTCTTTTGGAGTCTTTATATCTTGAGCTTCATCAATAATGATATATGCAAATCTTCGTCTAATAATATCAACTACATAGTCTTTATGGTTAGCAATTATAAAATTAGCCAACCCATCTCTTTGCTCGTGACTAAGGTTTAGTGTATCTTTTTGAAACATTATTTCCAAAAATTGCTTATTTGTAAAATTAGGCATGGAAGAAAAAGTATTATATTGAGTGTACAAACTAACATTGTCAATACGTAGCGACTGATTGTGTAAGGTGCCATCATGATTTATTGATATATTTCTACTACCACTACCATAGCCAGCGACCTCATTAAGTTTTATATTTACACCGTCGGGTATTAACGGTATCTTAGGAATAGCTTTAGGTATAATAAATCCAGTTAGAAATGAATCTAGAGTCATTGCAAGATACCCCTCGCAAAGCAACTCATCCTTTACTGAATTATTATAGGTAAGATAAAGACCACGAGAATTATCTTTTAATAAACCCCTGGAATAGGTTGTCTTTCCGCCACCTGCAACATATTTAATTACCTCCGAATTCATCTTCTATACTCTGTATAACGCGCCAGCTAGATAAATTGACGCCATCTTCAATTATCTTTAACGCTATCTCTGTCTTACGTTTACTTTTAGCAACCATGTAGTCTTTTGTTTCCGACTTCTTTTTTAATAAATCACTAAGTCCGTTCAAAAAACCTTCTTTATAAAGTTCCGTTTCGAGAGTGTTGTAGACTTGCACCAATGTCACACTCAACTCATCGCACAATTTCTTTAAGCTATTAAACCGCTTGGTTGGCGTCCCGTCTTTAGTATTAGACCGGTCGTCATCGCTAATAACAATAATTTTCTTATTTAATAAGTGGGCCAATCGCACATACGGCTCAAACATAACGCCAGCCACATTTATTACAGTCCAATTTTTGTTATTGTTTACTACATAGTTCTTGATTATCAGTTCTTCCGTATACCCCTCTACCAAGACTATATTCTCAGATATTATAAGCTCACCACGTCCTGGATGCAAAAATGTATTTAATTTTCTTATTGTTTCTGAATCCATATTATTTAACGATCCACAACTTATCTCGATTAAAGATTTAACATTGAGTTCATTTAATGCTACCGGGGAATGAGTTGTAGCAACAATAAATAAGTTTTCTATACTATCTAGCTTCCTAATTAAGGATCTTAGTAGAGACGGATGGATATGATTCTCAATCTCATCTATAAGTAAAATATTAGTTTTATCATCTAGCGTACAGAGGAACATGTTTGCAACACTACGATAACCAGCGCCTATATTAGCACTATGCTCCTTATCTCCATCAACTATAAAGATCTTTTCATTTGAAATTGAAGGGTTTGCAACTTCTATATTAAGATTATCGGTAAAACCAGATGTTAATTCTTTAAATTTATTTTCCTTTGCTGAGATTTCTTGCTTTATAGATTTTCTTGCCTTCTCCTTTATTTCACTGTAGCCTTCTTCCGAGTCTAGAAATGATGCAAGTCCGACGCTTAGGCCGGGAGTATATAAATCTTCTACCCTATACAGCGGCACTGGGTATACATTAGGTATTGACTCTAAATCGTCCAGAATAATATCTCGATCAATGGAATTACCATTATAGTGAGCAAGTTCTTTGACATAATATCCGCTCTTCGTTTTCCTTATTCTCACCCTAAAACCACACCGCTGTTTACTATTTTCATCCTCATAGTTGAAGCTTGGAATTGAATCATATTCTAGTTCAATATATATCTTTATCGGCCTACTGTCGTCGCTATCAAGAAAATCGCTCTTGTTTACTCTGAAATAACTTCCATCTATGGTACTAAATGCCAATCTTATCCCATCTAAAAGATTAGTTTTGCCGCCATTATTAACGCCAGTAACTATATTAAGTCTTTCTCTAAATTCGTATTTTCTATCTAGGTTTCTGAAATTAACAAATTGAACACTCTTAATCATATTTCAATCTCTCCACTAATTAACTTTGGTAAAAGCGAGTCACGAATATTCACGAGATAATTAATCTCAAATAAATTAGTTTTTATTTGATCAATTATCGGCGCAAGCTCCAAGGTCATCTCTTTAATATTCGGCGGCATTATAACCTCAGCCTGTTTTAGATGTTTTCGTTGAATATGACCCATAGTTGTAGCTTTTGATTTAGCAATTGATATAAACTGATCTAGATGATATTTTGTCCAATAGTAATATAGCCATTCAGGATATTTATCTGAGGTGACTTTAAACAGGTGTTGATTAAGCGCACCATCTCCACCACTCCAAAACCTAACCATCAACGTACCAGACCACGAGAACAACAAATCACCATCGTGTATGATATACTCTTCCGGAATATTAGCGCTGGCGATATCAGTAGAGTCCGTTATTCCACTGGACATCTCTCGAATTTTTATTACAGGAAGAGTTGGTTGTCCATTGATTTTTGGATATTTTTGCATAGCTAAACCATTCAAGAAATTAGCTATTTCATCAAGTGGTTTTTTGTCCCAACTCTTCGCCTCAGAATTATCAACAAAATAATGGCGAAAGAGGGCTTGACCGAGCTGCTCGAGGGTTTCGTTCATCCGGCGATTGAGCTCGATTTTTTCATCAAGACTACCGAGGGTATTGGCGATTTTCTTTTGTTGGCCGAGTGGCGGTAGATTAACAGATATATTCTTCACCGTTTTTGAATTTACCGCCGTAGCTATAGACGAAGTTGAACTAAGCGAGCCAAAATTAAAATTTTTTAGATAGTAATACAAATAGTTCTTATCAACTATATCTGGGTCTTTTATGGGTAATTGAGCTATAGCCTCATTGGAACACATGTCGTATTCCGTAAACCCAAGTCTCCCAACAGTTAGCTTAAAGCTCATCAAAAGAGTGCCTGCTGGAATAATTGGGATATTAAATTTCTTGATAGCATCCGCTGTCAGAAACTCACTCGTTTGGCTGATATATTTGCCCGTATTGCCCATGTCTTTAATTGAGGCCCACTTTATACCATGAGACTCACTAAACCATTGCGGTTGCTTACGAGGCGGAGTACGGCCAATTTTTATGTCACAAATGTCGCCTAGCAAAACAGTCCGCGTCATTTTCTTCTCTCCATAAGCTTGCGGATCTTTTCGGTTTCATTAGCGAGCTTTTTTCTTGCACTTTCATTTCTATCTGTAAACTGCATTCTTGGTAAGCTTACAAAATCAAGCAAAAACTGATCAGTGTATGACTTATCACCAGCAGAGTTTTTGTACGAAACTTTTACAAAAGTATTCTTTGATAGCATTTCATCAACTTGACCAACCATGGATAGAATAAAATACCGACGAGATGATTTTGCGGGAAGCATACGAATACCTTTTTTAATTACATCAAATTCGCCTAATGTTTTCTTGGTTCCATTTGAATATTCCATAGGTATTGGGTCACCAGTAGTGTTGAATGTAATATCTCTAGCAAAACCTCCGCCTTCATTGCAGATAACAAGATCAATAAAACTTATGTCTTGTTTGGAATTCTCCACATACACTATAACCCTAGGTCGAATCATCTGCTCGTTAGTTTCGTTGTTTTGCCGAGCAGAGCGATAAGACTGTATGGCGGCGATAACAGCCACAATTGCCGCCATCATTGTTCCAACTGCGCTAATTATTTGCGCCCAATCAGTAAGTGTAAATTTATCCATTTTGATTTCCTATCCGCATCACTTTTTACCTTCGACAAAATCTTCGTAGCCAACATACATGACATAACCAACATAATTACAGGGTGTAGCAGCGGCAATTCCGACTTGTTGAACTACGGGGCTCCTATGTTTTGATTTCTTTGATTTATTAGTAATCAAACGTGAATTTTTAAGCTCTCCAATATATCGGCCACTGTTGCAGGAGTAAATTTCGTTGCCAACAAAATATCCTACATTCTCACCATCAGCCCTAAATAGGCGATCGCCGTCTTGATATCCATAATATTTACCGCCCCAAGTCCATAGCCACTTCATATTAAACCTCTCTCACTGTTAATTTGCTATGCATATCTTGCATAACATTATATGGCAATAGATGCATATTTTTCAGTCGCCCAACCACCACACCTGGGTGTATTTGGATTTCGTTTGCAAAATGTATAATGGAGAGTCGCGAAAAGTCACCTTTAAGTAAAAACTCATCTATGTGTTTTTTTGGTATCAAAGTTTCGCTTGCGAATTCATCAGCCTCTAGCTCTTCGGCGGTTTTTTCATTATCTTTGGTAAAACTGATGAATTTATCTCGCTTTCCGTGTTTTAAAACGTGGCCAATCTCATGCAAAAGCGTAAACCACACCTTGTCAGCATCTCGTCCATAAGCGCTAAGTTCGATAACGGGATTGTTACCCATCCAGCGCGTCGCACCACTTGCCTTAGTTCCCGGAAAGTGACGTACAGCCACCAATACAACCCCAACACCCGCCAGATCTCGTTGCAGTTCACTCCAGAAATCACCTTGAGTATAAGTAGTATATGCACGTATCTTTGGGAGTAATTCCTTTAACTTTTCTGCGTCATGCGGAGCTATATCTATACTGTCTGCAAGTTTCTTTGCCTCGAGCTCACCACAGCGTAGCCAAGCTGCTAGACTTTCCGACTTTGCATCTAGCTCCACTACACCCCTTCGCCAAGCCGTTGCTTCCGTTGTAGATACAGCACTCAAAGAGTTAACTCCAAAGAATTTCCATAGCTCTCTCACTTTATCAATCGACTTTGTTTTTTTATCTACCATGCCTCGTTTCACGAGTTCAGTGTATGGAAATTTTTTTACATAATTTACTTCAGTAGCTGCGAGTTCATCATTCTTTAGACGAGCCAACGTTTGATCGTAGTTTGTTTGGAGGTTATTCCAAAATGATGGATCACCCCCGATAGCATTTGATAATTTGACGGCCATGTCTGACGTTATCGAGGCCTCACCATTTACAATGCAAGATATATGTTTTTCGGTTACGCCAGTGCGCTCAGACAAATTTTTCTGAGTCATATCAAGTGAATCCAAAAAACGATTTATCGTTCTTCCTGGATGTATTGCCGTATTTGATTGAAAGCCCATAACATTGCCTCCTATTTTGTTAATTATGGTAATTAATGCACAATTCTTCAATTGTTATTTTCGTTATCGACTTGTAGTTCGATATGTGATATCCAACCTCTCCCTCCTTGTGATTAGGTCTAAAAATTACCCTATGCGTCTTGTCGATATGTACAGAAAATGATCCTTTACGATCACCTCTTAAGGGATGCGGATGGTACGGAGCCTGAGGAACAAGAAATAAATTCTCTGCTGCGACAAGCGCGTTTAGCGTTTCGAGTATATCATTTCCCGTACAATGTGCTTTTTCCTTCCTTGCAAGCCTATCGAGAAGCAAAATATCATTCGCTATCCTCTCTAACTTTTCGTTGGAAAAATCTATTGTCATTATACTACCTATGCCATCAAAATATCAATATTTTAGTTTACCTATTTGGTAATTATTATAGCACAATTTATTTCTATCAATAAACCCGCCAAACAAAAGCCTGTGTTTCTCATCGTTGAGTTGAGCGATCTCCTTAGATAAAATACTGTGCTCCCTCTATTTATTCATTTGTAAAATGTACCTGCAGCACTAGCATTAGACCGCCCAGGAAAGCTTTTGAACACCAGAAATGAAGGCTTATTTTTCTTACCTATACTATTATTCTGTTTTGATTTTCTCCAAATTGGCCTTGATTTTCGCCTCGAGCTCGCGACTCTTGGTAAACTGCTCGTTGAGTTCGGTGGTCAGGCGGGCGATTTTGTTGGCGAACGGCTCATCGTCTTCCTCGGCCTCTTCAACACCAACGTAGCGACCAGGTGTCAGTACATAATCATACTGCTTGATTTCTTCTAGATCAGCGACTTTACAGAAACCCGGCTGGTCAGCGTAATTCGCGCTGGCGGTTTTGTAGTAATGATATGTCTTCGCTATCCTGGCAATGTCTTCTTCGGTCAGCTCGCGGTTACGACGGGTGACCATTTTACCCAAATTACGCCCATCGATGAACAGCACTTTGCCGTGACGATTAGTACGATCACGTGACACAAACCACAGACAGCACGGTATGGCTACGTTAAAAAACAGTTGGCTTGGCAGTGTGACAATAGCGTCAACCATATCATTGAGCACTAGCTGCTTACGAATATCACCTTCGCCGCCAGTTTGACTACTCATACTCCCGTTTGCCAACACAAAACCTGCCGTACCGCGCGGGCTCAAATGGTGAATCATGTGTTGAATCCAGGCAAAGTTAGCATTACCCTTTGGCGGCAGACCATATTTCCAGCGTAGGTCAGTCTGCAAATGTTCTTGACCCCAGTCGCTAATATTAAACGGTGGATTAGCCAAGATATAATCAGCTTTCAGGTCAGGCAGCTGGTCGTCCATCAGGGTGTTGCCGCGTTTAATATTCGCGTCAATTCCCCGAATTGCCATGTTCATTTTAGCGAGTCGCCAAGTCGTTTCGTTGAATTCCTGACCATACACCGCAATGTCACTGACACGTCCAGCATGCTCCTCGACGAACTTCTCGCTCCAAACGAACATACCGCCGCTACCGCAACACGGGTCATACACACGCCCACTGTATGGCTCAAGCATTTCTACCAGCAGCTTGACGATGGAGCGCGGCGTGTAGAATTCGCCGCCGTGTTTACCCTCACTGTCGGCAAACATACCCATAAAATATTCGTAGACTTGACCAAGTAGATCTTTGGAACTCGCAGTGTCGAATTTGATATTGGTAAATAAATCGATGAGTTCACCCAATCGACGCTTATCCAGAGCTTCACGAGCATAATTTTTCGGCAAAACACCTTTCAAACTAGGGTTGTCGCGCTCAACTGCCTCCATGG
The DNA here is from genome assembly GCA_947095985.1 of uncultured Candidatus Saccharibacteria bacterium. Taxonomy (GTDB): domain Bacteria; phylum Patescibacteriota; class Saccharimonadia; order Saccharimonadales; family Saccharimonadaceae; genus Nanosynbacter. The sequence goes on along the minus strand of CAMUPZ010000008.1, from coordinate 351 downwards.
CGCTGTCAACTAGTACACCAATCTCTGGCTGCTTGGCGCTCGCTACGAGATACTCCCAGCGAGCCTCTTTGGGAATCCAAAAAACATTCTCCGCCAGATACCAATCCCGGTCTTCAGGATCATAATTCTCATCAATCGCTGCCTGATGTCGCACCGAAAACGCATCTGAAACATATTTTAGAAAAATCAGCCCCAATACCACATATTTATAATCCGACGAGCTGATATTACCCCGTAGTTTATCCGCCGCAGCCCACAACTGCTTTTCAAGCTCCCTCATATTCATATGATATATTATATCAGATTTTGAAGTCGTTTACTCTGGTGTGTAGCAGACTTTTGTAGTCAGTT
>CAMUPZ010000007.1 GCA_947095985.1 uncultured Candidatus Saccharibacteria bacterium | reverse complement strand
GAAAGCATATTAAGCGCGAAACTAGCCTCAAGATAAGGTTTCCCTATGAGGACACTGAAAGACTATCAGTTTGATAGGCGCAAGGTGGAAGTGCAGTAATGTATGGAGCTAAAGCGTACTAATAGTCCCATTGCCTTTTTATGTCCTTGTCTGTGGATGTTTATGCTTGCATAAACACTACGGATAAGGTAGACTTAACTAGTAATTGGTACTTTTCATAAGTACTAGTCAATTAATAATTCAATTCCGTGCTGAGATTTGGACATCGAAGAAAGGGGTTTGGCCCACCGTGGAGAGTATACGGGACCAAGCGCTTAAAACCCCCTCCTTCGGTGCCCATGGCGAGGAGGAAACACCTGTTCTCATTCCGAACACAGAAGTTAAGCTCCCCAGCGGCGATTATACTGCGAAAGTGGGAAACTAGCACGGTGCCGAATTATAAGAAAGCCATCCTAATAGGGTGGCTTTCTTCTTTGTTTTAAAATGTTTGTGGTATGTTTTGGGGAGTGATAAAATATAAGCATGTGTATAGTATGTAGGGTGGCTACTGGCGGTATGGTGGCTGCAATTGCTTTGACGCCAGTTATCAATGCGTCAGTGCCTAAAGATGCCAAAACTGAAGCGAAAAGGGTTGTGAGCGCTAAGATTTTGGCTGAAATGAGATCTCCATCATCCCTAGCTTCCCTTAAATTACCGAATATAGAAACACCGAGCTGGCACTCTAGTTCTCAATCTGCTAAAAAAATAAAATCAGCTGTCAAAAAAGAAGTAAGCTATACAATATCCACCAAGGGGAATGTTCGTTCAAATTTAGCTGAATTTTCTAAACAGGTTAGCGAAACTTTAAATGACTTTAGGGGCTGGTCACGAATGGGGGTTGTTTTTCGGGAAGTAGCATCTGGCGGTGATTTTAATTTGGTTTTATCCCAAGCAGAATTATTGCCAACATTTTCGTCGGGTTGTGATGCGGAGTGGAGCTGTCGAGTGGGTAAATCAGTGATAATAAACGATAATCGGTGGTCTGGTGCAACTACAGCCTGGAATAATGCGGGTGGTGATATGCGCAATTATAGACATATGGTGATTAATCATGAAGTTGGACATTGGCTGGGGCATGGTCATCTGAATTGTTCTGGCGCAAATAATCCAGCGGCGGTTATGCAGCAACAGTCGATTGATCTTCAGGGGTGTGCGTTCAATCCATGGCCACTTGATAGTGAACTGTGGTCGACAACATTGGGGGTAAGACTATGAAAATACTTCAGGAACAGCGCCGAATTAAAATTGCTATTATCATTAGCCTTGTGAATATAGTGATTATTTTGGCATATGGATTTGTTAGCTGGAAATCTTGGGAGAATATCCAGTATGTGACAAAAAATACTAACGAGAAGAGGGTTTCGGTGTTCTCTAAGCTACAAAAGGATAAGATATCTATTGAAAAGCTTAGGGAATACTCAGTTAATTTAAAGAGTGGAGTTAATGACTGTAGCGCGGTATTTTTGGTATCATGGCAAGAGAATGTTAACGACAAGTTTAAAAAATACAAAACAGATTGTCAGGAGTCAATGGAGGCTGCCCAAAGCATTGCGCATAATATTGATAAAATCATTGATTTTATGAAATTTGATAAAGAACTAAGTGATGAAATTGATGCACTATCTGATAAGCTTGCTAAGTATCAGCCGAATGATTTTACGTCTATCGAAAAGGGGTGGTCGGGCGTAAAGAATAAGATAGAAGCCGGCAAGAATGAGGCTAAGTTACGCAAGCTAGCGGCTGAGAGGATTGACGCTATTTTGCTGTCGGTGCGTGATTTGAGGCTTGCCGAAGAGAAGAAAGACAGCGGTCAATTTACTATAGCCAAGGACAAAATGACTGTAGCTATTAACTCTCTAGTTGGTATGCAAAATGAGCTAGTACAAGAGGCGCAGTCTAGGGTGGATAATCTTCTCAAAGGTTTCTAGAAGATAATAGGGCTTATATAAGTAAAAAATACCCCTTTACGACTAGGGGTATTTTTCTTCTCGAATCTCGCAGAAAACGAGAATTTTTGTGGTGGAACTCATAATTTCTAAAGCTCCAACAGGTGCCGTCAGTAACTGACTTTATTAGTATAGCTAATGCGTTAATGAAACGCAATATTTTATTCACAATAAAAACAACTTATGTAAATATTGACAAAGTATTAGCAATATGCTAGTATATAAACATAACACATACCATGTGTGATATATAAAGGTGAGGGTTTCCACGAATTTCATGTGGAAATCTTTTTTAAAACGGAGGAAAAAGTTTCCATGGCAGGAACAAAAGCTGGCGGCTTAAAGGCTGCTCAAAAAAATCTAGCTCGTGATCCAGATTTTTATGCAAAAATTGGACGCAAGGGCGGTAAAAATGGTCGAACTGGTGGCTTTGCTGCAAATCCAGCTTTGGCTCGCATCGCTGGTGCTAAGGGCGGACGCATTTCACGCCGTACGAAGAAGACCGTACAAAAAACTGCAGAATAAGACCGCTCCAATCTCTTAAAATTAGCCTCCGTAGGGGGCTTATTTTATTTGGTAGCGTTTGAGCTGGCAGGATTTTGCCTGATTGACTCTCCACTCTGTATTGCAACTTAGGCATCGATACGTTGCATTGTCCTTCTGCAATCCTACAGCATCACATTGAGGACAGAGGCTTCGCTTATGTAGCCAATCTCGATAACTATCTAGAAATTCCTGAATAGCAGAATCGTCCATGTTGAGTTTTAAGCTATATTTCGGAGCTAAGTCATTAATGGCGTATTCCCAGGCGGACCTTTCTATCTCAATAAGCTGGATGTCTCGTTGATAGTTTTTATGGTCAAGTTTGGCATGGGCAATCTCATGCAATAGCTGCATTAAATCTTGTTTAGACGATAGTTTTTCGTAATAAATTGTTCGTGAATTAGGGTCCCAAGAAAAGGTCTCGCCTTTCTCGAAGTTTAGATCTGGAAAATCGTGTTTAATTTTGTTTATGTTGGCTAGTGGCATTGTCGTAGCATCCATATAGTACAATTTCTTCTGGGTTGGGAGCGCTTATAATTTTTGGAACAGATATGGCGGCCGGTAGACTTTCTGCTAAAAGTCCGCTTAATGTATGCGAAAAATAAGGGACAAACGGTCCTATACTACCGCCTATGGCAACTACGTCTGGTTGAACGAAGGCGATAAGTGGCTGCAGGCCTGCTTTTATCCTGTCTGCAACTTTCTCCCAGACTTCGGCCGGTGTTTCTGATGATAATTCACCAAATAGTTCTCTCAGTACTCTTGTGGCAGCAATTTCTTCCCAGGTTGTAGCTTTTCCTTGGTAATTTAAGGCCATATGCCCGCCTTCGCAGTCGTTGAGCGATTTATGCAGATCACCATTAAGGATAAGAGAGGTGCCGACACCGGTGCCAAGTGTTATATATAGTCCACACCGGGGGACTGTTTGTAGTCGTCGCATGGTTGCTAGGCCTGCCATATTAGCATCGTTGGCAATAATTATTTTAGCCATAGGGAACTGCTCGGAAAATAATTGGCTAATTGGTTGATTGTTCCAGCCTAAATTTTGACACCAAATGGCCACCCCGTCGCGCACTACACCGGGTATAGCTACGGATATAGTCTCAACTGACTGGTCGTCTGTGATAAGGCGAATTTGATCAGCTACGCGCTGAATATATTGATTAATATCCTTGGGTGTAGGAAATTTAATAATTTGCCCAGGAGCGCCTTCTTTATTGAAGTTTGCTACTAGTGTTTTGGTACCGCCCGAGTCAACGCCAATAATCATATATCTATTATAACAGTAGTTTTACTCATAAGGGACTATTATGATATAATAAAGAAAATTTGAGTGGAGAATATGCAATGAAGAAGACAAATCAAGCTGGATCTATTGGTGTTTTTGTGGCAGTTGGCGCTATTCTAGTAGTGGCGTCTTTAGTGGTGTTGTATAAAATTAGGCAAAATACTTTATCGCAGAACACATCGCCTATTTCTAGCGATTTAGTAGCGACAGAAAAGAAGGATAAAAAAGATTCACAAGGCAGTAGTGCACAGCAGCAACCAAATAAGCAAGGCGCCGATAGTAAGTCAGGCGGTCGAGGGGAGGCTCGCTCCGATATTAAGACCGAAGACACTAAATCCTCATCAGTAGATAAGGGCCCAGCTCATCCATCTGTAAAGTCTGATAAGGATTTGCCGAAAACTGGACCTGAGGATTTGGTTGTCTCGGTATTTGCTGCCGGCACCTTGGCGTTTCTGATAACTGCTTATTATCGGTCTCGCTATCTGGTGTAGCTTTGACTTGCGTCTATCTGTTGTGATATAATTATCACAATCTACGGAGATATTTTTTATGGTGTCTCTGAAGAATAATATCAATTTTAAGGAAGGGGTCTTTAGAAGACTTATGGCAGATGCCAAAATTACAATGGACGACCTGCTGGCGCAAGCAGGCGATAATGTTAAGCAGATTACAGTCGGTGAAACTGTCGACGGTACTGTTTTATCAGTTAAGAAACACGAAATTTTAATCGATTTAGGGCCTTTGGGTGTTGGTTTGGTGCCACGCCGTGAAGTTAGCCTTTCAAAAAGCTACAATGTCGGCGATTCGGTTATCGCTAGCGTAATTGATTCTGAGTTGGAAGATGGTTACTCTCTACTATCACTACGCAAGGCGGCGAAGGATCGCGGCTGGGATGAGATAGCCGCTAAATTAGAATCTGGTGAAATCATCACGGTCGTACCGTACGACGCTAACCGTGGTGGACTACTTGTGGAATACGAAGGTATTCGCGGATTCTTGCCAGTATCACAGTTGTCAGCTGAACACTATCCTCGTGTAGGTTCTAGCGACAAGGATGAAATCTTGCAGCGATTGAACGGCTTGGTAAAGAAAGACATTAAGGCGCGAATCTTAGATGCTGACCGTAAGGCTAATAAACTGATTTTCTCTGAGAAAGAAGCTGTTAAAGAGGGTCTGGCAGAGCGATTCCAGAAATTGGCAATTGGTGACACGGTTAAGGGTGTGGTTACTGGCGTTGTGGATTTTGGCGTATTTGTTAACGTTGAAGGTATTGAAGGTTTGATTCACATCTCAGAAATTAGTTGGGAGCGTGTCAATAATCCATCCGACTATGTAAAAGTTGGTCAAACTATCGAGGCTAAGATTATCGCAATTGACAAAGAGCGCCTAAGTCTAAGCATGAAGCAGCTGACCAAAGATCCATGGTTGGATGAGGTTGAACAGTTTAAGCCTGGCGAAAAAGTTGAAGGAACAGTAACTCGTATAACTCCATTTGGTGCATTTGTGCAGTTGAGCCCAGCAGTTGAGGCTTTGGTGCATGTATCAGAATTGGGCGGTGATGGTACTGATCCTGAAAAGGTGTTCACCTTAAATGAGCGCAAAGAATTTACGGTTTTGGATATTGATAAAGAAAACCGCAAGATTTCTCTTTCGCTTGGCAAATCAAAGAAAAAATAATACAAATCCCCTGAAGCGTAGTTACGCCCAGAGGTGAGAGGAGCTTATTATGGCAGAAAAAATCGTCAATATTGCGGATTCGGTAACGGTTGGCGAATTAGCCGAGACTCTGGGGCTGTCAGTAACTACGCTGATTGGTGAATTGTTTAAGAATGGGATTGCCGCGACGATTAATCAGCGAATAGATTTTGAAACAGCGCAAATTATTGTTGAAGAATTAGGATTGGATGTACAGTTAAAGCTTAAAGCTGCGTCTTCGGAAATTAAGCATCATACACGTAAATTATCGGATAAGGCAGTGCCTCGCCCGCCGATTGTGGCTGTAATGGGACATGTCGATCACGGTAAGACTAGTCTACTTGATGCTATTTTGGATAAAAAGACAGTTGAAGGTGAGGCTGGTGGAATTACTCAGCATATTAGTGCTTATCAAGCTCAGCGTAACGACCGAATGATTACACTACTAGACACGCCGGGGCATGAAGCTTTTGCAGCATTAAGACAACACGGCGCGACTTTAACGGATGTGGTCATTATCGTGGTGGCGGCTGATGACGGCGTTAAGCCGCAGACCGTTGAGGCTATTCGATTTGCTCGTTCAGCTAATGCTAAAATTGTTGTAGCAATTAATAAAATTGATAAGGAAGCTGCTAATCCACAGTTGGTGAAGACTCAGTTGGCCTCTGAACATGGCTTGAATCCTGAAGAATGGGGTGGTGATACAGTTATGGTTGAAGTTAGCGCCAAAACTGGTCAGGGTCTAGATAAATTGTTGGACATGGTCTTGCTGGTGGCAGATATGGAAGATTTGCGCGCAGACGAGGATGTTTCGGCAGAGGGACTGGTTATTGAAGCTCATATGGAAACTGGACGTGGTGCTGTTGTCGGGCTATTGGTGGAAAACGGACACCTAAGGTCGGGTCATTACTTGGTGGCTGGTACGGCTTACGGACGAGTTAGAACTCTTCAAGATTTTCGCGGTAAGGCAGTGAAGGATGCTGGTCCAAGCATGCCAGTTAATATGACCGGCTTTAAGGAATTGCCGCAATTTGGTGACGGTTTTAAGATTGCAAAGAGCGAGAAAGAGGCTCGTAATTTGGCGCAAAAAGCGAAAATTGAGCAAGAAAAAATGGCAGCTACTACTAATGTTACTGGCGCAGACATCCTTAAGATGATGAATCGAAAGCATGACGCGGAAGAGTTTAATGTTATTGTTAAGGCTGACGTTCAGGGTTCGGTAACCTCGGTAGTCGATAGTTTGAAATTGATTGATACAAATGGCGAGGTTGAGCTGCACGTCGTTGGCACGGGTGTGGGTAATATTTCTGAAAATGATATTCATTTGGCGGTTGGCGAAAATACGGTGATTTACGGATTTAATGTTGATCTGCCACCAGCGGTTAAGCGTTTGGCGATGCGCGAGCACGTAGAGGTACGAATCTTTAAAGTCATCTATGAGTTATTGGATGATGCTAAGGCCTCAATGGAGGCCCTATTGGCGCCGGAAGTTGTTGAGACAGAGATTGGTGAGCTGGAAGTTAAGGGTGTTTTCAGGACGATGCGCGAAGAGATAATTGCTGGTGGTGAAGTGATTCGTGGTAGGGTGTCTAAAGACTTGTTAGCGCGGGTTAAGCGAGGTAAAGAGCAGATTGCTGAAGTTGAAGTCTCTTCGGTTCAGCGTCAGCAACAGGAGGCTAAGGAAGTCTTTGAGGGTGAAATGTGTGGATTAAGCCTCAGGACGAAGAAAAAGATGACCTTGGAGATTGGTGATAAGTTGGAATTCTTCACTCGTGAATTGGTGAAGAAGGCACTGGGTTAGAGTGCTGTAAGGTAGCTGTAGTTAGCAATATCTTATTGTTACTGGTATAATTTAAACCATACGTATATAGAAGAAAGAAAAGGAGGACTATGTTCCAACTGAATGAGGAATTTCTTAAAGAGCTGGGTCTGGATAAATTGCCACAAGAGCAACAAAAGCCATTTTTGCAGCATATTTATAGCGAGCTGGAGCTACGAGTTGGCGAACGACTTAGTCAGGGCATGAGCGATGCTCAGCTGGAGGAGTTTGCTGGCATCATTGATAAAACTCCGGGTGCTGTTGACGCGTTTTTAGAAAAACATGCGCCAAATTATCAGCAGGATCCAATGTTCCAGAGGTTATTGCAGGCGTCAGGTGTGGCAGCTGACGATACTCGCCTAAGAGATGAATTTGCGGCTACGAAGTGGCTGGAGGTGAATCGTCCGGATTATCGTGATGTCGTGGCAGCGGTGATGAACGAGCTGAAGAAGGAAATTATTGCCAACCGCGATGCTATTTTAGGTGGCATGAGTGCACCTTCAGCGCCGCAGCAGTCTCAAAGCGACTTTGATTTGGCTGCTTAGCAAGTAAGCTTAGACTTGATGGCCGCGGAGAAATTCTTCTGCGGTCATTTTTTTGCCACTGGTTGGGGCTATAAGTTCGTCAATAATTAGATAATTGCCGTCGGAGAATTTTTGATCAAGATGAGAACTCGGAGTTTTGTCGCAGTGAGATTTTGTAATGATAATGTCTCGGCTATTAATAGTCATTCGGCTGCGCGGAAACCCGAGGTGTGCTCGAACGTGAGCTTCAGCTTCTGCGGCTGTCATACGTTCTGGGTTAATCTGGGAATCTTCCTTGGTTAACAGCTGGCAGTATGTTGCGTCATTGTCGTTTTGTGGTATCGGAGTGACGATAGCGCTATTGATAATATCAGGTAGATTTTTTATTAATAGGGCAGTTCCGTCGTGGAATAATTTATCGTATAATTCTGGCTTTGTTTCTTTTCTTGTGAGAGGTTGGGTAATTTGCGAATATATTGGCCCGGCATCCATTTTGCTATCAAGCTGCATAATTGACACTCCGGTTTCATGATCTCTGTTGGTTATGGCTGCTTCAATTGGTGAAGGTCCGCGATATTTTGGCAATAAGGAGGGGTGGACATTAATAATTCCTGGCGTAAATAGATCAATAATTGATTGCGGAATGATTTTTCCATAAGCGACTAATATGCCCGTTACTGGCTGAAGTTGTTTTATATGTTCGGTGATTTCGCTTACTTTGTTTGGCTGTAAAACAGGGATATTATGCGATTTAGCAAATGTTTTAACTGGAGGCTCGGCAAGTTTATGGCCTCGACCACGCCTGGTGTCAGGTTTGGTAACAACGCAAACAACATTAAACCCATTGTCAACAAGAGCTTTTAGGGTAATTAGGCTATAGTTCTCAGTCCCAAAGAATACTATTTTCGGCGATATCTTTGTCATAATCTAGCGGCTGCAGCTCGCCTTTCTTATCGAGCGTATAAAAAGCGTCTTTTTTATCTTTAATGTGATCAATAAAAACCAGGCCATTGCAGTGATCAATTTCATGCTGCAAAACTCGCGCTAAGAAACCTTCTGCCTTAATGCGAATTTCCTCACCCTCCAGGGTCATTGCTTTTACACGAACCTTACTGTAGCGGGGAACTCTGCCATAAATGCTTTTAACACTAAGGCAACCCTCGAAATCTTCAACAATTTCGCCCTCGTACTTTACAATTTCTGGGTTAATAAGCGCTATAAACTCTCGAGTTGATTTTTTTTCAAAATCCGCACGAACAATTACTACTCTTTCTAGCTTATCTACTTGTACAGCTGCCAGGGCTGCACTGATTTCGTGTGGTCGTGAGTCTTCCCAGTCAAGTGCCGCTGCAGTCATGCCATCTGCTAATTTTTTGACGTCATCTGTGACAACGTGAATTTTTGATGATTTTTGGCGAAGATGTGGGTTTGGTAGTGTAATAATATCGTCTCTAGTCATTATTGTAATTATAACAGAAATTACAACAGACTGACAGGGTCCAGTTCGTATTGCCAATGAGTTGAGGGTAGAAATTCTAGAAGATCAAGTAACTCTTGTCGGCGAGGGCTTTTAATGACAATTTGCCAGCGATATGTATCGCGAAGTCGCTCGTAAAAAGCGGGTGTTGGTCCCAGTATCTCAATATTGTTAGATTTGGTCTTTAATAGGTCTGCTAGTTTTTTACTATTTTTAATAGCGGCGGCTTCGGTTTTATAAATACAGGTTAATTTTAGTAAGTAGGCAAAGGGTGGAAAATTAGTTTTTTGCCGTTGGCCGATAGTCCTATCGTAAAACTCTGAGTAATCTTGAGATAGGCCATTTGTGATAGATGGATGATTCGGCTGGTATGACTGAACAACAACTTCCGTAGAAACGCTCGATCTACCTACGCGACCAATCACCTGAGCTAGCAGCTGGAAAGTTCGCTCAGCTGATGAATAGTCGGGCAGGGCTAGTCCGGCGTCAGCTTGGACGACTCCAACCATCCTAAGATGCGGTAGATCAAGTCCTTTGGCGATAACTTGTGTGCCAATAATGATATCTATCTCACCATTTTTTAGCTCATCATAGCGCTCGTCGACCGTAGATTTTGTGTCGGTGTCTCTGTCAAATCGAGCAATTTTTTTGTTCGGAAATAACCTCTGTAATTCACTCTCAATACGCTTGGTGCCGATACCTTTATGAATAATGTTTGCGTTTTTACACTCTGGGCAGCTAGTGGGGACTTTCGTTGAAAAATTACAAATATGACATGACAATTTATGATGGTCGGCATGAAGAGTTAATGGCACAAAGCACCGTGGACAGCCAGCTTGCCAGCCACAATTTTCACAGAGAGTGGTGGCTGCCGTGCCTCGTCTATTGTGAAAAATCAGAGCCTGTTTATTCTTGGATAAGGTTTTAGACAATGATTTTATCAGGGTATCTGATAAGAACTGATGTTGAGTAAAATTATTGCGCTTTGTCATGTCAATCAGTGTAATATGGGGGCGAATTGTGTTCGGTCGAGCTGGTTTTGTCATGGTTACTATGGGAGTATTTGATTTTTTGGCAATATAATAGTCGGCAACTGCGGGTGTGGCGCTGCCTAAAATTAATTTACCACGGTGCTGGTTGGTAAGAATTGAGGCAACTCGGAGAGCTGAATATCGTGGTGACTGTTCTTGTTTAAAACTGGGTTCGTGACACTCGTCTATCACTACTAGTCCAAGCTGCTGCACCGGTGCAAAAAGCGCAGACCTTGGTCCTATTACCACCACTGGATCATTGGAGCCGATAATTCTTTTCCAAACTGCATGTCGCTGCGCTTCGGTTTGTTTGGAGTGGGTGATGATGACATTTGGTAGGTGTGCGGAGAATTCTGCGACCAATTGTGAGGTAAGAGCTATTTCCGGCACGAGGATTATCGATGACCTTTCTTCTTCCAGGGCTCGTTTTACGGCCTCTATATACACTAGTGTTTTGCCCGAACCGGTCACTCCGTGCAAAAGAATAGTTCCAGAGCTTAATTCATCAATAGTCTTGAGGGCTGCCTTTTGCTCATCAGTGAATACATTTTTTATTCGATTTTCTATTGAATTAACGTAGGTGGTATGATTGGCTGTGCGACGTTTTTTAGATAGACCACTGGGTAAAATTGTTTGCCAAACTGTTGCCTGATGGGTGGCGTAATATTTACTCATCCAGGATGCTGTTTGAACTAGCTCAATCGGCAAAGGATAGTCTTCGATGATTCTGCTAATGGGCTTGACATCAAAATCGGGTTTACGGACTTCTTGCAAAACTATACCGACAGCGTTAATTTTACCGATTTCTATGGCAACAATTGTTCCGGTAGGCAGCCTATCCTCGGAAGAATAGGTAAACGAATCAGCGTCGCTACGGACAATTCTTGTTGGCGAAACCAAATAATAATGCATGTTCATATTATATCGCGAAAAAAATGCTAAAATAGTATACGGCATTCCTAATTCGGTTTAAAAACTGATTTTTTGTGTTAAATATATAGATGTGTATGAAAAAGTTTGTAGAAATCTCTAAAGAAGAATATCGAAGATATTGTAGGGGAAAAAATATTGACTGGTTGCAGTCAATTGAGTTTTCTAAGCTGAGAGAGAGACTTGGTGCTAGATGCTATTTTGTGTCATTAAAGGATGGTAAAAAAAATGAAATTTCAGGGTTGATTTTTTCTAAAAACAAACGTTTTGATTTAGTTATGATTAATAGTGAGGGTATTTCTGAGGAAATTTTTGTTGATTTTTTAGTTTCAAGTGAGAGGTTTGCTAATGAAAAAGGAGCAATTTCTTATCGGATTTTGCCAAAAGTAGTACGCATGGTTCGTGACAACAAATTGAACATTCTCGAAGAGGATGATTTGAGGTGGTTGAATGATCCTCTGCTGAAAACAGGGTTTAGATATTATTCTGGGTTCAAGTATGAATTTGATATGGACGTTAACATGCATGTTTATATTAAAGACTTAGCTAAGTTAAGTAAAGATGATGTTGCCGCGACATATAATCAAACCGTTCGCCGAAATTTAAAATTAGCGGAAAAGAAGGGGGTATCTATTTGTGAAATTGAAGAGTGTGATTTTGCTGATTTTGTTGCAATTTTAGAGAGTTCTAACTTGAAAAATGGCATCTCTACTCGTAGTGAAGAATATTATCACGATTTGAAGGCATGCTTCGGTGACAGAGCTCGTTTTGTGGGGGTTAAATTTGAAGGAAGGATAATCTCGGCTGGCGTGTTTATTCTTTCCAGAGATGAAGTGGTTTATTTTGAAGGTGGCTCTTTGCAGGAATATAGGAAAATTCCAGCCTCGACATTTTTGCAAGATTTTATGATTAAAGAGGCAATTAATGCGGGAGCTGCGTTATATAATTTTTATGGAATCACGGCGGATTATCAGGATAGTTTGTTAAGGTTTAAATCTGGGTTTCGCGGCAAGTCTATTGAATATGCTGGTGAGTACCGTAAGCGGTACTTGATTCGCGCAATGTTGAATAAAATTTTTCGTAAATAATATTACGTGGGTAGCAAGCTATATTGGTCTTAAATAATTAAAAAATGCTAAAATAAGCATATGTATTTTGAGAGTCGTTCGCAGGCTGGGGCAATCCTGGCGGATAAGATGCTGGAAAAATACCGCTATGAGAACTGTGCGGTGGTTTCGATTGGTGAGGGTGGCGTATTGGTTGGCGAGCAAATTGCGGTAAAACTCCACTGCGTACTAATGATGCTGCTGAGCGAAGGTATTGAAATCCCTGGAGAAAGCTTGAATATCGGTGCGATGTCGCAATCGGGGCAATTCACTTATAATAGCCAATTCTCTGACGGGGAGATTCATGAATATACAAGTGAGTTTCATGGCTATTTGGAGGAGAAAAAACGTGAGGCGCATCAGAAGATGAATAGGCTTTTGGGCGATGGTGGAATTATTGATAAGGATATGTTAAAGGATAGAGTGGTGATTCTAGCGAGTGATGGATTTGGAGATGATTTGTCGGTTTTGGACGTAGCTTTGAGTTTTCTAAAATCAGTTCGAATTGAGAAACTAGTGATTGCAGTGCCGTTCTGTGGCGTGGCGGCGGTGGATAAATTACATATGACGGTTGATGAAATGCATATTTTGGATGTGAAAGAGAATTTTATGGGATTAAATCATTATTACGAAGATAACACATTGCCGTCCAAAGAGGAGACTATAGCGAAAATTAATCAGGTAATTTTGAATTGGCGGTAAAATGCTTGTCGGGTGTTGTAAAATTGTGATAAACTTGAAGTAAGAAAGATGCGTTAGGGAGGTTATGTTAGACGTTTTTATTACATCTAGGGTGCGGCGAAAAATCGTAGTAGTATACGCTAAGTATCCTGATTTTCATACACATGTTCGTGGTTTGGCAAAGCTAATCAAAGAGGATCCTGGTAATATCCAACGAGAATTGAAGCGGCTGGAAAAAGTTGGTTTTTTACAAAGTGAAAAACAGGGCAACTCGCGCACGTATTTCACTAATAAACAATTTCCAATTTTCAAAGAGTTACAAAGTATGGTAATCAAGTCTCAGCAATATTCGGCACGCTCAAAGCGCGGTATGGCTGATAGGGACTAATGAATTTATTTGAGAAGATCTTAGTAGCTCGTGGCTTAACGACCCGGGCAGCGCGCGAAGCTTTTTTGCAGCCGGATTATGCGGCAGTGAAACATGATCCGTTTTTGCTGCCGGACATGGAGAAGGCGGTGGCGCGGTTAAAACAGGCGCGGGAGCAGGGCGAAAAAATCGTCATTTACGGCGATTACGATATTGACGGGCTGAGTGCAACGGCGCTGCTGCTGGATGCGTTTGGTAAGTTTGGTTTTGAGGGCGTCGATGCTTTCATTCCAAATCGGTTTGTTGAGGGTTATGGTATGACCATGGGCGCGGTTGATAAGGTGCGCGATATGGGAGCGGATTTGATCGTGACGGTGGATACTGGTAGTTTGTGTCATGCAGAGATTGCGTATGCTACCAGCCTGGGGATTGATACGGTGGTGACGGATCATCACAATGTGGCCGAGACGCCGCCACCGAGTGTGGCAGCGGTGAATCCGAAGTTTTCAGGTCATACCTATCCGTTCCGTGATTTGTGTGGGGCGGGCGTGGCGTTTAAGTTGGTGCAGGCGCTGCAGACTGAACTGGATGGGTTACCTGACGGCTATGAAAAATGGCTGCTGGATTTGGTAGCACTGGGGACGGTTTGCGACATAGTTACATTGGCTGATGAAAATCGGGCAAATGTCTATTGGGGCTTGGAGGTTCTGAAAAAGCAACAACGTCCAGGGCTGAAAGCGTTGATGGCGGTGGCGGGTATTGAACCAGAGCAGGTTAATGCCAGGCATTTGGGATTCGGCTTGGGGCCGCGGATGAACGCAGCGGGTCGGCTGGAGACGGCGCAGCACGCGCTGGATATGCTGGTAGCGCGTGACGGCTTGGCGGCACTGGAAGCGAGCGAAAAGTTGGAGGAGTTGAATGTTAAGCGGCGCGGTATTCAGGATACGATTTTTGAGGAAGCATGCGTGCAAGCTGAGGAGTTGGCTGATGACCGGGTGCTGGTGGTCAGTAGTGATGACTGGAACCACGGCGTTATCGGCATTGTGGCGTCAAAACTGGTGGAAAAATATAAAAAGCCGGTGTTTATCATTGGCGAGCGCGGCGAGGAGGCTACGGGTTCGGCGCGCAGTTTTGGTGATTTTTCAGCAGCGGATGCCGTGCGGGCGGCGGACGATATCATTATCAAAGGCGGCGGACACGGAGCAGCAGCTGGCGTGACGTTGGCGACCGAGAGAATTGACGATTTTAGGCGACGAGTAAATGAGTTTTATGATTCGCTGCGACTCACAAACCAAGAGCGATATTTATTACCGAAAGCTGATGTGGAAATTGACGATTTTTCGGAAATTAATGAGGAGTTGGTGGAGAATTTGGCGAAAATGGAGCCGTTTGGCAATGGCAACCCAGAGCCAGTCCTGAAAATTACCACAGCGAGCGTGCTGAGTGTGCGGCGAATGGGTGCGGATGGACAACATGTTAAATTAGCGTTGCGCGATAAAAACGGTAAGGTGTTGCAAATGTTAGCATTTAACGCGCCAGAGGAATTTTTCCGCGAGCCAGGCGACGAGGTGGCGGCGTGGTTCCAGCCAACCGTCAATGAATGGCAAGGCGTTCGGACGGTTGAGGGGCGACTGCTACATTTGGCTTAGGCGTAATAGTTGCCGTTACTTATAGAATAGTTTATTATTATAGTGTAGTAATACTTTTTAAGTAGAGGGTGATTTTAGGAGTTGTGGTAATATGGGAAACTATGAAAATTCTACTGAAGTTTGGCGTAGAGAAGGTTTGACGGAAGGTGAGTTGCGAACAATGGGCGCATTAGCCGTGGAAGCGACTGAAAAGCTTAGAAAAACTACCGTTAGGAAAGAGACCGTCTTATTAGGGAGCATTCCATTTGGTTCTTGGGACGAATTCGCAAAATCTGTACATAAAATGGCTGCACATAAAATGACTGCATATAGTTATGAGCCTATTCCAGTTAAAATTAATACAAAAAGGCTTATAGCAACAGCATTCCTAGATAACGAAGGAGAAATGTCTGTAGAAGAGCATTTCGTACCTGAGGAGGTGTTTATAGACTTATCAAGAACTAGGTGTGATGCGGAAGTGGATAGAAATCATAAGTCGTATGAATTCACGTGCCCAGCACTTATGAAATATCCATCTGGAGAGCTCTATCCAATGCGCAAGGTGTATGTTATATCGGCAATAGATGTCAACGGTAGCCAAGAAGTGGATTTCAAGATTATTCAAGGCGGTCTTAACTAAACCTAGTTGGCAAATACTTTCTTATCTGTTATAATGTTTGCAGTATGGTACAAGTAACACGTAAAGATCAGAAGGAAGCGAACGAAAATATCATTCGTCGTTTCAACCGTAGGGTTTTACAGAGCGGTGTTTTGGCTCGCGCTAAGAGCGTTATGCGCTTTGAGAAACCAATTTCAAAGGCCGAGCGTCGTAAAAAGGCAATCGTTCGTCGCGAACGCCGAGCTGAGAAAACAGCAAAAATGCGCCTGGGAGTGCGTTAATGTCAGCGCTGAAAGCGCGCATCACTGATGAAATGAAAGCCGCTCTTCTAGGGCGGCATCGTTTTCGTGGGGATGTGCTACGTAATGTTAAGGCAGCAATTTTGAATGAGGAAGTGTCACTAGGTAAGCGTGACGAGGGCTTGAGCGATGCTGAAGTTGAGAAAGTTCTGGCTCGTGAAGTGAAAAAACGTGTCGAGAGTGCTGAGCTATATCGTAGCAATGGTCGCATAGAGCTGGCAGAGTCTGAAGAAAAAGAAGCAGCAATTTTGCGAGAATTTTTACCAGAACAGTTGAGCGAAGCAGAAATTGTAGCGATCGTTAAAGATGTTGTGGCAAGTATGGATGACGTTTCTATGCAAAAGATGGGCCAAGTTATTGGCGCAGTAAAACAGAAGGTTGGCAATGCTGCTGACGGTGCGTTGGTCGCAAAAATTGTTAAAGAAAAACTGACAAAATAGGAGGAAACATGATTATCTTTTTTGGCCCGGCTGGTGCTGGTAAGAGTGTACAGGGGCAGATTTTAGCGGCGCGACACGGTTGGCGCTGGCTGAGCGCAGGGCAACTACTGCGTGACACGCACGATGGCGAATTGATTCATCGTATGCAATCTGGTGAATTAGTGCCGGTGGAGATTATCAATGGTCTGATGGGCGAGGCTTTAGATAAGGCCAAGGACATCAACGGTGTCATTTTGGATGGTTATCCGCGTCAGTTGGAGCAGGCGAAGTGGCTGATTGAGTCGCAGTCGCATCACGGTCAGGACGTCAAATTGGTGATCGTGCTGGAAGTGCCACGAGATGAAATCTTGGAGCGCTTGCGGGTGCGTGGTCGTGTCGATGACACGCCAGAGGCAATTGATAAGCGACTCAGTATTTACCGGGGCGAAATTTATCCAATTTTGGACTATCTGAATGACAATAATATTCCAATCATCCACATGAGCGGCGTGGGTACAGTTGGGCAAGTGCATGATGAAATTGAAAAAGAGCTGGTTAGTCGCGGAATCGTTGAGGGCGCCAAATGAGCCAATTGATCACTGGCAAGAAAACGCCACAACAGATGAAAGATATGCGCGAATGCGGCCGGATGTTGGCGACGATTTATGATGAATTACGCCAGCGGGTAACGGCTGGCATGAGCGAATTAGATGCTAATGAGTTCGTGGCTGGGCGGATCAAGGATTTTGGCGCAGAAGCGACGTATTTGACAGATGAAGTGAAGTTCCCAGGGGTGATTTGTGTGTCGACCAATGAGCAATTGGTGCACTCGTTCCCGACAGATTATGTGTTTGAGAAGGGTGATGTGGTGAGTTTTGACTTGGTGATCGGCTACCGTGGTATGAAAACTGACAGCGCCTTTACCATGGTGGTTGATGAAGAACCGCGTGGTGCTAAAAAACATTTACTACACGCGACGGAACAGAGTTTGTACGCGGGAATTGATGCAATTTCTGGCGATGGGACACGAGTTGGCGATATCTCAGCAGCCATTGAAGCGGTGCTGAAAAAAGCGAAATTGGGCATCATTCGCGAGCTGGTTGGTCACGGTGTGGGGCTGAGTATGCATATGGAGCCAGAAATTCCGAATTACGGCAGGCGAGGAACTGGTCCGATATTGCACGCTGGCGACACAATTGCAATTGAACCGATGGCGAGCCTTGGCGGTGAGAAAATCATCACCGATAGTGACGGCTGGACGATTAGCATGAAGGACGGTAGTCTGGGGGCGCATTTTGAACATACCGTGCTGATTACGGAAACGGGCGCAGAGATTATCACGAAGCTTTAATTGTTAATCTGAATCTAAGGGTTCGTTATCAAAATCTATTTCTGCAACTATGTATCGAGGCTTAGTCCGGAGGAGCCCAGTAGTCCAAAGGTGGCCACGAAAGGGTAGTCTATGTTCGGCTAGCCAGTCCAAGTGTGTTTTATAGGAACAATCCTGCGATACTCTATCTTTTCGTTCATGCTCTGCAATTCCACCATTATACACTTCAATGTAGAAGAAAACCTTATTCTTGCCGCATGTCAAAAAGCCGATATTGTTTTTTAAGTAAGGGTCTTTTTTTGGGCCATTTTTTAGGGGATTTAGTAGGTCGTTAGGTAGGTAATTGGCTTTATGCATAGCCAGTCCAATTCCACCACCGCTATATACTTTTACCCCATCTTCATTCCACCCACCACCTGGGCTGTCGTAAAATCCATTGTATTCATAATGTTTCATCGGGACTTTATTACCACCAGCGACATATGCTTTAAAGGCAGTTTCAACTTGATGTAGTGTTTCCTTGGCAACAGCATCATAAGCGTTTTCCCTTAATTTGGAGTATGAAACGACAGAAATGACTGAGACGATACCAATAATGCAGATCGCCATAATAATCTCAACGATAGTAAAACCGCTTGTGCTTTTCATCGAAGCTATTGTAGCAAAAATATTTTTTATGAGCAACGCGGTAATTGGCTTGCCAAACTATAGCCATAACCTGTATAATGAAGCTCATGCAGGAGCAATCTCGATATGTGGTAGGAATTGATATTGGTACGAAAAACGTGCGCTGTGTTGTGGGCTATGCTGACGCAGAGAGCGGCGTGCCAAAAATTGTTGGCGTTGGTGAGGCGCCAAATAGTGGCATGCGAAAAGGCGTGGTGACTAATTTAGCTGGTCCGGCTGAAGCAATAGACAAGGCTTTAGAGTCAGCTGAGCGAATGAGCGGACATCAAGTTAATGCAGCGACCGTAAGTATCAATGGCTCTCATTTATTGAGCACCAAGGCTGATGGCATGATAACTGTCGGTACGGTTAGTAATGAAGTTACGACGGACGACGTCTTGCGCCTAGAGGAGGTGGCGACAACAGGAAAAGTACCGCAAAATCGAGAGATTTTAGAGATTGTTGCGCACTCATATAGGCTTGATGGCCAAGACAACATTAAAGATCCTGTTGGTATGACCGGTGCGCGATTAGAAATTAAAGCTAATGTGGTGTCTGGTTTGGTACCTCATATTACAAATTTACAGAAATCTGCAGAAATGGCGAAGGTTGATTTGTCGTCGGTTGTTCCGTCGGTGTTGGCGGCAGCTCAGGCTGTATTGACAGAGAGCCAGCGTGAAAATGGTGTTGCGGTAATAGATTTTGGTGCGGCAACTACTGGTGTTGCTGTTTATGAAGAGGGAGACTTGCAACATTTGGCGGTAATCCCGATGGGTGGACAGAATGTAACTAATGATTTGGCTATTGGGCTGCGGACAGACCCAGAGGTGGCGGAGGTTGTCAAATTGGCACATGCTCGATTTGGTGGTGAAGCTTTGGGTGAAATTGAGATTAAGATTGCAAAGCAGACATATAAGTTTAATCAAGAAGAGATTGATGAGATTATTCAGGCGCGTTATGAGGAGATTTTCGAAGCAATTGCCAAAGAACTGAAGCGTGCTGGACGACTAGGGAAACTACCGAGCGGTGTTGTCCTGGTTGGCGGCGCAGCAAAGGTTAAGGGCTTGGTAGATTTTGCAAAGGATCAGTTGAGTGTGGCGGCGTGCCTGGGTAAGCCTTCGGGCTATAGTGGCGCCAGCGATGAGGTGAAGGGAGCTGAATTCTCAGCGGCTGTCGGACTAATGCTGCTTGACTCTATGGACGTGCAACAACACGCAAAATCATTGGCTGGTGCACGTGACGTCACTAAGAAAGCCGGTGGTTTTTTGAAAAATATTTTTGCCAGATTTAAATAAATGGTATACTGAGTGTAAGGATTAAGAGAGGGGATATATGCCGCAAATACAACCAAGTGAAGTTCAAACATTTGCCAGTATAAAAGTCGTCGGTGTTGGCGGCGCTGGTGGTTCAGCTATCAATCGAATGAAAGATGCTGGTTTGAATGGCGTGCAATTTATCGCCATGAACACTGATGCTCAGGCGCTGCATAATTCAAAAGCTGACATAAAAATTCATCTTGGTCATGACGTAACTAATGGTCTGGGTGCGGGTGCTGACCCGACTGTAGGTGAGGCGGCTGCTAATGAATCTCGTGAGGAAATTAAAAAGTCCCTAGAGGGTGCCGACATGGTGTTTGTGACTATCGGTGCTGGTGGTGGAACTGGCTCTGGTGCTGGTTATGTTGTAGCGGAAGTAGCTCGAGAGCTGGGTATTTTAGTGGTTGGTGTGGCGACGCGACCATTTAGTTTCGAGGGTGAAAAACGCCGAATAAATGCTGATTGGGCAATTTCTCACTTGGGTCGAGAAGTCGACACATTGATTACTATTCCAAATGATAGATTGCTGCAGACAATCGACCGTCGAACGCCACTTTTGGAGACGTTTAAAATTGCTGATGACGTCTTGAGACAGGGTGTACAAGGTATCTCTGAATTGATTACCGAGCACGGTTTGATTAACCTAGACTTTGCTGATGTAAAGGCAATTATGAGTAATGCCGGTTCAGCTCTAATGGGAATTGGACGAGCAAGTGGTGACGATAGGGCGGTTCAGGCGGCACAACAGGCAATCGAGAGTCCACTGATTGAAGTGTCGATTGATGGCGCTAAGGGCGTATTGTTCAATGTGACGGGTGGCTATGATATGAGTATGGCAGAAATCCAAGAAGCGGCAGAAATTATCACGAGTGCTGTTAGTCCAAATGCCAATATTATCTTTGGTGCAACATTGAAGCCAGAGATGGAAGATGAATTGGTGATTACGGTAATTGCTACGGGCTTTGACAGTGATACATTTCATCAACAGGATGTTAGTCTGACGGTTGGTGAAACTACGTCGCAAGCCGAGGAAGAAGTTGATGAAGAGATGGTTAAGAATATTGATCTGGAATTAGATAAGGAAGAAGCGGCTGAAAAGTTTGCAGCTGAGCCAGAGACAAATATGTGGGATACCCCAGCTACTGAAGTTGAAGATGAAGAAGATGACACCCCAGCTTTCCTGAGACGACGAAAGAAGAATAAGGAGTAAATAAAATGGTGTTTAACATTGGTAATAGTCGCGTTATTGAGTCGCGGGAAGTTTCTGATGGTGCGGCAATTCGGCGTCGTCGAGAAGCTCCGGACGGCAAGCGATTTACAACGTACGAAAGAATTGAAAAACCAAACCTGGCTGTTATTAAGAAAAATGGTGATCGTGAGTTGTTTGATCGGGTGAAATTGGCAAATTCAACACGTCGTTCAGTTGGAAAATTTTTCAAGTCCGACGAGGAAGTCGATAATATTATTACGGCAGTTGAGGATTCTCTATATGCCCTAGGCGAGTCAGAAGTAACCTCAAAGCAGATTGGCGATCAAGTCCTTGATGAATTAGCTGGTCGTAATGAAGTGGCGTATATTCGTTTTGCCAGTGTTTTTTATGAGTTTAAGACATTGGATGATTTCGTGGAGATCTTAGCCAAGCGCCGAGAGAAAGATAAGCAGGGTTTATAGATGCGTATAGTTGTGGTTTACCGACCGGAGAGTGATCATGCGCGTGAAGTCACTGACTTTTTGCGTGATTTTAGCCGACAGACAGGCGAGGTTTTAGAGGAGATGGATCCTGATTCTAGGGAGGGCAATAATTTTTGTGAAGTATATGATATTGTAGAGTACCCGACGATTATTGCGCTGAGTAACAGCGGACAGATGCAAAATATGTGGCGTGGTCGACCTTTGCCAACGATTAGTGAGGTGAGTTTTTATGTTCAATAAAATTCGAAATTGGTTTTTTCACAAGGATTTAAAACGACAAAATTTGGCAGCGTTTATCATGCTTATAGGTAGTGTTTTGGGGCTGCTGGCGTCCTTTATGTTGTCTATCGAGGCGCTTATATTAGCAAAGAATTCTCATGCAGTGCTGAGCTGTGACCTTAACTCAGTATTAAGCTGTTCAACGGTAGCCAACCATTGGTCGGCAACTATTTTAGGATTTCCAAACAGCTTCATTGGCGTGATGACTTTGCCTGTTATGGTGACGATTGCCGTGGCGTTACTTGCGGGCGCGAAGTTCCCGAAGTGGTTCATGCAGGCGGCGCAAGCTGGAGCGATAGTGGGGATGGTTTTTGCCGCCTGGATGTTTTATATGAGCTACATTGAAATTGGCGCGCTGTGTCCATGGTGTTTGACCCTTGACGTGGGGATGACGATGATCTTATTCGGATTGACACGTTATAATATTTTGCGGAAAAATATTTCTTGGTGGGGTGCGCAGAAATTTGTTAGTGGTGGATATGATGCGCTTATTGCTGTATCTGTAATTGTTTTAGTCGTCGTAGCAATAATTGCTAAGTTTGGCGGACAGCTGTTCTAAAGAGTCATTTTTTTATCTAAAAAGCTTATGGTATACTTGATGATGAGTAATCATAGGGTAGGGCTCAATTAAGAACAATAGAGCATGATAAAAAATAAGAAGTCATTATTAATTAAAAATAGGCGCCGAACGGGATATTGTTTTATTTTTAGCGGTATTATTGCTGTTTTTGCGGTCATGAGCTTTATTTTTGTGACATCGCAGCAGAGTCATGCGACAATTCCAGCGGGCGGTAAACAGAATGAAATTGGCCAAGTCTCATATCGCTTTTACAGTCCGTCAAATTCAGCTAATCCGGGAGCTCCATTAGCTGGTACTAATAGTCAGGTCACATTGTCAAAGCCTGGTGCTGATTTTCGTTTGCGAGTTGGCGTGCAGAATAAAGGGCTGTTCACAAAAAGTTTGTCGGCAGGCGGCGAAGGACATAACCACGGTTGTGCTATTTTGTCAGACAATAAGGCTTATTGTTGGGGAGAGGGTGCTTGGGGGGCGCTTGGCACTAACTCAACTTCTGATTCGAGCACTCCGACGCCTATTTACACTGACGGCGACTTAAGTGGTAAAACTATTAAGCAGATTGCTACTGGAGATTGGCATTCTTGTGCAATTGCTTCTGATAACAGAGTGTATTGCTGGGGCTATGGAAGCAATGGAGAGTTAGGGAATGGGACTTATAACCAGGCTAATGCACCGGTGGCCGTTAGTACTTCGGGGGTGATGTCAGGTAAAAATATTACGCAAATTGCTGCAGGGTTTAATCATAACTGTGCACTAGACTCCGATGGTAAAATCTATTGCTGGGGGCAGAATACTTATGGTGAACTAGGTAATAATTCAACGACCATATCTAATGTGCCAGTAGCTACTTCCATGAATGATTTTGGAGGGCGACGAGTTAAGCAGATTATTGCGGGATTTTTCTACTCGTGCGCCTTAACGACTGACGGCTCGGTATTTTGTTGGGGTACTACTGAAAATGGTCGGATTGGTACCGGTCAAACTAGCGGCTATTCTGCGCGTCCGGTACGGATAAGCTTTGGCGGCAAGAAGGTTGAGTCAATTTCTGGACATGCCACTCATGCTTGTGCTGTAATTTCGGGTTCCCAAGGATTGTATTGCTGGGGAAAAAATAATAGGGGACAGATTGGCAATGGGTCAACTACGGATAGCTATGCTCCTTCGTCTGTCTCGGTAGGTGGAATTCTTGGTGGCGGAAAGACGATTAGACGGGTAAAAGCTAACTACGAGCATACTTGTGTATTGATTAGCAGTGGAGATGTTTACTGTTGGGGAGCTGGCGACAAGGGTCAGCTGGGCAACGGTTCGACTTCTGGCTCGACATCTCCAGTAAAAGTCAACATGCCATCTATAACTGCCGATAATACTATACTCGAGATATCTAATGGTAATAATTTCTCGTGTGCTTCAACAACCAGAGGTTATGTTTATTGTTGGGGTGAGAACACGCATTACCAATTGGGTGACGGTTGGTCGTCTAATGCACTAACGCCTACGTCGTTG
Organism: uncultured Candidatus Saccharibacteria bacterium; assembly: GCA_947095985.1. Lineage (GTDB taxonomy): Bacteria > Patescibacteriota > Saccharimonadia > Saccharimonadales > Saccharimonadaceae > Nanosynbacter. Next base: position 4,001 of record CAMUPZ010000007.1, on the reverse strand, counting down.
TCAACTCCAGGGCGAATCATTGGAGACTCAGCAATTAAATTACGCGCCGAATATGCAAAAAAGGGTAGTGCAGTGACATGTTCAGCAGTTAATGGTGCGGCTTGGCAGGCGATTAATGGAGCGGCAAAACTCAGGTACGCCACAAGCGGTCCAACAGATGGTACGGCCATAACTAAGATTTCAGATGATCCAGCATTACCAGATAATACCGTTGGTACGCGCCCGCAGACGATTGTCAGAAAGAATAGTCCTTGGACAACGTTTGTGAACGCCCAAGATATAGCTGCTGGCGAAGTGGGGGTTTGGGATTTGGTACTGGCTGATAGGGGACTTGATAGGAATGAAAATTATTGTGTTCGCTTAGTCACAGACACTACCGCTGCGCCGGGTACTAGTGTTGATACATATGAGGCATACCCAGAGTTTAAGACGGCTCCTGGGTCGCTGGATCTTCGTTTTGCGAACAGCGCGGGAACAACAGTGGTTAATCCAACCGCGAGATTTGCTGATGCGACCACGAGCAGAAACAGTGTAATCACGGGCGCTTCTCTATCGGACGCCAGTTCAAAGCAGATTGAGGTGGTTAATACGCAGACTGATGCTGGATGGAGTGTGGTGTTATCAGCTTCTAACGGGTCGACTGCTCGCTGGCATCAGTCAGGTGGCACCAAGTCATACATGTTTAATGGTAATAGTGACAGTCAGGGGTTCTTGTCGGTTAAGTTTGCGGCTGCCTCTGTCATCACGTCGGGTAATTCATTGAGTGGATCGTCGTGTAACACTAGTGGTGTACAAAAGGGTTCTGATTTGCAGTTCCAGGCGGGAGGAGCAAATGCAAATAGTATTACACTGATGAGCAGCAGTAGTTCAACCGGTCAGCTGGGCTGTGCCTTTTTATTGCGTAATGTTAGGCTGAACCAGACTATTCCGGCATATCAGAGTCCTGGCGTGTATAATTTACCAATGACATTAACGGTGACGGCGCAGTAGGGGGTGTGATGAGCAGAGTAAAAAAATTATTCACTACTATCACACTACTTGTTGCAATGAGCATTCCTTCGCCGGTTTTTGCGACTGCAGATTCGACGTTGTCGCAGGTGATTCGGGATATTGATTGTACACACACTACACTGGAGAACGGTAATCAATTAAATCATCCAGATTGTCAAATTTTTGCACCAAAGTTTATGAAGCTCGATTTGGTGGATAAGAAACATCCAGTTTTATATGGCGTATATGACGCGGTCCATGCAGTCACCAATCCTATAACAGGTCAACATGATCTGACAGTGGAGTTTAACGGACGGACGTTTGTGTTGGGACGAGATAGTGAACTTCGGGTGAATGGTAACGTTTGGACATTAGATTTCTCAAATTGGCAAAACGACCATCCAGGGGATAATTTTATGCCACTAACTCCAGGTCATACTTATAATGGGCGAGCTACGGCCAAAATGAGGACTAACCCTTTATCGCCAGAGGTAACTCAGTTTGCTGATTTTTCAGTCACTATTCCAAAACAAACCATTGGGGAGATTATTGCTATCCCGAATATAGTTAAGAAAATTGGCCGAACTTTAGCAAGTACGGGCGCTAGCGTGTGGCTGATGATTACCATTGGTGTCACCGCAATTTTTGTAGCATCCATTCTGCTGTTGATTCGTAAAAAAGAAAAGGAGCGGGATGGATGAAGAAATAAGCGTAATAATTTACGATAAACAAATTAAATTCACAAAACAAGGAGGGAAAATGAAAAAATTAAAATTATTGGCAGCTGTCGGATTTGGAGCAGTTAGTCTTGCTGGATTGGCTGGCTCTGCCGTTTATGCGGCGAATACCGCCAACTCTACTTTGACTCAAACAATTAATGCCGGCGTATTAAGTACCGATATCCGTAACTCAAGCAATGCGGTTGTCAGTAACCCAACATTTGCGATGGGTGCCGTGACATTGTCTACGTCAGCTCAGATCTCAACAGGCACATTTGGTGAAAATGACAAGCGTATTTCCGTTGATAACCCTGGCGGTGCTAATAACGGCTGGACGCTGACTTTGAACGCAACCACTCCGGGTACTGGCAAATGGACAGACGGTGGTAAAAACTATAAATATAACGGTACTGCCGCTGATGGTCGTCTAACGGTTGATCCATCAACTGGCACAGTTACTCCGGTAGTTGGTGCAACCACTGGTATCACCAAGGGTAGCTCAATGGCATTTTCTGGCAGTAATCCAGTTACTTTGATGAGTGCTTCAGCGAGTGCTGATGCCATTTGGAACGGTTACATCACTGGTGTTAGCTTGAAACAAGATATTCCAGCTGGTCAGCAAGCAGGTGCATATACCTTGCCAATGACACAAACTGTTGCCGCTATCTAAATAGTTAAGAAATTTATAAAAACGGACACCCTTAAGGATGTCCGTTTTTAATTTGCGTAAGACAGTAGCCATAAGCAGATTATCTTGGTATAATAAGCAGTATAGTTTTGACAAGGAGGGATATGAATAGTTCATTGTGGCGTAAAATAGTTGGATCGGCTGTCGTTGTGGGTCTAATTTTACCTATGTCAGTATCTGCTGCTGGAATTGGCAGTCGACCGGCACATCCCGACCCAAATAATCCACGAACGCAGTCGATTTTTATTTACAATCTTTCTGGCGGCGCTTCAAAGTCAGACCAATTGCAACTTCAGAACGGACTAGACGAAAAAGCAACAGTTGAGGTGTATGCTGTTGACGGCACAGTAACGGCAACTGGCGATATGACCTGCAAGCAAAAAGTGGAGGATAAGATTGATGCTGGTAAGTGGGTTGTTATTCCCAAGCAGGAGGTGACGCTTGAGCCAAAAGAAAATAAATTGGTCGATTTCACCGTTACCGTCCCTAATAAGGTGGATGTTGGCGAGCATAATGCCTGCATTGTTGTGCAGCGAAAAGACACCCAACCGGCGGCAACTGGTGGTGTCCAGATACAAACGCGGCAGGCTATTCGGATGGCGATAGTTGTGCCTGGCGATATTCATCGTGATGTGGCGATTGACAAATTTGATATCAAGAATGAAAACGGTAGTCAGTTGTATGAAATTGCGCTGAAGAATGTCGGCAACGTTTCAGCTGATGTTGATGTAAAGTTGGTGGTTAAGGATCCAGCTGGTAATATTGTCTATCAGAATGGAGGCGTGAACGCAATAATTGCCAACGAGACTCGTCAATTCCGTTATGAAAGTAAGTTGGAGCCGTTCTGGGGCGGAAAATATACAGCAGAACTCTCGATTTCTTATAAGAAAAAAGCTGGTGAATGGGGTATTAGTCAAAATCAGGGTGAATTGATGACGAAAACCATCGAGCCAAAAGAGTTGTTTTTCTGGCCGTCGACCACAGCGCTGGCGATAATTGGCGGCGGGCTATTGCTTGTCATTATTCTAGTAATTGTGATGGCTGTCGTTATCAAACGGCGTAAGAAGTCAATCCGCTTTGGGAATCGTTAACGGTATATTATGCTGGCATGTTTTCTGGGGGAATAGCTCCCGTAAAATGCTTGCCGGAAGATGTGATTGCCGAAAACGAGGTTTCTAGTCTGGTCCGGCTCAAAATAACGCTATATCTAGTGTGCTTGCGCTAGATATAGCGTTATTTAATTTTATGTAGTAAAATGTGAATAAGGCGTTTTCGTGTGTGCTTGATGAGGTATTCTCTGGCAGGGCTAGCGCGAAGTGAGCGGTTATCAGCCGCGAAGCCTGCGGGAAGAAATCAGCCTGATTTTGAATCAACTGAAATTAGACCCCGCCGTGAGCTTGCGTAAATAGCGAATGAAGAGCTAAAAGAATCACTTCTTTTGGAATCGAGATGGTACCGTCCGTTTGAAACACCTCCAGCGGATTCTCGAAGTCAAAAGAGGTGATTTTATTTTGGAGATGAGAAAGGAACGGCTATGACTAACCAGCAGCAAGAATGGCTGGATTTTGCGAAAAGCGTGGCGCTGGAGGCGGGCGATATTATGC
>CAMUPZ010000006.1 GCA_947095985.1 uncultured Candidatus Saccharibacteria bacterium | reverse complement strand
AGGATTTGATCCATCAAAACTAAATATTGTTTTTAGAAATTATGCCAATGCGTTTAAGGAGTAATTTATGAATCGAAGAAATATTATTATAATAATAAGTTCTATAATGGTCGTACTATTATTATTGGCTTTTTTCTTCATTCGACCAACATATACTATTTCGATATTTTTCGACAAACCAGACTTATCGGCTAAAATATATCGCAATAATGCAAAAACTAACACCGAGATTATATCGTTAGAAGGAGATACTAAAATAAAATTATCAGATGGCAAATATATAATTAAAACCTCATCTAAGTCTGGACATATCAATGAAAATTACACAGAATTTACAGTCGAAGGATCAGACAAGGATGTATCTATAAAAACCAGCTACAGCAAGAAATTTATGTCCAATAAAATAGCCGAATACAAAAATGAGATTTCAGCTGTATTATTTACTAAATACCCAGAATTAAAATCATCTTTCATACTTAAAAAGGAAATTATATTAGGAAAGAATATCGATTGGTATGCCGCCACCTATCAAAGAGAGGATATAGATAGAAATTCAGGAGACATCTACACTGTCATATTAAAAAAAGAAAATAATAAATGGACAATTAAAACTAGACCACAAATTATCAATACCACTTACAACACTAAAAATATTCCAGAAGAAATTTTATCAGAAGCAGCATCTAGGTTATCACCATTTTCCACTAACTCTTAAGCGGCATAATAATATGTGTATAATCAGGGTTTTTTATCTGCTCTCGGATGACACATGGCGATAATTTACCATTAAACGAGAATGTAATTTCGTCAGCATCAATAATATTCAGAACTTCCGTTAAATAGCGCGAATTAAGTGTTACTTGACCATCGGCGGATATTTCTGCTGAGGCTTCTGAAGTATTTTCACCTAACTCAGATGCGATTGAGTGGATAGATAATAGGGAGTTCTCCTTTGAGGCGGTCACGGTTATTCCACCACCAGATTCACGCGCAAATAATGCTGCAATCTTTGTCACTCTACTAAAATCAGCCTTTTTAATCACGATTTCCGTCTCTGAATTTGACGGAATCAATTGTCGATAATCAGGGAATTTTCCGTCAATCAACCGGCTAACGATTTCCATATCTCCCGTTCTGAAACATACCTGAGATTCATCAAAGAGAGCGGTGATTTTTTTCTCTTCACCAACACTCTTACTTACCTCTGAAAGTGTCGAAGCAGGGATAATAGCTGATACTTCATCATTAGACTTAGCTAATCTTTTTTCCGCCAATCGATAACCATCAGTAGCTGCCAGATATAACGAACCTTCGTGATTATGCCAATACACGCCAGTCAAAACCGCCCGCGTCACGTCAGAACTAACTGCAATTTTCGTTTGGATTATCGCCTTCTTTAGATCTTCAACATCTATTTCATATTGGATGGCAGTTTTTTCATCAATTGTTGGCAATTCTGGGTACTCATCCGCTACTACACCATTAATAACTGATGAAAATTTACCCGAGGTAACATGAAGATGTTCATTCTTAGCTTCAAGTTCGACAGTGCCGCTTGGCAAGTTTGAAATAAACTCTGAGACCAAGCGAGCAGGGATAGTAATCGAGCCGTGCTTGTCAATTTTAGCGCCAATATATTGAGTAGAGGCAATTTCCAAATTTGTTCCAGCAATCAATAATCTACCACCATCAGTACGTAGTAAAATATTGTTTAATATTGGTAGTTCATTACGGCTAGAAGCAATGTCTTTGATGAGATTAAGAGCTTTTGCAAGTTTTTCTTGAGTGATTGATACTTTCATTATGCTTTTCCTTATTTTTTAATTAGTCTTAATAGTAATAGGCGCTGTGGAAACTGGGTAAAAAATGTGTTCAAATAGAGGTAGCTAGTCGATTTTATAGGTGGAAAACTCTGTGTATTGGTTGTGGGCTTTATGGTGGATATTATTCTATTATTCCACTGCGTAACACAGTGATTCATTATTTCCACAGATCTGTGTGTTAGTAATCCGCCAAAAAAACACAGGGTTTGCACAGCTTTTCCACAACTAATGAGCATATAATTTATCCTTAATATCATTAATTTGTTCACGAATACTGACATTAGTAAGGCTTTCCTTAGTAATTTTTTCAATTGAGTGCATAGCGGTCGTGTGGTCCTTTCGTCCAAGCTCTTGGGCAATTTTTGGAAAACTCATCTTCAGTTCACTGCGCAGTAGGAACATAGCAATTTGCCTCGGTGTGGCAATAAACTTATCGCGCCTGGACGAGCACATATCTTTCACATCGATATTATAATAGCGAGCAGTCTTATCGATAATCTGCTTGGCGGTAACATGCTGTGGGCGACTGCGCTTGATATCACCTAAAATACCCTCAGCCGCCATAAGGTCTGGAGTAAAGTTTTGCATTTCCGCATATGCCAGGAGTCGGTTTAACGCGCCCTCTAATTCGCGAATATTTGTTTTAAAGTTAGTTGCTAAGTATTCTACGACATCAGAATCTAATTCGGTATTACTGAGCTCAGCCTTCGCTTTGATTATGGCACAACGAGTCTCATAATCTGGCATCTGAATATCAATTGCCATACCCCATTCAAAGCGACTACGTAAACGATCAGTTAAAGTCGGGATACTCTTCGGTGGCTTATCGGAGCTAATAATTATTTGTTTGTTGTTCTGATGAAGGTCATTAAATGTATGGAAGAATTCATCCTGAGTTTTTTCCTTGCCGGCGATAAATTGCATATCATCAACGATTAGGACGTCAACATTGCGGTACTTATCCGAAAAACCCTTTTTCTTAAAGCGAATTGAGTCAAGGAATTCATTCACAAAAGTTTCTGTGGTGATATATAGTATGCGAGCGGATGGCTGTTTTCTAATTATTTCATTACCAACCGCTTGCATTAAGTGAGTTTTACCAAGTCCAGATCCGCCATACAAATAAAGCGGGTTATATTTTTCCCCGGGATGAGAAGCGACAGCCTGACAGGCGGCGTAAGCTAAGTCATTACTAGAGCCAACGATAAAATTATCAAATGTGTAGCGAGGATTTAGATTACTGGCATGAGATTTTTTTGATGGTAAGATGAGCGGCGCTGATGATTCCTGACGCTCAGTTTTAGTGATATCACGGTTAATACGAGGCTTTTTATTGCTAGATTCAACGTGGTAGGAGATTGATGGAGAACTTATTCCATTATGAGATAAAGCTTCAAGTATTTGTGGGTGAAAACGCTTTTCGAGTTGAGTGCGAGCAAAAATATTTGGGGCAATTATTGAGATTTCTTTATCTGATATTATTTCTAGTTTCGTATTTTTAAACCACGCCGTAAAAGATGATGACGATACAGTTACTTCAATTTCACCTAATACACCCTGCCAAACTGCATGACTATCCACGAAAACTTACTCCCTCAAATTCTTTAACTATCTTTACTATAGCAAATATTAAGAGTTTTCCACAAGTACAATTCCGTAAACTGTAATGTAAAGGAAAACAGGGGTGGAGTTTTCCACAATTAAAAAATACATCTGTTAAAACTGTGGAAAAATTAGCCATGGTAGTGGAAAAGTGGCTAGCGACTTGCAAAAAATGCTAAAAAAATATATACTATTTCTTGATATGCCAAAGCGAACATTTCAACCACACACTCGACATCGTGCAAGGACGCACGGTTTTAGAGCGCGAGTTTCTACTAAGGCCGGTAGGATGGTCTTGAAGCGACGCCGTTTGAAGGGTCGTGCTAAAATTGCTATTTAATCTAGCGAATAAAAAATCCCGTCGATGTAGGCGGGATTTTTTGATATAATTGTAAAATATGTTACAACAATGTAATCGTTTCCACGGTCATAGTAGTCTAAAATTTGTCTATAAAAATGGACAAGCGGTTCGTTCTTCTATAGCTACGGTAAAATATGTGAAAAATCCATACCGCAGTCATAGTAGATTTGCGGTAGTTGTGAGTAAAAAGGTTTTAAAATCAGCAGTGCGGCGGAACAGAATACGTCGACGGGTTTATGAAATTATTCGCCTAGAACTGCCATATCTAAAAAATGATCAAGACGTTGCTATTATTATATTTTCAGCAGAAGTGTTATTGATGCCACATAAGGATCTAAAGCAGACCATGAATAATCTACTTTCTCAGGCAAAACTGTATAAATAGCAGTATTTTTGCTATAATCAGGGCATGAGTTTTTTTGATGAGTTTATTGTTAGGCCGATTCTTAATCTGTTGATGGCTATCTATAGTCTAATTCCAGATTTTGGTATTAGTATTATAATTTTTACAATTTTAGTAAGGTTATTACTCTGGCCGTTAATTAAGAAGCAGCTTCATCAGGCAAAGGCAATGCGCAAGATGCAACCTGAGCTGGCTAAGATTAAAAAACAATATGCCAAAAATCCGCAGATGCGTAATTTGGCGATGATGGAGCTCTATAAAAAACATAATATAAGTGCGTTTGGTTCTATAGGTGTTTTAATTATTCAATTACCGATTTTGATTGCGATGTACCGCGTGGTACAGATTTTCGTTTCTAGTCGTGCTGATCTGGGTAAATATGTTTATGATTTTGTAAAAAATCTTCCAGTAGCTAATAATCTGGTTAATAATCCAGACCAGTTCAATCAGAACTTCTTAGGTGTTATAGACTTAACTCAGCATGCTGTGTCGAAAGATGGAGTTATTATTGGGCTATTAGTTCTGGCGGGAGTTGCTGCCTATCTACAATATTTGACCTCAAAGCAACTAACTCCACAGTCGGACAGTAAGCGTAAATTACGAGACATTTTAGCTGAGGCTGGTGGCGGTAAAGAAGCTGATCAGTCAGAAGTAAATGCCATAATGACCCGAAAGATGATGAAATTTATGCCAATAATGATGTTTATGGTGACTATATATCTACCAGCAGCCTTAGCCCTTTATTTAGCAACCGCTAGTGCAGTAGGATATTTACAAAACCATATTATTCTTAAACAAGATTCTTTGGAAATGGAAGAAGTTGCAAATAAAAAGACAGCCTCTCAAAAGTCTATAGCTTCAGCCAAGACGAAAAAACGCGCTAAACAGGCGACAGAAGCACGAATAACGCGAATCAAGGCTAAAGGTTAAGGAGGAAATATGGATCAAATCGAAACTATTGAATTCGTAAAAAAATATCTGGAAGATTTATTAACATTTTTTGATTTAAACCTGGAAGTTGCTGTAAAAATTGAGGATGGAATTATCATAGCTTCAATTCCGCGTAGCGAACGAAGTAGTATCTTGATTGGTAGGGGTGCGGAAACTCTGCGTAGTATTCAGACTCTTTTATCGACAGCACTTCATCATAAAAAAGCTTCGACTGTTCGGGTGAATTTGGACATTGCTGACTATAAAAAGCAGCATGCTGAGAAAATTATTGAAAAAGCACGTGGCTGGATTGAGGAAGTTCGCCGGAATGGCGAATCAAAAATCGTCAATTTGAATGCGGCTGATCGCTGGACAGTGCATCATTTGGCGAGTGAATATAGCGATATTGAGACACACTCCGAGGGTGAAGGCCGAGATCGCCAGCTGATTATTAGTCAGAAGAGTTCTTAATCTTTTTGAAAACTACTCTGGAATAGAGAGTATAATTCCAAATAAGACTAACGATAGTAGCAAGTAGCTTACTGATAAGTAGTGCAGTTGCTTTATTTACGCCAAGATTGGTAAATACTGGCGTGATGGCAGCAATAATAATCGTTTGAATGACCCATAAACCAAATAGCGTGACGATAGTAAATAGTAGAAACTGTTTTTTTAGATTCTTAGACGTTGATTTGAAAGTGTATTTTTTATTGGCAAAGAAAGAGAACAAAAAGGCAACAAAAGTTGATACAAAATTAGCCAATTCTTTCAGGACATTAAATAGTGTAGCTAAGGTAAAGAGAATACTAAAATCAATTACCGTATTTATACTGCCGACAATGGTAAAACGTAGCTTATCGGCGTGCTTTTTTGCGATTTCCTGCATGATATTCCTCAATTAAATATAACGGTCGATTTTTAGTCTCAATAAATATCCGGCCGACGTATTCGCCAATTATTCCCAGTGACAGTAACTGAACGCCGCCTAAGAATAAAATAACTGCCATTAAGGAAGAATAGCCAGCGCCAGTCGGAACTCCGAACAAAGGGCGAACTAAAAGATAGATAATCCAGCAGAAAGCGATGAAGGAAATGACAAATCCAAAGATGGTAGCCATTCGTAGCGGTGCTGTGGTAAAACTAGTAATACCATCAATGGCTAGGTTAATTAATTTGCGATAATTCCATTTAGTCTGGCCGGCCAGTCTGGGATCACGATCGTAAAAAATCTCCTTTTTCTTATAGCCAATCCAGCTAAAAATTGCCTTAGTATTGCGCTGGGATTCGCGAAATTGCCGCAGCGCCTCGATGCAGCGCCGATCCAGCAAGCGAAAATCGCCGGTATCAACCTGAATAGGAATGCTGGTCGATTTTTGGAGGATTCGGTAATACCATTGGCTGGTTTTTTTCTTTAGCCAAGTTTCGCCCTGCCGGCTACTGCGGCGAGCATAGACATCATCATAACCATCTTCCCAGTAGGCAATCATCTCTTTTATTAACTCTGGCGGATCTTGCAAATCGGCGTCAATAATCACGGCAGCATCGCCTTCGGTGTGGTCAATTCCGGCGAGCATCGCTATTTCTTTACCGAAGTTACGCGACAGATTGATATAGCTGATGCGTGTATCTTTCTGGGCTTGATCGGCAATAATAGATAAAGATTCATCGACGCTGCCATCATTGATGAATAGAAATTCAAATTTGTAATTGGGAGTATTTTTTGCGACGTCATCTAAGCGATCAAATAACTGAGGAAGGACAGATTCTTCGTTGTAGACTGGGACAAGGATGGTGATTGATTTCATTTCGTTAAGAATATTACTTTATCCTGAAAAAACGCTTAAATTTCAGCAGTCCGGTTTGATTGGGTAACGGCCCATCGTGGATGATACCGCGGATGTAGTCGACAGGGACTTTGCGGTTTTTTTGAATATTTAGGCGCTTTTTGTAGGCAGCAGGTTTACGAATTATTGAGGCTAATATACCTTTGAAAGCTGGCCAGCCGTTGCCGTGACGGACGGCACTGGCGAAAATTAGCCAATATGTCAAGAAAAAGCGCAGGCCAATATACCAAAATAATTTTCCTGGAACGTTTTTAATGAAAACTAACGGCAGGTTTTTGAAAGTATTGTAAACAGCCAAGCCAGGAACTTTCTTGCTGCTGGCGCCAACTTTATGATAAGCGATGGCTTTGGGTGTAAAGCGGACCTTCCAGCCGGCTAGTTGGGCGCGAAAACTGAGGTCGACATCTTCGTAATACATGAAAAAGTCTTCGTCGAACATATCGATATCGTCAAACATTGCCGCGCGATAAATCGCTCCGCCGCCAGTCGCGCCAAAAACCTCGCCAGGCTTACTCGGCGCATTTTTAACAGGCTCGTCGCGGTTTCGTGGACCAGGCAAGCCCCAGGTGGTGTAAAAGTCGCCAGTTGTGTCAAGCGTTTTGCCGTCGCGCCGCTGCATGATGCCAGTTGCGATACCGCAATCCAGGTGTGTAGAAAGCTCATCGACGAGGGCGCGGCACCAGTTTTTGTCGGCAATGGCATCAGGATTAAGCACGCCAATATATTCAAAATTATGTTCTTTTGCATAAATCAGGCCTGTATTAATACCGCCAGCAAAACCAAGATTAGCAGAGTTTTTTATTAAAATGATATCCTTTTTTTTGTGTGTTGAAATATATTTTTCGAATACGGAAACAGAATTGTCGCTACTATTATTATCTACGATGATGATAGTAGGTTTTAAAGTTTGCTTAGTTAGGGATTCGATACATTCTATAGCGTCGTCAGACCCATTCCAGTTCAGCACAATAATTGCAAGTCTGTTCATATTATCAATTATACTCTATAATATAATACATGAGAAAAGGAGTTGGTTTATTAGATCGCAAGAATCGAATTCTTCTGCGTGAGCTGGTGGTTACTGATTTTAAACTAAGGTATCAGGGTTCGGTACTTGGCTATGTTTGGAGTGTTTTGAAACCTCTATTTTTGTTTGCGATTTTGTATGTAGTCTTTGTCTATGTTCTACAAATGGATCGCGGCGTGCCGCATTTTGCTGTAACCTTACTACTTGGTGTAGTATTGTGGTCGTTTTTTACAGAAGCTACCAGCAATGGCTTGGGTTCAATCGTCAATCGTGGCGACCTGATACGTAAATTAAACTTTCCAAAATATATCATCGTTATTTCTGGTACAATTTCGTCGTTGATTAATCTAGGAATTAATCTTCTGGTGGTTATGTTGTTTGCGTTGATTAACGGTGTAGACTTCACCTGGAATATTTTATGGATGATTCCGCTAGTTTTGGAGCTATATGTTTTTGCTCTAGGTATTGCTATGTTACTGTCGGCGCTAAATGTTAAGTTTCGCGACACTGGCTATATCTGGGAAATTTTTCTGCAAGCGGCATTTTATGCTACACCAATTATTTATCCGTTAACTATGGTGATGGAGCGTAGTCAAAAAGCTGCTGAAATTTTGTTTATCAATCCAGTGGCGCAGATTATTCAGGATGCACGCTATGCGATGATTAGTCAAGACGCCTCAATCGTGAGAATGACTGATTTGATGCACGATTGGCGATTGGCGATTCCAGGATTTATTATTCTACTGATGGTTGTAGTTGGTGTGTGGTATTTCTCAAAGAAATCAAAGTTTTTTGCGGAGGATATTTAGATGAAAAAGAGTAGTGACGATGTGGTTATTCAAGTTAATAATCTGACAAAAACCTTTAAAATTCCTTTAGAGCCAACCAACCGCCTAAAGAGTCAGGTTACTGGTATATTCAAGAGAAATAAAGGCTATCGCAAGTTTACGCCGCTTAAGGATATATCTTTAGAAATTAAAAAAGGTGAATTTTTTGGTATTGTTGGGCGCAATGGTTCGGGAAAAAGCACCCTGCTTAAAAGCATTGCTGGTATTTATACTCCCAATAGCGGATCGGTAAAGGTTAACGGTTCGCTGGTGCCGTTTATTGAATTAGGTGTGGGTTTTAACCCAGAGTTATCGGGTCGTGAAAACGTCTATTTGAACGGTGCTCTACTGGGTTTTAGTCGATCAGAGATTGATTCTATTTATAATGAAATAGTTGATTTTGCTGAGCTACATGAATTTATGGAAGAAAAGCTAAAGAACTATTCTAGCGGTATGCAGGTACGTTTGGCTTTTTCGGTGGCAGTTCAAACCAATGCTGATATTTTGGTTTTAGATGAGGTTTTGGCTGTTGGTGACGCTGCATTTCAGCAGAAATGTTTCGATTATTTTGAGGATCTTAAAAATAATAAACAAACAGTTGTTTTTGTGACTCACGATATGGGTGCGGTGCGTAGATTCTGTTCTAGAGCTATCTATATAGAAGATGGTAAGATAAAGCACCAGGGTTCGCCTATTGATATAGCTGATATATATACAGAGGTTAACATAGATAAATCAAATCAAAGCCAAAAAGATAGGGAGGTAGATACCAACCAGGTTTCAATTGAGATTGTTGAGCCAAAAAAGAGGAGTTTTTCCCAAGGTGAAAAGCTAAAATTAGGTGTAGTGGTTAACGGCATCGAAGAACAGGTGTTTGCTAATTTTTCATTGTCGGCTAATGGAATTATATTCTCAGATAGGAATTCGAGAGATATGCCTAATGATTTTATTCAGAATGGTAAAAAGATTGAATTTGTACAACCTATAGCCGATTTAAATCCTGGTAAGTATGATGTCTATATATCTATTCACAGGAGCAAGGATGACAGTACACTTAAGCACCTACCACGAGCATATTCTTTCGTAGTTAAAGGTAAAGATATACTTAGGGATGGTCCGATGCGCTCTATGGGTGAGTGGAGGTAAAGTTTTTATTAATCACACATCCATAGATTTGGCGTTAATAGTTTTCAGATTTATTAATACGATCCAGTATACTTTTTAGACAATCATCTAGGCTTTCGTCCCAGCTAGTTAATATATTTGTATTATTAAGGTTAGCGAGACGATCTTCTTCAGTTCTTCTTACAGCAATGTTTATAGCTCCTGCCATAGACTCTACATCTAATTCAGACATTATAATATTTTTTGAGTATTTATCAAGACTTTCTTTGTTGGCGTATTTGGTTGTAACCACCATAGAGCCAATGGATGAAAATTCTAGCGTTGGGTAATTTGGATGAGGAGCCATCATAGGTGATATAGCTAAATCTACGGTTTTACTAAACTCAATATAATCCTCCATAGACATCTTACCTTTGTTCTTGATAACTGCGCCAGAAGATAGAATTATATCGGGTAAGTTATTCTGACCAGCCATACAACAGTCCCAGTTATTAGGATTTATAAAACCAGCCTTAAAGGCGTAGTCAATAGCCTGAAGCGCAGTGAAAAACATATTCCTGTGAACATTTGGTCTACCGTAAAGGAATAAAGTCTTTTTATCATTAGCCTTTTTCGATAAGAGTGTGCCAGACTTTTTGCGAGATACTGCTGGCTCAAAGAATAGGGACTTTTTGAAGGCAGGGTAGTTTCTATCTGACATAAAATCAGCCATAAACTTGGTATTACATAGGGGAATAAACTTGTCACTTTTATATGTTTCCTCGGCTAGGACATATCGGTCACTGTTGTTATAGAATATCGGTTCGAAATCCTGTACTAGGTATATAAACTTACGTTTTAGAGGCATACGTGATAAATTGTAAGCGTCCCACCAGGCTGAAGCTATAAAAATATCATCTGGATGAGTACTAATATAGCCATAAACATTATAACTGCGCTCGGCAATACTTATTACTTGAATAGCGTCATCAGAGATAGTGATGCCTTCGCTAGTAAAGAATTTTACAAGATCGCCCGGATGGCCAGTTTTGAGAGTCTGTACAATACGAAGTTTACATTTTTTTAATAAAGCTAATTTAGCAGCAACAACCAATGCAGTCGCGGTTCCACCAAAGAAGGAACTGCCATCCAGAGATGGAATCAAAAGAGTGACAGTCCCTTTTGATCCAACAGCGGGCATGGCTGCATGAATCGGTAGAACATATGGTATAGAGTTGTAATAAATTTTCTCAAGCGGAACCTTTTCATTAATCTGTATACTATAATCGACACCGTCTAATAAGTTGGTAGCCTTGTGTTCTACTTTATTAGTAAAGTTTAAGCTTTTACGCAATAATTTTCCACTAATATGGGCAGATTTACGTGCAGCGCGTATAGAGAAACGAAGGACACTCATATTTAAACTCCATGTATTTTAATTTTTTTAGTAATTTCTGGTAAAAACGGATCGCCAATTTCAGGATCGTAGCCCTTTATATAGCTTATATAACTATTATAAAAGTCTTCTGCTGGTATCGGTATAAACTTACGAGAGATACTTTCTTTGTGGAGCATGTATCCTCCACCAACAAACCAAGTTTGTAGACCAGATTCATTCATTCTGATGCATAGATCTACGTCACCACCGCAAATGATAAATTTCTCATCAAATCCTCCGATTTTTTCGAAAGAAGATTTACGCACAAGCTGTGCCGCACCCGTTACGGCGGTCATTGGTATATCTTTGGTTATGTCATAGGGGAACTTTTCGGAGCCGGCTTGCTTGAGTGCGGTCTGATATCGTTCGCGAACATACATATGGTCTGCCATACCTTCTGGCATAAGAAAAATACCGGCATGTTGAATATCTCTTTCGTTACCATATAATAGTGTGCAGCCAACAATGCCAACTTCCTTTTTAGATGCTTTTTTATACATAGACTCTATTAGTCCTATAGAACCTTCGGTTAGTTCAATGTCATTATTTAGCATTAGAATAAACTCTCCACTAGTCTGCGATATACCCCAGTTGTATTCTTTCTGGTAGTTAAAGGGATAATCCCAGGTCAAAACGCGTATATTCGGATGATTATTGCTATATTCTTCAACTATACGTAGTTCGTCCGGTGAAGAGTTGTTGCTTATAAGTAAAATCTCTCTTACATTTGGGCCATATTTTTGTAGAGAGGAGACGCAATCAATTGTCATTTTGGCGTGATTATGGAAAGCAATCACAACTGACAAATCTAAAACACTACTCATACTATATAGTATAAACTAAAAACAAAATAATAGCTACTCAGTAATTGCGACACCCGTTGGTGATGCTGTGATAAATTCATTCGAAACATCCAGTGTATTTGATGTATTTCCACCCATTCTTATAAAAGCTGCATAAGAGAATATTGGTTGTTTTTTACCACCTTTACCATGGTAGATTACGCCCGTTACAGGATCTCTAATAAAACGAACGGAAGAGTTTACTGGAATTTTAGCTAGGTGTAACTTATGAAATGTACAGGCTGGTATTTTTTGGTGCACACCCCATACTGAAGTTAATTCAGAAGCATTAAGTATAGCGTGTCTGCCAGAGTAGATTATATGAATATTTCCATCTTGGTCGTATGTTGTATTGGTCAGTGTAGAAACTGGCTGTTGGGAAGGCGCAAGTCTCTGTACGCTATTAGTAATAAGGTAATACGAGCCGAGTTGGTCAAGTGATGATAATTGACATGGCGATCCATCAATTGAAGGGGTTAGTACGAGGGATTGATTGGCGGGACTAGCGAGCTGATAAACAGAACCTTGACCGTTTGCCATAACAGATGATCCACTAGCAAGGTTAGCGATAGCTAATTCATTGATTGGTATCGGTCTTGTATTTCCTAGGGCAAAATAGTCATATAAGCTATAAAAGCCTCTAAAACGCTTATCTTCAACCTTTAGTATGGAGCCAGCTGTCGTGCGATAGGTAGAATTTTCATCTGCTGTATAATCATCACTACGCAGTGCTAAAACTGTTTTTAGGTCATCTACAATGGCTGCTTGTGGCCAGTGGTGCTTAACCTTTGTAAGGTTAATTTTCTTGCCATTTACAAAACTATAGAGAGAGCCATCACTCAAAGCAACGTTGGACTGAATAAAGCCTTGTTCTACTGGCAACTGGCTATTATATTCAGAGAACGAATCTACCAATGTCGGTAGTTTTGATGAGAAAGCAAGGAAGGTATCATAGCTAAGGGTATAAAATTTTGCATTGGTATATAAATAAATAGCGGGAGTTGCTTTAAATGATACCAGACTGTTGTTATGTGGTATAGATTTGGCGTATGGTTGGGTTAGGTTAGCTGGGTTGGTTATTGGTGTATAGTTTATGTTGGCATAACCCTTTTCTACCCTTGCTTCATGTGATAATAGGGTGTGTTTTTTCCCATCCTTCATTATGTGCAGGTGTGAACCATTTAGCATTAGTGGTGATATTGCACCATACTGATGCATGCGGTCAAATACAGAGGGCTCTAGCGGCTTAGCGTATGAAGAATCGGTACACCTAGGAAAGCCCCAGTCAACGCACTGCTGGTAAGATGAAAACCCAAAACGGTAACCGTTATCTGCTAGATATATTGGTCCAGGCTCAGATTTATTAGAGAAAACTGTGTTTAATATGCCACCATTTTGTAGGGAATTCATGTAAGAATTTGAAACTGGAGTAACTCCGAATCTTCCAAATCCATAGGCATTAATAATATCCCAAGATGGTATAGCATATCTAATACTACCACTCTGCAAGTAAACGGCTGGGCTTTGTGGTGATTGGATTAATATAGAACTTGTTGAACTACCGAACCAGGTATTAAAATATAACCAGAAATTACGGTTTCCGTATGAACTGCAACCATCACCAGTACCAAACCCAGCTGCTAAGGCGGCGTTATTTGGCCGATACGGCGTATAACTATATAATGCAACAGTTGCTCGGTTGACAATATTTACATTACTAATGCCGCAGGCTTGGTTTGGGTGCCATAAAATCGAATTAACACCTATGCGATAAGGAGTAAACCAAGTTGGAGAATTGTTCATGATTGCTCTAAACATAGTAGCAGTCCAACGAACCTGATTTGTAAATCCAAAATACTGTGAATCACAGACGCCTGGTGTAGAATCGGGACATCCATATCCCATAGCGGTGCGATATCGCCACGAACCTGGGTTGCTAATAGTTACCAAACCAACCTCTTTCTGAAGGGTTGCTAGGATAACCTGGGGATTTATCAAATATTGTTGGGATATCTCATATATTATTGTACCTGCGCTTTTGCCATTTTCACGATAATTTTTTAGACATGGAGCTTCGCCGTCAGTACAATATTTACCCTTAACTTCTATAAAATACTGAATTTGATCAGCGGTCATGGTGCTGCTGTTAGTAAAAATAGAATCGCTAATAATATTCCCTGGATCGAAGGAACTTGCATTAACAGGATTGACCATAGCTATAGATAAAATAATAGCTGCAGCAAGACCTGCAAATAAAATAGTTGTTTTATGTATCATATAGTAATCTCCTGGCTAGTACTACCGGATCTATTTTCAGAGTTTATGATTATAGTAAGTTTCCATGTGCCGCCGGGAACGTTATCAATAGAAAAGCCGCGACAGGTGGTATAGCTTGGTCCGTTAAAGATTTCCACTGTTTGGGTTATGTCACTCAAACCAGGCTTAGAGAGCTTTAGTGTACAGGTGCCACTAGATAGAAGCTCATTTATTATAACGCCAACTTGTAGTGGGGATCTGTCTACTCGAGTTATGGAAACAGGGATAGGTGAGGTAGCGGGTGCATTTTGTTGAGGTGTGAGTTTTTTTTGATTATTGTCGTCATTGTCGGATGTTGGATTTTGTTCATCCTTATTTGGATGCGAGTAGTTAGTCTCTCCCACTTGCCTATCTGGTAAAGTCAATACGGGCTTATCATCCTTATTTTGCTGGTAAAAATACCAATACGCTCCATAAGAAATAGCAGACAAGCAAACAACTGCAACTATTATAACAATATGGCGCCGCTGTTTATTATTTGAATACCGATTAAGATTATTTATTTTCATTAGATTCCTGTATTATTATAAATATATCTATTATTTTACCACAAGCGGTAAGAATAGACAATACTTCGTACTACTAGGTTCACCCAACTAACCCGTAAGCCATAGTAAACCGCAGGAATGCTATTGGGCTGGCGAACAGTTCTGGCTGGTTAGCTCTTGCTATCCATTCTAAACAAAGAGAGTCTAGCTGTCTCGTCAGGATTCTTCCGCCGAACAGCTTCCGAGCATACCGCTTCGTCACGCTCCAGATATTCTCTCCTTGGTTGGCACCAGCAAAGCGCCCTTTGCTATGATTCCAACTCTCATGAGCGTAGCCAAGTAGTTCTAGCTCGTCATACGCCCACCATTTGTCGCTCGCCACTAGGCTGCCTGCTACGATGTAATCCTGAACAAATTGTTCAAGCGGTTGTCTATCCCCGGCTGTCGGTAATGCGTAAGGTAATACGCCCGGTCGTAGTATCTTTAGCGCCAACTACGGTGTGCTGAGGCTGTTTGGATCGCCTCTTGCCAAAGTAGCTTTCATCTACTTGTACTACACCCTCCAGCATGGCGGTGAGCTTGCTGCTGCCAGGCAGTTGCTTGCGGAATCGGGTAAACTAGCGCCGAACAGTAGTATAGCTTACGCCAGCTAATAGGTACGACGTTTCCGTTGAGCGTTTTGTTTGCCAACAGTAGAGCAGGATGAACAGAGCTGCCGGGGACTTAGCTTCATGCCGTATAACCAACTAGCCTGGTAGCTGGTAGGTCAGTATTTCTTGTGGCACAGTTTACACCGCAGATATTTGTTGCAATAGTTTTCATGAAGACCCTTATGGCAGCGAGGACAAGATACCTCATCGCCGAAGACTAGTTTGTTAAGGATTTGCCAGTATTTCTTGTTACTGGCAAACTTTGGTATGGTAGACATTAGGAGCATCTCCTTTCGCTTAGTTGCTGTTCACTCCTAAGTTTACGGGATGTTCTGGTTTAGGTTAATGTACCCTCTATTATGCTATACTTAAACCACTAACAAGGACTACAATCATAAAAGAGCCCTCCACTAATTCTAACAACATCAACAAAAAACAACTGGCATAAATGGCATTGTAACTTTATCTATTTCCGAGTATTTGTGCTATTGTTTTTGATGGTGTAGATGTATATTTTTTTGCCATCAAATATTCCACCTCGGTTGGATTCTAGGCAACTCGATTTAAGCGGTCTCTCTGATGCGATATAGCGTATATTTAGGTCGTGTAGCATTTCATCGCAAGGAGATATATGAACGAAGAATGAGTCATCCTGAATGAGACTGAGTGAACGCTTTTGGGGTGATGAGTCAAAAAGAAAACGAACATGGGCGTAGCGGTTAAATACGTTAGCACTATTGGGAAAGTATCTTCTCCAGATGTCTGTTTGAGGGTAAGTGTTAACACCGCCATAGACTTCAGCACCACTTGCCACCATGATAGCAGATAGCACAGATGAATCATTTGCAACCCAGTAAAAATTATCTTTTTTTTCAGCGTCCATGATATATCGAGAAAATTCATTATCAGTTATGCCGACTCCTCGGTAGAGAGGGTTTACCATATAGGTAGATAAAATATTTAACAAAAGGACCGCCACAAGACCAACTATACGAAGTTGTTCGTATGATGATAGTAATAAGGTTGAGGAAATGCTAAAGGTCAATATTACAGCTACGGACTCTAGCGGTCCTATATTTGGTATGTCATAATGGCGAACCGTTGCGTATATAAGTATTGAAAAGATTATAGTAATTATGGCAAAGAATATTAGTTGCTGGACACTTGTCAGTGGCTTCCACCATTTTTTAGGAAGCTTCTTTGACCGCCTTGAAACGGCGACCAAAAGTAATAAAAAGTTAATTAGCCCGAGGCCAATAAATAAACGCTCATGTGGTATTTTTGACATACCAAGTAAACTAAACAACTGGTCGCCAATAGGTACAAACATACGTATGGCTATAAAGATAAAGATACCAGAACTTATATAAAGGATAGATTTTTCAAGTTTTGAAAAGGTGGATTTATATCTTATAGATAAATAAATTAGGAAAGGCATCAACACTAGACCAATAAGTAGGAAGTTAGAGACTTCACTTTGATTATTGCCAAGTATCATTGAATTATTGTCATGTAGCAATAGATAGCTTAGCGGCCAACTAATAAGTCGAAAAATATCAAAACCCCCAGAACTAATATTGCGATGCCCTGGGTAGATAGTGTTTAGTGAGGCTTTGACGGCATCGCTATGTTGCCATAAAAATAGTCCCATAATAGTCCCAGCTATTATGATTGATCCGAATATCAAGAATAGATTACGACGTTGCCAAAGAAGATGCAGGGTGCCTCTGCCTTGTAGTATAGCTAACAGGGTTACGAGAGAAACAAGGCCAATTGTTAATTGAAACGCTGGATACATCACTAGCGCAAAACATACCGCTAAGTAGGCTAGTGCTATAGACCAGTATATTGCGGTTCTACGACGCCTACTTTCGATTAACTTGATAGCTGAAACTATTCCCAGAAGACCATAAATTATTGGTAAAATCGTTGCAGATTGATACCACCATTGAATAAAAGGACTGAAGAGCATTATAGATCCGAGTAGACTAGCAATGAGGTATTTGCGTGGATATAAAAATAATACAAATATATAGACCGATAAAGCTAAACCGGCAGACAACAACCACCATTTAAAGGCAAATGCAAACCCTATGGGTAACAGAAAAAAAATAAGGTTATGTGGTCTAAATAACATACTCCAATCTGTGTATGGAGCGTCAGCTACAATACTCATATCTTGTCCAATACCAATATCCTTGCTTTTGGCTGGCATGCCGTTATTATACTGAGATACTACAAATGGAGTTGTGACAACCCATTCATCTGAACGGATTGGTCGTGGTTTTCCAGCGATGAGATTCACTGGTTTCTTGCCAAGTAGATAGTCATATATTCCTGCGGATGTACCAGATATTTGAAGAGTAGATAGACTAATTAGGGCAGATAAGACTATTATTGGAAAAATCCAACCTTGATTTTTATATAAGAAAGTGGAAAATGAAGACAGAGTTTCTTTAAAGTTAATTCTCATAATGTAACCAATTATATTATATATATCAACAAATAACCACATCCTACTAGACTATACTACTGTCCAAGTATTACTATAAGATTTAGTTGGTGTGTGGTATAATAGTTTCAATAAGTCAAGGAGGTAACTTAAATGATAAATATCGCAGCACCAGTTATCGACAGTGAAGAACGTCGAGCAGTAAATGAAGTTATAGAATCGGGCATGTTAGCTCAGGGGCCAAAAGTTGCCGAACTAGAAAAAAACTGGGCGGAGTATTGCGGAGTAAAACATGCGTTAGCAGTAAACAGTGGTACAGCAGCTATTCACTGTGCTTTGTATGCTGCTGGCGTGAAAGAGGGTGATGAGGTCATCACTACTCCGTATAGTTTTATCGCTACTATTAATCCAATATTGATGTTGGGCGCTCGTCCAGTCCTTGTCGATATTGATGAAGAAACGTTCAATATTGACGTTTCCAAGATAGAAGTTGCTATTACTGAAAAAACGAAAGCCATTATACCAGTTGATTTATATGGGCAACCGTGTGACTGGACTGAACTACAGGAAATTGCCAAAAAGCATAATCTGAAGATTGTTGAGGACGCGTGTCAGGCTATTGGAGCAGAGTATAAAGGCGTAAAAACTGGCTCATTGGGCGATTTCGGCTGTTTCTCTCTGTATGCTACCAAGAATATTATGTGTGGCGAGGGTGGTGTCGTAACGACAAATAGTGATGAAGCTGCAGCGGCGATTCGTTCATTTAGGCAACACGGTATGGTTGCGCCATACGAGTATGCAGATTTGGGATATAACTATCGCATGTCAGATTTGCATGGTGCTATTGCTGTTGAACAATTGAAAAAAGTAGAAGAATTTACAAAAAAACGTCAAGAAAATGCTCGTAAATTAAATGATGCCTTAGCGGGTATTGTGGGCATTAAAACACCAACCGTGAGCGACAATCGAAGCCATGTGTATCATCAGTACACCATCTTGCTGGATAAGAACATACAGCGAGATCAGTTTATTACTAGCCTGAGGGATAAAGGTGTTGGGGCTGGTATTTACTATCCAAAACCTTTGCATGCATATCCACATATTGCAAAGCTTGGCTATAAGATTGGCGACTTCCCAGTAGCTGAAGACTTAGCGGCACGAGTTGTATCCTTGCCAGTTCATCCAAAGGTTACAGACGAAGATATTGAGATAATTGTTGCGGCAGTCAAGGAGTCTATTAATGGCTAGTAAACAAGAAGGAAAACTAAGGGTTGCTGTTATTGGTACTGGTAACATGGGTAGAAATCATGTTCGTAACTACTTCATGCTCCCAGAGTCAGAACTAGTAGCAATTGCCGACGTAAATCCTGAGGCAAAATCTCTCGCTGAGGATTATAAGACTAAATTCTTTACTGACTACAAAGAGATGCTTGAGGAGGCGCGACCTGATGCGGTTTCTGTGGTGGTGCCAACGCCATTTCATCTTGAGGTGGCTACAGAGGTTATGTCACGAGGTATTCACTGTATGCTAGAGAAGCCAATAGCTTCGTCGGTAGAAGAAGCTGACAACTTGATTGCTTGTGCTAAAAAGAATAACGTTACCTTTACGGTTGGTCACATTGAGCGATTTAACCCAGTCATTAAGAAGCTGAAGCAAATGGTTGACGATAATGCCATTGGCGAGATCACCTCGGTAGTATGTAAACGTGTTGGTGGATTCCCGGCGGTAGAGCCAAAAACCGACGTCATCATTGATTTGGCGGTGCATGATGTTGATATTGTCAATTATCTTTTGAGTCAAAAACCAAAAGCTATTTCTAGCCACGGCTCACGTACTCGTCACAGTAAAAAGATCGACTCAGCAGAGATATTGATGGACTATGGTCGAGCTTCTGGGTTTATTCAGGCAAACTGGCTTACACCAGTCAAGATTCGCACAATTGCGCTAACGGGATCACTCGGTTATTTGGAAGCTAACTATATAACCCAAGAATTAACATACTACAAACATAATATGAAGGAAATCCAAAAAGATGGATTTACCGAGTTTGTACTGCAAGTTGGTGACCCAGAAAAACGTGTTATAAAAGTAGACTTTGAAGAGCCATTAGCGGCAGAACTAAAGGCATTTATGGCTAAATCCATGGGTCGTACAGCGGCAATTGTTAACCCGGTTGATGCACGCGAAGCATTGAAAATATCATTAGAGGCTGTTGCGCCTTTTGAAGAAAAATAGGAGGAATCATGAAGAGAGTCTTAGTCACAGGAGCTGGCGGCTCACCATCAGCAAACTTTATTCGCTCATTGAGAGCGGCTGATGAAGAGTATTATATCGTGGGTACAGACGCTGATAAGTATTACTTACAGCGTGCTGAAGTCGATGCTAAATATCTAGCACCATTTGCCAACGACCCTAAATATATTGATTTCTTAAACTATATTATTGAAAAAGAAAATATTGAGTTTGTCCACGCACAGAACGATGTCGAGGTTGGCTTCTTGAGTGAGAACAGAGAGAAGATCAATGCCAAGACATTCTTCCCGGCCAAGGAGACGGTGAAGATTTTGCAAGATAAATTTGAGTCATTTAAGCTTTGGGAAAAGGCTGGCATTAAGGTGCCAAAGACTAAGCTAATAGAAGGCCGGGACACTGACCTAGGTGCTCTTTTAGAAGAGATGGGCGGCTCAATGTGGATTCGAGCGATTTCGGGCGCTGGTGGTCGTGGATCGCTTCCAGTTCATGACGTTAAGAGCGCTAAAAACTGGCTTGATTTTCAAGAGAAGAACGGTTCGTGGTCTGGTAATTTTACAGTTTCTGAATTACTCGAGCCGGAGACGGTGACTTGGATGTCCCTATGGAAAGATGGCGAATTGGTCGTTGCTCAGGGACGTAAACGACTGTATTGGGAACTTGCAAAAATTTCTCCGTCCGGTGTTACTGGCGCGACGGGTACGGGATTGACTTATTCTGATACTGAACTTGATGATATTGCGCGTCGAGCAGTATTGGCAGTTGACGATAAACCAGACGGTCTGTTTGGTGTTGATATGGCTTATGACAAAAACGGTATACCAAACCCAACAGAGATTAACATTGGTCGCTTCTTTACGACTCACGAATTCTTTACTCAGGCAGGTCTAAATATGCCAGAAATGTTTGTCAAGCTTGGATATGGTGAAACTGTACCAAAAATTGACAATAACACCAACCCTCTACCAGATGGTTTAGTGTGGATTCGGGGTATGGATTTTCGACCAGTTCTATCTGACATGAAGACCGTTGAAGAGAGTGTTACCGAGCGCGACCGTATTCTTCAGGAGCTGTAATGAAACTTCTTGTTACGGGAGCCTCGGGTTTCGTCGGTAGACGTTTCTTAGAAATGATACCAGCTGATTGGGAAGTTGTTTGTTTGGGCCGGTCTCAACCAGCCAGTCTCACTGAGCGCTGGATCCAGTGTGATTTAGCAGATCAAAAAAGTGTAGAGTCAGCGGTCAAGCAGGTGAACGATGAGACATTTGATTCCATTGTTCATTTGGCGGCATTTGTACCGAAAACAGCTACCGACGACACTCTTGATAACGCAAGGCTAGGTAATATAGACGCGACAATTAACCTGCTGACTCATTTTGGTGAGAAATCTGAGAAGATTATTATTGGCAGCACGGCAGAAGTGTATGATCAGTCGAAAATTCACGGTCCAATTACAGAGGATAACGTCGTCGCCGGCGGCTCGTACTATGGATCTACTAAAATGGCTAGCGAGCTCATCGCTCAGTCGTACGCAAAAAAAATGAATAAAGAGTTAACCATTTTGCGGTTTTCGGTGATGTATGGCGGGTATGACCCTATCGCCCGAGCGATACCGAACTTTATTCGAGCAGCCAAGGCTGGTGAAGATTTGACGATCCGTGGCGCAAAGGTGTTGCGTGATTATGTACATATTGACGATGTGGCCCGTAGTATCATCTGTGCAGTCAACGCCGACGGTGCTGATGTTGTCAATATTGGTACAGGCCGGGGCGTTTCTATTCGAGAAACGGCTCAGGCGATTGTTGATAGTATGCAGTCAACGAGTCATATTGCTGTTTTATCTGAGGAGGGTAGCTGTGATATAATTGTCGATATATCTCGAGCGGAGAAGTTGCTCAATTATCATCCCGAAGTGTTTTTTCCAGATAAACTTAAAGAAATGGAGGAATTGTATAAATAATAGAAATATCTTTGTTGACTTTGACGGTACGTTGGTTGATATTGCCCCGCGACATTATCGGGTGTATGAAAAATGTGTTAAGGCGCTGGGCGGGACTCCACTTGACAAAGATGAATATTGGGAAATGAAGCGCGCTAACGTGTCTTGGGACAAGCTACTACCACTGAGCGGTCTGAGTATTGATGAAAAAGATGCATATCTCAAGCTGTTTATTGACCGGATCGAGTCGCAAGAAGAATTGGGTGCGGATGAACTCTTTAAGGATAGTTTGCGCACACTAGAGAAGTTACGGGCAAATGGTAATAAGTTATATCTATTAAGCTTGAGACGAAATACAGATGCTCTTGATTGGCAGATTGAACATTTGGGAATTCGGCATTTGTTTGAAAAGATTTTGTCGGGCCATAGTGACACAAAAGAGGGAACGCTACTGAAAAAGGCGGATATCGTCAGGCAAACGGTGGACAATCCAAGCGAAGTCATTATCATTGGCGACACCGAAGCAGATATCGCGGCGGCTCAGCAGCTCGGTGCTACCAGTATTGCCCTGATGAGCGGTATCCGTAATAAGGAGTTCTTATCAGCATTACACCCAAACTATCTCGTTAACGGTATCGGCGATGTAGACAATATCAAGCTGTAGTTTATTTCTTAAAATTGTTGTTCTCATTAGAGACATCAATGGTGAGTGCTGTTAAAACTAGCTGTACACTTAAAATAAATGGTAGTACGGCTAGCATAACGCTGCCAGCGGTCGGTGATTGATGAGCGAATAATTTAACATACAACAAGAAACCTGCAATCAGTAATGAGATGATCAAAAAGAACATGCCAGTAAACAAAAACAGTGCTAATGGATGGAAACCGTACAGAACGTACTTGTAGTAAATTCGTCGCCAAAAGCCCTTCCATACGGCCTTGAGGTTGCGCCAAGCTGTTGGGATTAGTTTAATAGTTGACTTCTCATCACCGTAATGAGCTGGTACGGCGTGGTCAATAACTTTAGCATTGACTATGGATAAGGCGGTCAGCATGCTGGTTTCATAGTCGTAGCGCTTTTCAACTATGGAGAAATCGACCTTTTCAATTATGTCGCGGCGTAGCCAACCGCAGCCATTAGTGATGTCTGTGATAGAATAATATCCAGTCGAGAATTTTGTTAGCAATGATATGAAAATATTGCCGAATTGGCGGTATTTCGGCATAGTCTTAAAGGCTTCTCGGTGGAAGAAGCGGCTAGCTTTCACGTAATCTGCTGATTGATCGATAAAATCGTCTAGCATTGCCTCGAGGTATGACGAGTCAAACTGGTCGTCACCCGCCACTATCCCGATAGCGGTCGCTTTGGTGTGCTCAATAGCGTAATTATATCCTGCGATGAGAGCGCCGCCGACACCTTGATTTGTTTCGTTGTCAACAACAACCAGTCGATCATTTTGCTTTTTTAATTTATTTAGAACGCCAATGGTATCATCAGTGCTGGCATCATTAACGGCTATAACATGATCAATGTACTTTGGTAGTTTCTTGATCGTTTGAGTGATCATTTTTTCTTCGTTATAACAAGGTATAACAACTGCGGTCTCTAACTTTCTATACATACCTCTCATTATACTATAAATATGGTATTATGGGTTAGTTGGTTAGTATGAAAAAGCTTGTTATACAGATACTTTTATTTGGTGTTGTCGGTGTGACGACGCTGGCGGTTGATACATTAGTTACCTCCATATTGTACTATATAGCTAAAATGCCAGCTTTTATAGCGAGCGGCATTGGTTTCTTGTCGGGGTTTTGTGTTAATTTTCCTATGAACAGGAAACGAGTTTTTAATCACAGCGAAGACGATCGATTTTCATTAAGATCACAAATTTGCTTATATGCTTTGCTAAGTTTTTTTAATTTGATGGCGACCTCTACGACTGTTGATTTATTAGTAAAAATGAATATCCTAGAGATCCAATGGGCAAAGATTGTCATGACCATTGTATTTGCTGTTTGGAATTTTTTGGTCTTTAAGCTATTTATTTTTTCAAAGAAAGTATCGCACGAAGAGAAGCAGGATGTGTAATACTCTAATAAATAGGCTGAATGACCGTAGGTTATATATAATAGCTTATATTATAGCTACTTTTCTCGGTGTTGTATTCAATCAAGCCTTAATTTTAATAATGGCTGCAACAGTTACCGCGGTAGTATTTCTGCCGACTAGGCGACTAGGTCTTATAGGTCGACTATTTGTTACTCTTTCTGTTTACATAAGTATTAATACTTTGTTGGCTTTTATACCATGGGTTCTCAAGGTGCCGATGTCAATATGGCTCTTTGCCTGGACTGTCGGTGTATTTAATCTAGGTCTTGTTGTATTTTGTCGTTTCGCTCCTCCCAGCAGATGGTTTCCATTAAGCGAGATTATTAGTTCTCTAGTGAGCCTTACTGTATTTATCCTGATGCTGACGCAATCTTTTTCTAGTTTTCAGAGCGCCGATCTTTTAAGAGTGGCTAACGGCTCAGGAGTAGACAATATATCTCATCTTAGTTTTATAGACACTGTCGAGAGACAAAAGGGCTATGTCTATGGTTCAAGAGGTAACCAGTTGCCGATTAACTCTATGCTAGGCTCTGCCGCCAATAATTACCCTCAGGGCTATCATATAAATGCTTGGGTTTTTAATGAGGCTGTACAACCGTTTATGAGTAGGTTTACTGACATTAATAAAAAGCTAGTTAGTTTTTTATTATATTCGATAATCAACTATGTATTTTTAGTGTTTGCGTTTATCTTTCTGGCAACGAAACTTGTTAGATTAGACAATAAGAAAAAGCCATGGATGTCAGCTATTATTGTTATTTCCTGTACGATATACACAGTATTAGGTTTGATGTTTTCTGCGTTTACTGACGGTTTCATGCCGCAAATTATGAGTCTCCATTTGCTGCTTTCGGTTATAGCCTTACTATTTTTATATTGTAAGGAGAGTGATATTACACAAAAGTATACCTACGGGCTATTAGCAACCTTTTCTGTTATTGGTGTTGGTCTATCCTATTTTTTCCTACTTCCAGTTGCGTTGGGCATATTTATCTTTACTTTAGCGGCTGATTATTTTTGTAGTAATCAAAAAGTAAAGTTGTCAAAACTTTTGCTGAGCAGTCTTTTGTTTATTGTTAGTTTTAGCGTTGTACAGGGGGCTATTTACGTATTACTTGAGAGGGTGACATCAGATAAAATTAATGATCAGGGTGGGGTGTTGATTTTTGATGTATTCTACGTGCTAAGTTGGGCGGTGTTTGCTGTGGCATATTTGTGGCATAATCATAAGAAACAAACAGTTAATCCGCTAACTATTGGGCTAGTTGTATCATTAGTATTTTCGCTGGCATTATTTATATTTCAAAAAATAACCAATGGCGAAGTTAATTACTATTATCATAAATCTGTATTAAGCTTACTCCTATTGACTAGCTTGGTTATGACAATGCTAACTATGTCGCTTATAGACAAAGCGCGGTCAAGTGGCGTCAAGATTTTAATGATTCTAGGTATTATAATGATGGCCTTTTCAAACGGGGTTGGTGTGTTTGGAGTTTATTTACAGGGTAAGGTAAAGGCGGCGTTTACTGTACCAGAGTTATTTGACTATGCGATTACTATAACTGAGAGTCCAATCTGTCGAGAAAAGTCTACGGCTATACTTTCGGTTAGAAGTGATCAGAAAACTGATGGTGATATATTTTTTAATAGATCTATGATGACTCTGACTGGACAGTCTACTACTACACAGGAAATAATTTCCAGGTGGTCAACTCCTAATGCTGATATACATAGTGCAAAGCAGGTTATAGCTAAGACTTTGCTCGAGAACAAAAATATAACCCCAGAATCTCGTCTCCTGATTTTGACGCGTAGTGACGACATAAAGTCTATATTTATTGAGGTTTTAGGCAATGAAAGAGCATTATTTGCTGACCCCAGCAACGTATCAAAGGATAGCTTGAATGGGATATGCAGCAGCTTGCGAGGCATGTTTTAGCTTGATTGACAATCTACTCTAATTAGATACTTGCCATAACCAGATTTCTTGAGCGGCTCAGCAAGCGTGTTAAGTTGTTCTCGGCTAATCCAGTCATTTTTGAAAGCGATTTTTTCTGGGCTACCAATGATGCGGCCAGTTCGTTTTTGGATGACACGAACGAAATCGGCGGCATCAGTTAGGCTGTCGATGGTGCCGGTGTCCAGCCAAACATCGCCATTATCTAAGGTCTGGACTTGCAATTTACCGCGGCGCAGATATTCAGCATTGATGGAGGTGATTTCCAGCTCGCCTCGTGCTGAAGGCTGGACGTTTTTGGCGATCTCAATAACATCGTTATCATAAAAATATAACCCGACCACGGCGAAGTTTGACTTTGGCTCGGCTGGTTTTTCTTCGATGGAAATGGCTTGATTTTGCTCATCAAACTCGACAACACCATATCGTTCGGGGTCAGAAACTTTGTAAGCAAAAACCGTACCACCGTCGGGATTGGTACACTCCTGTAGGGATTCATCTAGCCGCTCACCGTGGAAAATATTATCTCCCAGGACTAGAGCCACTTTGTCGTTGTTAATGAATTCTTCACCGATAATGAAAGCCTGTGCTAGACCTTCTGGTTTGGGCTGGACAGCATATTCCAGATTGATACCCCACTGCGAACCGTCGCCGAGCAGACGCTGAAAACCAGCTTGATCATCCGGTGTGGTGATGATTAAAATATCGCGAATTCCTGCTTGCATCAGTGTGGTTAACGGATAATAAATCATTGGTTTATCATATATCGGCATCAGCTGTTTGCTAATAGCTTTGGTGATAGGGTGGAGGCGAGTGCCTGAGCCGCCTGCTAAAATAATTCCTTTCATTATTCCTCTCTCTATAACTTACTGTTAATATGATATCATATTAACAGATACAGAAGATAATATTCACAGGTGACAACGATACAGTTTAGTGTTAGCAGTAGAAAAAATCGACAGAGCGACTGGTAGTTTTACCATTCGTGGTGAGGCGATGCCTATTAAGATTAATAAGGATAAAGTCCCAATAGGATTAATTGCGAATGCTACGTTTAAAAGAGATATTAAAGAGGGTGAAATCATCTCGTTTGATGATGTAAAAATACCTAAATCATTAGCTCGTACTGCATAGGAAGATACTCTAAAATGTCTGTAGTCATCGATAAACAACATAATAGAACGATTGGTCATTTTCTCGCTGACACCTGGTGGTATGGTTTGACTGATAGAATTTCAATAGACGAGTTTTACGAGCTAGCACAGCAGCGTAAAGACGAGGGCTTTTCAGCTATTCAATTAGTAATGGGTATACCCCCTGAGGCTGCTATCGATAGCCCTCAGTCCTATGGTGGTGGCAAGCCTGCCTTTTGTTTGCAAGAATCGAATTTTATTATAAATCAAGACTATATAGCTGCTGTACTTGAAAAGATAGAAATACTAAACAAGTTGCATTTAAAACCAATAATATATGGTGGTTGGGGTCCGCAAATTAGTCAAATTGGTCGAAATAATATGATTGAATGGTGGAAGAGAGTAATTAAAGTTACAGAAAAATTTGATCCAATCTATTGTCTAACCGGTGAAATTGATTTGCGGGTCCATACTCAGTCTAGAGCTATAATAGAAAAAGTTTTTAATAAATTTAGCATTTTTTCAATAAAACAAAAAAGACAAATAGCAGAATGGCTGCGAGTGTATAAAGAAGTTAAAAAGATAACTGAACTACCAGTAATTTGTCATACTACACCTAATACGGATAGCTGGGCTGTTAGCCGAGACTTTTCTGCTATTACTGTACAAACTGGACACTCTGAGGCTTCTAGAAATAAACTGTGGATGCTACCTATGGAATATAGGTCCAACGAAAAGCCATTTATTAATTTGGAACCTTGGTATGAGGGTATTAATAATTCGTTTTTTGAAAGTGATCAAATATTTGCTTTTTGGGCAAGCATGCTATCGGGTGCTAGTGCGTATTGTTATGGTAGTCATGGTATTTGGAATGTTGGTGATGGAAATTTCTTGGCTCACTGGGGTCGGCGTACTTTCCGAGAAGCTAAAAAATCTTTAGTTCCATTAAAAATAGGAAAATCAAATAAATTGTTTTTATGCGCTAAGGGTTTTCTAGAAGGGGACATAAATAGTAAGGTCAGTAGCGTTGGAGATAATCTTTCCATTCAAATGATTGACAAGAGAAATCGTAAGATAACTTATGTATCTAGGGGTTATTTGGATTTTGTTGCTAAAGATTTAATATATGACCCAAGTCAATGTAATTTTATTAAAGGAAACATACCAGATAAGGTGGTTATATTATCTGGTTTTACTGATATAGAGAATAAGTTTTTGAGACAGTCTGTCGATAGTGTTAAATAGGATATCTTTAGTTTATTTAACGAGGTATTCACTTAAATCATCTACCCAATCATGGCTGATAAAACCAGTATCATGTAACTTATCTAAGCTCATATCGCTGCCAAGCGGTCGCGGTGCAATTCCATCTTTGCCGGCAAAATATTCAGCAGTCGTTGTGTTGGTGACGGTCAAGTCGTCGCGCCCAGCTAGCTTAAATATTCGTCTGGTAATGTCCGCCCAGCTTTCTAATGGTCCGTCGTTAG
>CAMUPZ010000005.1 GCA_947095985.1 uncultured Candidatus Saccharibacteria bacterium | reverse complement strand
TCGCTTGGCTCGCTAGCGCTGAAATAGGTTCTAGCGAATGTGTAAAAACGCTCCATTTTAGTATAATGATAGATCTGCTCTGATATAAAAATGGGCAGTTTTTTATTGATTAAAAAGCTCTAACGACTATAGGTATACACATTGATCACTAAAATGGTAGAATAAGGGAAATATGACAACAAGAGAGCGGGTGACATCCCAAAAAATTGATAAAGTGCGTGGTTCAATGATAGGCGGGGCAATTGGTGACGCACTTGGTTATCAGATAGAGTTTGATCGTGACATAGAACCGAGAGCGGTTACTCAATTTACAGATGGAGTTGGTATAATTTCAGACGACACGCAGATGACATTATTTACTGCCTGCGGCCTACTATGGAGAAATACGAGGCAATACCTGCGCGGCATAGCAGTGCTTCCGCCAGAAGCCATATACCTCGCTTATTTAGACTGGCTTGACACACAGCAAAAATCCAACAGCGACCACATTCCTGTTTCTTGGATTAAAAATATCCCAAAATTAAATATTATGCGCGACCCCGGTATGACTTGCCTAGGGGCTCTGTCTTCAGGTAAGTCTGGCACTCTGAAAGACCCCATCAACGACAGTAAGGGCTGTGGCGGCGTTATGCGAATTGCACCAATTGCTCTTTGCCTTACAGAAGACGTTGTCGGTGAATTTTCTGCCAAATCTTGTGCTTTAACTCACGGACATCCTCTAGCGATTCTTTCAGCTTACGTTCTTGGCTATCTAATATATTACGTCCTAAACGAAAAACCTATAGAAGAGGCTGTCAAAATTTCAATCCAAAAAATGAATAACTGGACTATTGAAAAAATAAGCTCCGGTCAAGAACCGCTTGAAATCAACTACAGAAACGAAAAGGCTGAATTAACCAAGTTATTTGATAAAGCCATTAGTCTTGCCTTATCCGATATTGAAGACCAGCATGCAATCCGTCAGCTTGGAGAAGGTTGGGTAGCTGAAGAAGCGGTAGCAATTGCTATTTATTGCTCACTGAAATATCAAAACAACTTCAAGGAGGCTATTATTGCCGCAGCAAATCATGACGGAGATTCCGATTCTACTGCATCAATAACCGGCAATATCGTTGGGACACGAGTCGGTTACGACAACATACCGGATTATTACAAGGATAATGTCGAACTAAAGGATATCATACTGGAAATTGCGGACGATTTAGCCAGTGGCATCTCCCTCATAGAGGATGAAAACGGACGTCTACAGCCAACAGATACATGGCTAGACAAGTATCTCTATATGGCAGCTCCTAATAGCACAGCGCAAAATTAATAAAATTACCTGTCGGTACTAGCATTTTCACTTCACACATGCTATAATTAGCCAAGACGTTTTATAAAATCTAACGAGTAAAGAGATGGCAAAGAAGAATACGAAACGAAAGCTGATTGGTTTGGTGAGTAACTTGAGCAACCACCGAACTTACTATACTACCGTTAATACCCAAAACCGCACCACTAAAGGTCAGGGTAAATTAACACTGAAAAAGTACGACCCAATTGCAAAGCAGCACGCAACTTACACCGAGACAAAGAAAAACCTCGGTCGTAATGAAGTTAAGGCTCGTAAAAGCTAATTTTATCAGAATCACCAGCAAACTCCCTCAAATCCAGAGGGAGTTTTTTATTGCCCAAGAAAATATTCTTATTTTCGCAGCCGCGAACGCATGTCACGAATAGCATTCATATAGTAAAGAAAAGCGTCATACGGCGAGTCATAGGGACTAAAGTAGGCGTGCACATCACCGTCAGTAAAGCATTTTGTCCCCATGTAATAGAAGTGGTCTGAGGTTTGTAGTTTTCGCCAATCATCAATCAGCGCCTCATCACCACTCTTCAGCACTTCATCCTGCAGCTCATAAACATAACGTAAAGCCTCTCTCTGCAGGCTATTGCCGTTCCAAGCCGTCAAATCTCGCTCAGCATCAGCCCAGGTGACGGGCGACGGCATACTAATTTCGCCAGCTGGCTTATTTTTAGCCAAAGCCTCACTGACTGTATAAAAAGTATTACCACTGGTACTCAGCCACTTGCCGACAAATTTCTCGAAAAAGTCAAAAATACCAGACTCCGCCCACTGATGTTCGCCAAAAGTTTCATAATCCATAAACAAATTAAGCAGCGGGGCGTAGCGAACTGAATCAGCTACCCATGTATTAAATTTATCTACAGTCAATGGCCAATCGCTCCATTTCTGGTCGCTAAACCTAAACGCCAAATCATCGCTCAGTCGATAATTTTTAAGTAGCAATCCAATTTTTTCCGTACCAGCTGGTCGGTAAACATAATTAGGACTACGCCAATTAAGAATTGGATCCCAACCTTCAGCCAGCACACCTTTAAAGCCGTACTGTTCGGCCCATTTTGCCAAATCATCACTATACGCTAATTCTGTATTTGCCAGCACCCGCGTCTCCACGCCAAAAACCTCACGGATTTTCCAGCGGTGAAGCTCAATCTGCCGTTCGAACTCCTTACGTAAGTAGAAAAACGCCAGACTGTGATGATAAGGACTTGATAAAATCTCCACTTGGCCAGTTTTCACCAAGCGCTTAAAACTCTCCAGGACATCAGGATTAAACTGCTCGGCTTGTTCTAAAAATGTACCACTAAAACTTAATGACAACTTGAAATCAGGGTATTTTTTTAGTAATTTCTCAAGCAGGGCATTCATCGGTAAATATGACTTTTCTGCCACCTTCTGGAATATTTTTTGATTGTCCTGTGCTGGATTTTGACCGCCAGAAAAATAATCATGCTTCCAAGCTACGTCGAATATGCTATATTCGCGCACCCGCCAAGGCTGGTGGACGTGAAGATATAAAACTATACCTTTATTTTCGCTCATGATAATGCCCCCTTATACAGCCTTAAACATTGCCTGGCCGCATCTTGCCATGAAATCTTTGCGTACTCATCCTTAACATTCTGCTTGAGAGAATTCTTCAAAGCAGGCGACTTGGCAATATTGACAATTTCATCCGCTAATTTATTCACATCCCAATAATCAAACCGCATGATATTATTCAGCACCTCGCCAACGCCAGATTGACGGCTAATTAACAGCGCCGTATCGTGGTGTGCCGCCTCCAGTGCCGTCAAGCCAAATGGTTCAGAAACCGAGCTCATCACAAAAATATCAATCAAACAGTAAATATCCCGCCATTGTTTTCCGCGCACAAAACCCGTAAAAATCATCTTGTCGCTAATTCCCAGATCTGCCGCTAGCTCAATCAATTCATCTCGCTGCTCGCCATTACCAGACAGCACGAACACAATCTTCTCACACTTATCAAGAGCCTTCGCTGCGGCCCGTACAAAATAAGTCAGACCTTTCTGTACCGTTAAACGCGTTAAAGCACCTACAACCGTATAACCATCGCGCTTTAGCTCTTCCAGATACCTATAAGTACTCGAGTCATATTCGTGCGGCGGCAAATCAGCCAAATCAATCGCATTATAAACTACTTCAATTTTCT
This sequence comes from uncultured Candidatus Saccharibacteria bacterium, assembly GCA_947095985.1. GTDB lineage: Bacteria > Patescibacteriota > Saccharimonadia > Saccharimonadales > Saccharimonadaceae > Nanosynbacter. The sequence goes on along the minus strand of CAMUPZ010000005.1, from coordinate 27,734 downwards.
CCGGTGGAATATGATAATTCTTAACAATTATATCCTTAGTTATCTGACTAACGGCAATTATTCTATCCGCCATCAACAAACCTTGCTGCTCAATTTCATGTACCAACGGATTTCCTGACTGCTCTCCAGAACGGTCAAATTCCGTTGCGTGTACGTGCACAATCAATGGCGCCCCAGTCACTTCCTTCGCGATCATCCCAGCCTCCATAGTCAACCAATCATGTGCATGAATGGCATCAGGCTGATGACTCTTCACAAATTTCCGAACATACTTACCATATCGTCGCTGTACGGCACGCATCGGCGAAAGCCCATGCTCATCCTGAGCGTTCTCCCGATCCTCCGGTGAGCCATTATTATAAGCACCCAGGTCATAATAATTCGGCGGCAAGGGCGTAGCTGAATAGATATTCATATAATCAATTCCTGGATGTTTAGCGTTGTAGGGAATAATAAAATCAATATCCACGCCTTGAGAGGCCAGGGCCTTCGACATCTGATAACAAGCAACGCCAAGACCGCCACTGTTGTGCGGAGGAAGTTCCCACCCAAGCATTAAAATTTTCATCTCTGTTTTTATTGTAGGACGACGCTTATGTTTTTTCAAGGGATTTTGGTATTTTTTTCACGGAATTTTTCTTTTTCACAATTTTAACATTTGCCAGAAGGGTAATTCATGATAAAATGAACGTTATAGGAGTGTAGCTCAGGTGGCTAGAGCACTGGTCTCCAAAACCAGGTGTCGGGGGTTCGAGTCCCTCCACTCCTGCCAAGATTCTCACTTAAAAGAGAATCTTTTTTATTAGTAAAAAATCTGTTATAATCTCTCCATATGAAACCTCTATCGCCTTCGCTTCCTCACATTATTGCCATGGTTGGTGCACCGGGTTCAGGGAAGACTCAGTTTGCTACAGAATTTGCAAAGATTTTTAATTCTCCAGTAATCAATTCTCGTCAATTTGAAATTTTTACCGATGACACAAAGGCCATTTCTGACGCGACTTTGGCTATCTTAGAAGAATTTTTGAAGACCAAGCAAACTGTCATTCTAGACGGCGCTACCGACCAACGCACTAACCGCATGCGTATTAATCGGTTGGCTAGAGAATATGGATATAAAGTCCTATTCGTCTGGGTGCAGACTGATTCTGCAACCGCCAAACGACGCTGGATAAAGAATTACGGACAAGACAGTGAATCGTTCGATCGTCGATTAAAACAATTCTCCGCACCGCACAGTAGCGAATCTTACATTGTAATTAGCGGCCGCCACACCCTAAGTACTCAAGCGCGCACGGTCCTTAAGCAAATTGGCACCAGTCGTCCAGAATCCCCACGTCGCGTTATGCCAAATCGCATTAGCATAGGATAAGCATGCCAACCATTACCGATGCTGAATTCGGAGAGATTGTCGTTAAAAGACAAAGTCTAGCAAAGAGCGTTAGTCTAAAAATCGCGCCAGATGGCCGACTTAGGGTTACTATGCCTATGTATGCGCCTACTGTCGCAGCAAAAATGCTAATTAAAACCTCGCGTAAACAGATTCGCGAATTAGTCTCTAAACATCAAGCAAACTTTTCTTATACCGAAAATCAGCAAATTGGTAAAAGCCACCATCTGTTAATACAATCCACAGCTAAGCCGTCTACTGTGAAAATTATCGGCACTCAAATATTAGCGGAAATCAACGAATCAGAATCAATTAAATCCGCTCCAGTCCAGCAAATTATTCGTGATAAAATCCTCGTCGCCCTCAGGAAAGAGGCAAAAGGACACCTACCGAGGCGTCTGTCGTTTCTAGCCGAAAAGCACGGTTTTTCTTTTTCTCGCTGTAAAATAACTCACGCTTCCAGTCGCTGGGGAAGCTGTTCTTCTTCCGGTACAATCAGCCTGAACATTGGGATGATGAACTTGCCGTTTGAACTTATTGACTACGTCATTATTCACGAGCTATGCCACACCAGATACATGAACCACTCGACAGCATTCTGGTCGGAAGTTGCCAAATTTGACCCGCAATATAAAATCCACCGCAATGAACTAAAAAAATATTCACCGCACGTATAGAAATATATACGCTTATGCTATACTTAAGCCATGTGGGTGTTCATTATTTTGTTGATTATTCTTAGCGTTATCTTGGGAAGCATAACTATTGCCCTACATCAATTGTTACAAAAAATTGACGGCAAATTAACTAAAAACTCCCCTAGAAAAAACCTTAGAGAGCATCAAAGACTAATCACGCTAATTAACAATATCACTGACGCCATTCTCAGCACCGATGAACACGGAATCATCAATACTTATAACTCTGCCGCACTTAATTTAATTGACACAAATAGCGGCATTAATGGCGAGCATATTAGCCAAGTTCTAGAACTGAAGACGATTGATAAAAAGCCAATTGATATCTTCAAGGAACTCACTAAATCTTCAACAATTCGTCAGCGCGACGATATAATCATGATGATTGACGATGACGATTACGTACGGCTGGAAGTAACACTCGCCCCAGTTCAAGGTGGCGATAAAATAACTCCGGATGGCTATGTGCTAATTTTACGTGACGTCACAAAAACAAAAAGCCTGGAAGAGGAACGCGATGAATTCATTAGTATAGTGAGTCACGAACTACGCACACCTATTGCCATAGCCGAAGGGTCGCTAAGTAACGCTAAATTGCTTGTCGAACGTAATATTACTAGCAAAATACCCGAGGCAATTGACGAATCTCATAAGCAAATTTTATTTTTAGCGCGCATGGTAAATGATCTGAGCACGTTGTCACGCGCCGAAAGGGGAATTGCTGACGAGGCAGAGATAATCGACGTGGCCGAACTTGCTGCACAGATAAACTCTGAGTACTCGCCACAGGCAGCAGAAAAAAACTTGGCCTTTAATTTGGACATTGGTGGGCGGCTTGGGTCAGTCCAAGCTTCTCGTTTATATCTGGAAGAAATCCTTCAGAACTTCATCACTAACGCCATCCGTTACACCCAAGAAGGGTCAGTTACGCTGTCAATCAAAAAGAATCGATCTGGTGAAATTATCTTTAAAATCATTGACACTGGTATTGGTATTAGTAAGGCTGACTTAAATAAAATATTTGATAAGTTTTATCGAGCTGAAGATTATCGCACGCGCGAAACTAAGGGTACTGGCCTGGGACTTTACGTATCCGCCAAATTAGCCAAAAAGCTGGGTTGTAAAATTGAGGTAGAAAGCCGGCTGAATCACGGTTCAACTTTTGGTTTTCGATTGAAGGAGTTTAAGAAATGATGAAAAGGATATATAGCACAGCTTGCTATTTTTCCTTAGATAGACTACAATAACTATTGACAGTCTGTGAAAAGCAGACTTTTTAAATTGGGAGAAAATATGGCACAGAAAGGCAAGGCAAGCAGCAAAACCACGGTTCGTCGGATTAAAGCTACTGACGACGCGCCAAAAAAAGAAAAAACTGTCACGAAAAAGACTAATAAACCAGCCAAGGTAGTCGCAAAAACAGCTAAAAAATCTAGTGAACGCGGCACGCTAATTGGTTATTTTAAAGGCGCTTGGGCAGAATTAAAGTTAGTTCGTTGGCCAACCCGCTCAGCTACTTGGGCGATGACAGCAGCAGTCCTCATTTTCACCTTGGCTTTTGTCGTTCTAATTCTATTACTTGACGCTGCATTTAATTGGGGCTTTAATCAATTTTTGAAATAAAAGGAGTTATATATGAGTTCAAAACGATACGACGACAGCCAGCAATGGTACGCAATCCACACTTATTCTGGCTACGAAGAAAAAGTTGCTGAATCAATCCGTCAACGCATTAACGGTGTTGACATGGCTGATAAGATTTTTGACGTTATCGTGCCAAAGGAAAAACAGATACAAATCCGTAACGGTAAGCGAAAAATCGTTGAGGCTAAAATTTTCCAGGGCTACGTTCTGGTAGAAATGAAATTGACTGACGAAACTTGGTATATTATACGCAACACGCCAGGCGTGACCGGATTTGTTGGCGCCGACACGACACCAACGCCAGTTTCTGAAAAGGAAATTGCCAAGATTAAAAAGCGCATGGGTGTTGAGGAACCAAAGCATCAAATTGACTTCACCGAAGGCGAAATCGTATCAATTACCGACGGTCCATTCAAGGGCTTTGACGGCGCAGTTAGCGAAATCGATGCTTCTAAGGGTACGCTGAAAGTTATGGTTAGTATGTTTGGCCGCGACACTCCAGTAGAACTGGACGCACTACAAGTTAAAAAAGCTTAGCTTGCAATTTAGCGGATTTTTCGCTATAATATCCGGGTTACGCACTATAAACTATAAGGAATAACTATGGCAAAGAAAATTATTGGTAATTTAAAATTGCGCATTCCAGCTGGTCGGGCAACAGCAGGTCCTCCAGTTGGCTCAACACTCGGTCAGTGGGGCTTGAACATGATGGACTTCATTAATCCATTTAACGACGCCACCAAAGACATGATGGGCAAGGACGTAATTGTTCACATTCAAGTTTACGAAGATCGAACCTTCACTTGGAATTCGCTTGGACAACCAGTTGACGACATGATTCGTGAAAAAGCTGGCATCCAAAAGGGAAGCGGTAAGCCGCACGTTGATAAGGTCGGTAAGCTTACTCGTGCGCAATTACAAGAAATTGCTGAGGCGAAAAAAGACCAATTGAACGCAATCGACATTGAAGGCGCAATGAAAGTTGTTGCTGGATCAGCTCGCTCAATGGGCGTAGAAATCGTCGACTAATTTGAAAAGGAGAATAGCCCCGAATCTGTCGGGGTTATTTTTATGGTAAAATTTGAGAAATGATTGTAAAAAATATTTTAGACGGTGCAGTTATCTCAGCCCTCCAATCTGACCAGCTAATCATCGCTAAGACCGACACTATTTATGGCGTGCTGGCTCGGGCTGGGTCTAATAGGGCAGTTGAGAGATTGTATAAAGTCAGGCAAAGACCTTTAAATAAATCTGTCATCGTTCTTGTTGCCGACATTACTGATATTCCCGGGTTGACGCCACGCTTACAAGAAAGTTATCAAGAGTTAGCCAAAAAGCAACCAACGACAATAGTCGTGAATGTGGCTCCTGACTTCCTGCCGCATATACCGCACATTAACGGGACTTTGGCATTTCGTGTCGTCCCAAAATCACTGCTATCGGAATTAATTCATAAAGTTGGCTATCTAGCCGCCCCCAGTGCCAATCTCTCCGGTCAAAAACCCGCAAAAAACATCGCTGAAGCGGTCAATTACTTCCATGAATCCGTCGCCATCTACGTTGATTCCGGAGACATAACAGGAGTAAAACGGTCGCAAATTATCCGCATCCGTGAGTGTGGCGAAATCGAGTTTATAAGAAAATAATTTTCAAACAAAAAACTTCCCGTTAGATACCTAAAAGGGAAGCTTTTTTCGTAGATTATCTGACAAACGGATGGGCAATTTCCAAATCTGGACGCTTTTCCGCAATTCTCAGCAGCTCATTATATTTGGCAATTCGCTCCGAGCGAGACATCGAGCCAGTCTTAATCTGACCCGTACCCAGTCCAACTGCCAAATGAGAAATCGTCACATCCTCAGTTTCACCCGACCGATGGCTCATTACGGTATTCCAGCCAGCATTTTTCGCCATCACGACAGCTTGAATTGTCTCAGTCAATGTGCCAATTTGATTTGGCTTAATTAAAATAGCATTGCCAGCTTTTTCCTCAATTCCACGCTTCAATCGCTCAACATTCGTTACCAGAAGATCATCACCAACCAACTGAGCAAAGTGCCCCAAATCTGCTGTCATCTTCTCCCAATCCTCCCAGGCTTCTTCATTTAAGCCATCCTCAATCGAAAGCACCGGCACACGCCCAAGCAGCGCCTTATATGTGCGAATCATTTCATCAGCCGACAATACACGGCGCTCAGTCGACAAGTGATATTTGCCCTCTTTATACAGCTCACTTGCCGCCACATCCAGCGCAAACCCAAAGTCAACGCCCAATTTATAGCCGGCCTGTTCAATCGCTCTAGTCAACAGCAGAATTGGCTCCATGTTGCCATTTCTGACATGCGGCGCATAGCCGCCCTCATCACCAACCGTCGTCGGATAACCCTCATCTTTCAATATTTTTGCTAACGCGTGAAACACCTCAGCACTCATCCGAACCGCGTCAGCAAAGGTCGCTGCGCTAGTTGGAATAATCATATATTCCTGAAAATCAGTCGCACCTAGCGCATGCTGGCCACCGTTCATCACATTAATCATCGGCATCGGCAGAGACATGAACGGACTACCCGCCAAATTGTTCACATATTGATAAAGTTCAACACCACGTGACTTGGCGGCAGCCTTCGCTACAGCCAACGACACCGCTAAAATTGCATTTGCCCCCAAGCGCGCCTTATTTGGCGTACCATCCAGAGATTTCATTTTATTGTCAATTGCCGCCTGATCAAACGGACTCATTCCTTTTAAAGCCTGAGCGATTTCATTATTAACGTTATCAACCGCCCGAAGTACACCTTTGCCGCCAAACGCTAGTTCACCATCCCTCAACTCAACCGCCTCAAACGACCCGGTACTCGCGCCAGAGGGAACGGCCGCCCGCCCAAAAGAACCGTCACTCAGAATTACGTCAGCCTCAACCGTCGGATTACCACGTGAATCTAAAATTTGCCTTGCCTGTATGTTTGTAATTGTTATGTCCATAGTTACTAGTTTATCAAAAATAGTAACTATACGTTAATTTGGCGGCAGTATAATTATCAATTACTTTAGCTCACGCTGCACTTCCGCGGGCTCTATATTATACCCACCAGACAATTCCATACTGCCACACATAGAACCTGTTACGCGTATCATACCGTTAGACCCCTCAATATCCACGCGACCAGCACATCCGCTCGTCAACTTATCAACTAGCAATTGACCCTCTTCAGTAGCTTCACCTAACGCATCTAGAATAGCAATAGCAGCAGCACGTTCATCGTCTGTTCCATTAAGCGCACGTTCTGCAAGTTCATTCGCTAAAAGCTTAAGATTCGATAATCTTTCTAGGGTTCCCGTTATATACGGACAGCCACTGCATCGCTTCGGAAAATTTATACCAGCCGGATGATGTAAAATGGGGTCGTCTGGGCTATTTAATCTCTCTCTCATAATTGTTATATTATACAATCCTTCTCCATAAAAGTAAACATTTGCCTCAATCTCTAAAAATATGGTATAATTTCATCACTATCAATCAATGCTGGGAGGCGGGTCCGTCGTAGAGTCACGAATCGCCGTTCGTACCACAGAAAGGATTATCATGGCAAAAAAAGCCGAGTTGCTGGAAAAAGCAGCAGAACTAAAATTAGCAGTCAGCGAGAAAAACACAATCGCTGAAATCGAGGCAGCAATTGCAGAAGCTGCCGATACAACCAAATCTCACGACAACAAAGACAAAGATGTCGTCGCTGAACGTGAAGCCGTAGTTGCCAAATCTGGCAAGCGTAGTCAAAAAGCCCTAGATGAAGCTGCTGAAAAAGCAGAGAAGGAAGCTCGCAAGGAAGTTGGCGACACCACTCCACAGTCTGACGATGCTGAGGCTCACGTAAAGAAAGGCCCAAAGCCAGTTACTCGTCCACGCTTGGAGCGCCGCGGTAAAAAATACCAGGAAGTCGCAAAAAACATCGAGAAGAACAAATTGTACAGCTTAGACGAGGCTTTGAAATTGGCCACTGAAACCAGCCCAGTCAAGTTTGATGCTAGCGTTGAAGTCCACATCCGCTTGGGTGTCGACCCACGCCAAGCCGACCAAAACATCCGTTCGACCGTAGCATTACCACACGGTACAGGTAAGGATGTTCGCGTAGCAGTTTTCGCACCAGAATCAGAACATGCTGCCGCTAAAAAAGCTGGCGCTGACATCATTGGTGACGAAGAATTCCTAAACCAATTGGATAAGGAAGAATTGAACTTCGATATTTTGGTTGCAACTCCGCAGTACATGCCAAAGCTTGGTAAGTACGCACGATTGCTTGGCCCACGCGGTTTGATGCCAAATCCAAAGTCTGGCACCGTTGCTGCCGACGTCGCTAAAGCCGTCTCTGAAGCAAAGGCCGGAAAAGTTGAATATCGCGTTGATAAGCAAGCCATCGTTCACTTATCAATCGGAAAAGTATCATTCGGTACTGAAAAATTGGCAGAAAACGCACGCGCATTCTTAACCAGCTTAAACTCTCAAAAGCCATCCAGCTTAAAGGGTATTTACATTAAGAGCGTCGCAATCGCCACAACTATGGGTCCTGGCATTAAAGTAGAGAACTCTCTGTAATCTTTATATTTCAGGCAGTTAAATCCCGTCGATTCTGGCGGGATTTTTTATTAGACTATTGCTTTTTTAGGATTTTATGCTAAAATAGCAAAGTCCACCTAGGTACTGATGTTCGAGAGTCTCTTGATTTCCAGCCTAGCTGGATAAGAACCTTAACATCTGTATCTAGATTTGCTACACGAGAGAAAGGATGCGAAATGCATCAGCACCGTAAGACCCCATTGAGGGCGCCTATCGTGGCGGCCTTTGTCACACTATTCGTGGCATTCCTCTTCGGAGGAGTAACGCGCGCCGATGAGGCGTCACTCCAGTCGTCCAGTATCACCACCGAAGCTCAGTCGACCGGTGCCGCTACCACAGTAGCGGATACCGGCAACGAGACTCAGTCTTCGTCTGGTGTCGCCACAGCGGCAACCACTGACAACGGACCCGCCTCTTGCACCCCTCAGGATATTTCTCCTGGGGAGATTAGCACAACCCTCCGGACTCTGGATGGTTCGGAGGAGTTCACCGCCTACGAGGCGGTGGAGTTTTCTGTCCTACTAGATCTGGAACAAGGGCATTGCGGAGGAGACTCCGCAACGATCACCGTGCCGAGTGAACTTGGCGCGGATGGTGGCTTCACACCAATCCCGATGACGACCCCAGAAGGGGTTACCATCGGACACGCCACCTACTCCGCCGACCACACCGTGGTCATCACATTGACTAGTGAGGTGGAAGTCCCTGGTCGCAAGGACTTCCATGCTTCGTCCTGGTGGCGCGTCCACATGTCGTCTGCTCTGGTTCCCGGGGAAACCCGGGATCTTATCTGGAACATCGACGGGGTCATCCGCCGAACGGTCATTAGCGTGGGCACCTGTAACGGGTGCTCGCATCCCGGAGTAAGACCCTCCAAGTGGGGGTCCGTGGATGGATCGCAACAAAAAGTTACGATTGTACTGCCTACGGCCCATCACGACGGACAAGAGTTCGTCGTGACAGACACACTAATCTCCTCAGGTCAGTCGTTCAATTGTGATCGACTGCTGACTGGACGGATTGGTGTCTACTCTGAGGCTGGCCCCTGGGGTCAGCCTAAGTATGTCCGCTTCATGGAGCCTGATGTCGTTAGCTGTGCTAACGACAAGGCAGTTCTCAATGTCAAGCTGGATCGGGGAGAAAAGGCTCGTTTCCAACTTAACATTGACGTCAGCGCCACGGATCCAGGTCCGTGGACTGACTCTGTGAATATTACCTCCCAGGATAAGTCCTGGGAGGTAAGTACGAAAGTGACAAGAAAGGAGTCTGGCGGCAACGCCGGGTTCGACACCACTCCGACTCCGGCTCCAACCCCGGCACCCACGCCGTCGGCAACCCCGGCTCCGAGCCCTACACCGTCGGCGACACCGACTCCGACGCCTACGCCAAGCGCAACTCCAGAGCCGAGCCCGACGCCGGCACCACGGCAGTTCAAACTGCCAGTGACTGGCGCTGCCGAAAATGTTGCCACTAGCGCGATTGCGCTAGCGGCCCTCGGAGGCGTTGTCCTCTGGGTGCGCCGTCGTCAGACGGCATGCTCGGAGGACTGACCTCTTGCCAAGGGGCGTTAGCTTAACCAACTAACGCCTCTTGGCAGAGAATCCACAAATAGATACAGAAAAAGTCAGGAGGTTCGCCCGCCCGCTCCACCACGGAGCGGGCTTTCTCTTTAGTTGAACATAGCAATCTATTGATTTTATGTCAATAATATTGTAAAGTAATAGTATGTTGAATTTAGAAGCTGAATATTGGCGAGATAATGCCGCATGCGCAGAGGGCCCCAATGATACAATATTCTTTCAAGACGGGTTGAAGCGTAATTCTAGGGCAGCAGCAGTAGAAGCAGCTAAACAAATATGCGAGAAATGTCCAGTAATACGTGAGTGCCGGGAATATGCCCTAAAAAACCCAGAAAAGACCGAATACGGAGTGTGGGGAGGGTTATCCGAGCTGGAGCGCAGGGCAATACGGAGAAGAGGGGGGATGGCAATCCGTAGGGCTTTAGAATCCGTCACTTCAGAAAAAACATCATCATAACCCTTGTTTTTTGTTGTCATTTCTGCTACAATTCTAAGGAACATTACCAAAGACAGTGGCGATTTGTGTGAAAACAGATGTAAAAATGCCACCGAGGGATGAAACTAACAGTTTTATTTGACGTCTTTGGTAGTGCGAGAATCAAAGACGTTTTTTGATTCTCCATTACCGCACGTTAACAAATTGGCACATAACAAATTAACTCAATCAAAGAAAGGATTTTTATGGCAATTTCACGCGATAAAAAACAAACTTTGGTTGCTGAACTAACAGAGCTTCTAAAAGACGCCAAAGGTACAGCGTTTGCGCGGTACCAGGGACTGAGCGTGGCTGATCTGCAAGAACTTCGCAAGGCAGCTCGCGAAGCAAACGTCGTCATCAAGGTGGTTAAAAACCGCTTGGTACGCGTAGCACTAGAGGGCGTCGACACCTACAAAGAAACTGACACTGACCTCCTAGTTGGCCAATTAGTCTACGCTATCAGTGCCGAAGACGAGGTCATGCCAGCGAAAGTTCTGGACACGTTTGCAAAGACGCATCCAGCACTGCAGTTGGCTGGTGGTTTCTCAGGCAAAGGCCTCAGCATCAACGAAGCTGACATCAAAGCGTTGGCGGGTCTACCAAGCAAAGACCAGCTTGTCGCCGAAGTGGTGGCACAATTGCTCTCACCAGTCCACGACACCGTGGGTGCGCTGGGTGGCAATTTGCATGGTTTACTAGACGGCATCGAAGCCAAAGCTGCGGCTTAAGTTTAGCAATCAATCATCTCGAGTTATTCGGTCTTCATAAATTCCGGTACAGCGATTGTAGCCCGAGCGCTCCGAAAGCGCGCGGCGCGAAAAGAGGAAACAGTGAAGATTAGATAACTCGAGATGATAATAATCAATAATTAAGGAGATATATCATGGCTGATATTAAGAAATTGGCTGAAGAACTGACCAAGTTGACAGTTCTGGAAGTTAACGAATTGAAAAACCACTTGAAAGAAGAGTACGGCATCGAGCCAGCTGCTGCAGCTGTGGCTGTTGCTGGTCCAGCTGCTGGCGGTGACGCTGCTGCGGCTGACGAAAAAACTGAGTTCACCGTTACCTTGAAGGACGCAGGTGCTCAGAAAGTTGCAGTCATCAAGGCTGTTAAGGAAATCACCGGCCTGGGCCTGGGTGAAGCAAAAGCTATCGTCGACGGCGCTCCAGCACCAGTCAAGGAAAAAGTTTCAAAAGACGAAGCTGAAGCTGCTAAGAAGACTCTGGAAGACGCTGGCGCTAGCGTTGAGCTTTCATAATTTGTTATATAACGCCAATTTGTTTCGTTTGATCACCGTCCGCTTTGGGCGGTGATTTTTATGTGACCACTTGCCAATATCATGAACCGCGCGCCAATTGCAAGGGTAAAATTTGCAACACTTTTTTATTCACATCTTATAGCACTGTGGAAAATTAGATAAAAATAGATCTGACGACTTGTCACAAACATAAAGCTGTGTTATATATTAGTTAAGTATTATAAAAATAGACAAAGGAATTGCGAGAACCATGTCTGAATTACCAGAAAAACAAATTAAGCGTCTTCGGACACTTATTCAAGAGGCGGAAACTAACTTAGCTGCCGCAAAAGAACTATTAATCAGTATCATCGGTGACGATGGACAGGTAGTCACGCCAAAGACCTCATCTGATAACGTAACTGGAAAAGTTATCGAAGGTGTATTTGACGGGCAAATGATGCTTAGTCCTGACGGAAAGAATTACCCAATCCCTGCCAATTACGCTTCGAAGTCTAAGCTGGTTGAAGGCGATTTGATGAAATTGACCATCGCAGAAGACGGCAGCTTTATCTATAAGCAAATCGGCCCAGTACCACGCAAGCAGGTTATCGGCACGCTCGTCCAACACGACGGCGTCTATTACGTTGAGGCTTCTGGCCGCGAGTATCGTATTTTACTCGCCAGCGTCACTTATTTCCGCATCAACATTGGCGACCAAGTCACCATTATCATTCCAGAAGACAATCCTGACGCCACCTGGGCGGCTGTCGAAGCGGCATTGTAAAGTAGTTTCCGCTTTTTAAAGCCGTCCGTGCCTGCGGGCGGTTTTTGATATAATTGTGTTATGCCAGACGATTTTTTACTAACTTATGCCAGTTTTAATGCCGACAATCAGCCGTTTATCGACTGTCAGATTGGCGGTGATATTAAGCGGCGGGAACTGTTTGGGCAAGATTTATCGCTTGAGTTTGATTTCTCGACCAAATATTGTACCGGCTGGGTAGATTTTGAAAATCATTGCAGTCAAATTTGTCCAGATTCCGCCACGGTTGATGGCAAATATGAAAACTGCCTGAAATGCCGTGATCGGACTGGTTTTAATCCAGCATTTTATAACGCCGATTCGGTGTCGGCGCAGCAGGAAAAGATTAACCAAAACCCGCACTTTGTCTATCTGGCATATTTCGCGCCGGGAGTTATTAAGGTTGGCATCTCACAGGAAGAGCGCGGTATTCGTCGGCTACTGGAGCAGGGGGCGCGCTTGGCGTTGAAACTGGAGACGTTTTCTTCGGCGCTGATTGCCCGGCAATATGAGGCGAAAATTTCCGCGCTGGATGGAATTGTCGAAACTATGCCGATTCATAAAAAACTTGAGCTTATAAAACAGCCTTTTGAACGAGCGGCCGGCGAGGAGAAACTGCAACAAAAACTACTTGAAATTGAGCAAAAGATTGGTGTGTCATTTCCAAAATCCGAGCTAATTCCTTGCGAAGATTATTTTCATACTAACGACGTCAATTTAACGCGAGCTATAATCATGAAAGACCAAAATCAACTTGTCGGGCGCGTCCGCAGCGTTATTGGCTCGATTGTCATCACCGAGCATAAAGACCAGCCGCTGGCTTACAATCTCAAGAAGTTTATCGGCTACCGTGCTAGAAAAATCACCGGACCTGTTGAACTGGAACTGCCAAGCGAGCAATTGACGCTATTTTGATACAATACTTATTATGAATAACTATTCAAATTTTGTATTTCCGTCTGTAGTTTTCGAGGCATTTCCAATTCTGAAAAAACTAGGATACGTTCGACAATTCGCACCGCTAGTGCCATTATATCCTGACACCACGTTTCATCTATTCGCTGACAATAACGGACGATTTCTAGTATTAGCTATGACCGACTATGCCGATCCAATAAATCAGAGCCAAGAGCTAAAAAATATTTCTGGTGAATATGCGTTTGAATTTACTAAGCTTATCAAGCCGTACGAAAACGATGAATATATTGAAATCAAAGAAAACGATGAAATTCTTGAAAACCCAACCGTATCAGATACCGATAGTTATTACCGTTTTTATGTCGCCAAGACAAAACATAAAGTCGACCCGTACTATCCTTAAAAGTACGCCGAGGTGTCGTTTTCTGCTATAATTGTCCCATGAGGAATGTGAGGGAATGAGTCAAGCGCTGTACCGCAAATATCGCAGTCGCAGCTTGGACGAAGTGTTGGGGCAAGATCACGTGACCAACATTTTACGCCGAGCCTTGGAGCAGGGGAAAATCGCCCATGCGTATTTACTGACGGGTCCGCGTGGCGTGGGAAAAACCAGCGTAGCACGGATTTTGGCGCATGAGATCAATCAATTACCGTACAATGAGGAAGCCTCGCACTTGGATATCATTGAAATCGATGCCGCCAGTAACAACGGCGTCGACGACATCCGCGCTCTACGCGAAAAAGCGCAAGTTGCGCCCGTTTCCGCACCAAAAAAAATCTACATCATCGACGAAGTCCACATGCTATCTAAGCCCGCCTTCAACGCACTGCTAAAAACATTGGAAGAGCCACCAGCACACGTGGTATTCATCCTGGCAACCACTGACGCCGACAAGCTGCCCGCCACCATCCTCAGCCGCGTCCAGCAATTTTTCTTCCGCCCAATCCCGACAGAAATTATGGCGCGCCAGCTCATCAACATTGCCGAAAAAGAGGGCTTTGGCGTTGAGGCAGACGCTGCACGGCTGATTGCTGAACGCTCGCGCGGCGGGTTTCGTGACGGAATTAGTATGCTTGATCAATTATCAATTTTGGCAACACCCGACCAACCATTGACCAGCGCTATGGTCGCCGAATATTTAGGTCTAAGCGACACTTCAAAACTTAACGGATTACTAGATTTATACCAGACTGGCAATAATGAGCAAATATTAACCATCTTCAGGGATTTAGAAAATAACGGTGCCAATTCAGTGGTTGTTTCTCATCAGTTACTGTCAATTGCGCGTAATAAACTACGGCAAAACCCAAATCTGGTCAAGCTGGTCCAGCAGTTAATTGAGGTTGATCGGCACCCGCATCCGGACTTAAAATTATTGACGATATTTATGGATTGCGATTCTCAGGCCAGTAAAAATCCAATTACGCCAAAGAAAAATGTCGCCGAAACCATAGTTAAAAAGCAGCCTACAATTTCAGCGCCAGCCAAGACGACTACTCCAGCTAAACCAGCAGAAAAGCCTCTTGAGAAAAAAGAAAAGACGATAGAGCCTCCGGAGAAGTCCGCCGCAAAGCCAAAGAAAACTGACACTACATTAGAAATGGATTGGGACAAAGTAGTTGAAAAGGCAAAAGAAAAATCCCTTGGGCTATCTTCTTTACTGCAAAAAAGCCAGTGGGCATTTAATGGAGAAAAATTAACAATTTACGCCGGCACCGCGTTTTACAAGAAGAAACTGGACGACGCCAAAAATCGGCCATTGATTGCAGAGATAATTACAGAAGAGACAGACATGGAGTTAGAAATTGATATAATTGGAGAGAAGAAACCGCCAGAGGATAAAAAGCTGGCGGAAATTGCCGAATTGATGGGTGGCGGTGAAGAGGTTAAACTGGAGGATATTTAATGGCAGATAAAAGTAACGCGAACGGAAAAATTCCACCACAAAATTTAGACGCAGAAAAGAGCTTACTTGGAGCTGTTTTAATCGACGAGGAAGTCCTGGCGGATGCTGCGGAGATCACTCACGCTAACGATTTTTATGACAAAAACCACGGACTGATTTTTTCTGGGATGATGCGCTTATTTGAAAAACATAAGCCAGTTGATTTGTTGACACTAACAGATGAGTTAAAACGTAAAGATGAGTTAGAATTGGTCGGCGGATCAGCATACCTAACGGAACTGACAAACTACGTACCGACAGCAGCGCACGCCTCAGCCTACGCCGAGATGGTAGCACAAACGGCGGTGCGTCGACGACTAATCAAGGCGAGTGGTGACATTTCTGAACTTGGCTATGACGAATCTACGACAACACAGGAACTACTGGAAAAAGCTGAGGCTGAATTATTCAGTGTTTCCGACCAATCAACTAAACAAGATTTAGTGAGCTTAGAGAGCATTCTGACGGACAGTTTTGACCGAATTGAAGAGCTTAGCAAAAATAAAGGCTCTCTACGGGGCGTCCGTACTGGATATCGTGACCTTGACAATATGACAGCTGGACTGCAAAAGTCCGACTTGATTATTCTGGCGGCTCGTCCGGCCATGGGTAAGACCACGCTGGTGACTAACTTGGCATACAATGTGGCGACAATTGAGAAAAAGCCGGTGCTGTTTTTCAGCCTCGAGATGAGTAAAGAGCAATTGGTTGACCGCATGCTGGCAGATGCCTCAGGAGTTGACAGCTGGAATATTCGCACCGGAAACTTGAGCGATAATGATTTTGCCAAATTGTCTGAAGCTATGGGCGAGATGGCCGAAGCGCCGATTTACATTGACGATACGCCGGGACTTTCGGTTCTGGAGATGCGCACTAAAGCCCGCAGAATTGCTCACGAAAATCAACTGGGACTAATCATCGTTGACTACTTACAGCTGATGCAGGCCAACGGCAATCACAATGGCAACCGCGTCCAGGAAGTGTCGGAAATTTCCCGTGGATTGAAGTTAATTGCCCGTGAGCTCAATGTGCCACTGATTGCGCTGAGTCAGTTGAGTCGTTCAGTCGAATCGCGCACGCCGCCAATTCCGCAACTAGCCGACCTGCGCGAATCTGGATCCATCGAGCAGGACGCCGATATCGTCAGCTTCATTTATCGCCCAGGATATTACGAACCAGACAACCCGGAAGTCCAAAACATCACCGACCTAATCATCGCTAAGCACCGTAACGGCCCCGTCGGAAAAGTCCAATTGTACTTCCACCCAGAGCGCCTCCGCTTCATGAGCCTGGATCGCAAGCACGAATAGAATTGTGCTATAATCATACCAATGAAAAAGCAAAAAGTTACTGATATTTTTCTTTACCGATGGCGCTATGCTTTCGGATATACTCTGTTGGTATTATTGTATATAGGGGCTGTTACGGTCTCCGCTTTACGCGCACCGGGCGGGCTGTCTCAAGCAGAAATTGACATGGTTAATACCACAAACCACTTGAAATTTAGCGCCGAAGGACTTGCCGTAACCAACTTACCGTTTCATCTACTTCAGTTAACATTTTTCAAGCTATTTGGCGTCAGCTTACTAACAATTAAAGCCCCAGCCGTCCTAGTGTCGATTATTAGCTCTATAGCCATATTCTTCCTACTTAAACGCTGGTTTAAGCCCTCCACGACCATCTTATCGCTACTTATCATGATCAGCACCGGTCAATTTCTATTCATAGGACAGAGCGCAACCGTTGGCGTTTTATATATTTTCTATACCGCCCTAACACTACTTTTTGCGACGCTCATTCTTCAGAAAGCACCGAAGGCTTCACTCTGGCGGATTGAACTAGCCATCACCACAGCCTTCAGCCTCTTTACTCCATATCTTTGGTATATCAATTTAGGACTCCTGATCATCGCCTTTCTCCACCCACACCCACGCTACTTTCTTATCTCCAGAAAACATCGAGGGTCCTGGATTTTACCGTTGGCTATTTTACTCACAATAGGTCTCGGGATTGGCTTTCTGTGTTATAAATCTCACGCGCTATTTCATAATCTCATTGGCATTAATAATCTCAGTTTTGACATGTTCGCCAATCTTAAAACCCTATATTACACCTATCTTCGCATCTTCCCGTCAGTCGTAGGCAACCAAATTACACCAATCATGGACTTTAACGCCATGATTCTAATTGGATTAGGATTGATTCGCAGTTTCCAAAAAATTGCCAGCGCCCGCTCATTTATGATTTGGTCATGGCTAGTTTTAGCAATAGCCCTACTAATCTTACAGCCAAGCTTAACGCCAATTGTCATCGTTCCGCTATTCATTCTGCTAGCAGTCGGCTTAGAATCTCTAATGGCTATGTGGTACGGGCTTTTTCCGCGCAACCCTTACGCTCGCGGCACAGGATTGGTTCTTATATCTCTCTTAATTATCGTCATGGTAACGGGTGGTAGTTTCCGCTACATCGATAGTTATCGTTATTTCCCAGAGGCTGTTTCACATTTTAATAAAGACTTGTCTCTCTTACAGAAAAATACCGCACCAACTGACTCGTTCTCTCTATTAGTCGGCAAAGAAGAATCGCCAATTTACGAAGCGCTCCAAAAACATAGTTATCATAGAATATCAATTATCCGCACAGCACCAGAAAAAGTCGGACAAACACTATATGTCAGCCATGCTGCAAAAACCACCACACCAAAAACCTACTCAAGCCATCTATCGTCAATTATCGTCAGCGAACACAACCAGGGCGGGGACCGCTTCTACATCTACACATCTGACAAAAAATAAGGTATAATTATACATATTAAATAAGGAGGAATATGGCATTTGATCAAGTAAAAATGCTACAACAGCTACGTAAAGCACAGAAGCAATTAGGCAAGGAAATTATTGAAGTTGAGGCTGGTGATGGTGCAGTAGTGGTGCAAATTAGCGGTGAACTAAAAATCAAGTCAGTAAAAATTGACCCGGAAATGGTTGACCTAGAAAATATCGAAGAACTAGAGCACTGGATTGAAATTGCAGTTCGTGACGGCATGGCTAAGGCTCAGGAAGTTGCCGCTGAAACTATGAAACCGTTGATGGGCGGCCTAGGCAACTTGCCATTCTAAGATCATGTCAACTGACATTTTACCTAAAGCCTTAACGGCTTTAATTGATGATTTTGGTAATTTACCCGGAGTAGGACCGCGGACAGCAGAGAGATACGCTTACGCGGTTTTACGCCGCGATCCTAAATCTGCCAAGCAATTGGCGCGCTCACTGGATCGACTACATGACCACGTAAAAACCTGCCCAAAAACATTTGCGCTGATTGATGCTGGTGACGACGTTTCACCACTATATGCAGACCAGGGCAGAAATAGGCAGCTTGTTTGCGTAGTTGAAGAGCCACTAGACATTATTGCCCTAGAAAGAACAAAACAATTTACCGGCACCTATCATGTGCTAGGTGGGGTGATTTCGCCAATCGATAATATTGGGCCAGAGCAACTACATATTCCTGAGTTAATTGAGCGTATAAAAACCGACGACGTACAGGAAATTATTATCGCCACTAACGCTTCAGTCGAGGGTGAGTCTACTGCTCTGTTCTTACAGCGCTACATCCAGGAGGCTGGATTAGGTACTACAATTACTCGCTTGGCGCGCGGCATCCCAGTCGGCGTCGACCTTGAATATGCAGACCAGATTACATTAACGCACGCCTTAGAAGGTCGGAAAAAACTATAATCTCACACCTTAAAGCCAATAAAATACCCGCCTGATTATGGCGGGTATTTTTCTATTAGCTTAGTCTATTACATTTGGCGGCGGCTAACAACATAAGCGATAGTAGATGCGGTCAATCCACCCAGGCCTAGTGCTGACATAATCACGTCGCCTGCACCGGTCTTTGGCAACTCTGGAGAAGGTGTAGGAGTGGTAGGGGTTTCCTTACATTCACTCAAATCCTTATGGATCGCTTTATTAAACTCTTCCTTCTTAATTTCGGCAATATATTTCTTACCGTTTTCAATTACACATACCTTGATCTTTTCAGGAGACTTCTTACAGTCATCTGGACTCTTTGAATACTTGCTAGTATCATGAGACTTTGACTCTTCCACAAATACTGGATATTCACCTGTTTCTAGCTTACAAACTGGAACCTTTGGTTCATCTTTAACTGTGATAGTCTTTTCACAGTTTGGACTCTGCCTTTTAACTTCACTAGTCTCTTTACCGTTTACCGTAACAGTAACTTTGTAGTTACCGGATTTTGCGTAAGTGTGTTGGATTTCAGATGAGGTAGTTGTCTGAGTATTACCATCACCGAAGTCGTAAGTGTAGCTGGTGATAGTTGCGCCGTCTTTAGCGGTTGCTTTTGTACTAAACTTAAATGTGTTACGAGAAACTTCAGCTACTTGCAAGACATCACATGTTAGCGCTGGCTTTGCCGGAGGTGTTGTTGGTGGACCCCAAACCGGGTTACCACAATCCTTAATAACACCGGTGATGAACTTACCATTGTCATCAAACCATGCATAGATTCGGTAGCTCTTAGGGCCATCAACAAAGCTCTGACCAGTCGTATATTGATAGTAAGTATAACCAGCCGCGCTATATGTACGCTGTGGGGCAGGCTGAAGAGTACCAGCCTTAGACTGTACGGTTACGGCGTTTGTAGCTACAACTCGACCGTCAACTGTAATATTACCACTTGCGTCAACCACGCCTTCACGCATGTTTGAACCACCCTGAACCATGGTTTCAGTAATATACCATTGGCTATATAGAGATTTAATCTCCGAACGGCTATATGCTGATTGCAATTCTAACATAGAATTGGTGCCGCAGTAAACGACATTAAATTTGTTACAGCCGGCAGCCTGTGAAGGCGATGCTAGCCAAATTCCACCGAACAAAGCAATTCCCAGAGAAATAGCGATGCCGATTTTCTTAAATTTGTTCATAAAAACTCCTCTTTCCAGCCCAATATTCGGGCTTTATGTTCCCATACTAGCACAATTTTTATATTTTGTCAATAATAATTTATAAAAATGTTTACGTTTTTAGTGTATCTGTTACGCGTCTCTATATAACTATAAATTAAGTCCCTAAAATTCCCACAAAAGACATAAAAAACTATTTGTTATAATAAATATATGCTCGATACAGCTAAACAATTTATCCAATCTGCAAATAATATAGTAATTATCCAAGCTGAAAATCCTGATGGCGACAGTCTGGGTTCTAGCTTAGCACTGGAAGAAGTGCTGAGCGACCTGGGAAAGTCCGTCACATTATATTGCCCGGTCGACATCCCCAAATATCTGCGTTACATCCGTGGCTGGGATAGGGTAGTCGGCGATTTTCCAGCACAGGCTGATGCCGCTATTATTGTTGACACTAGCGCCGACGTATTGCTTAGTAAGGTACTAGAAACACCTGGATTAAGACATTTTCTGGAAACACATCCGGTACTGGTTATTGACCATCACACCGCCGAGCCGACGCTGAGTTTTGAGCATATTATGCTATCGGAAACTGTGGTAGCAACTGGAGAATTGTTATATAAACTATTCACCCATGCCGGCTGGACTATCAACCAGCAAGCGGCGGAGAATCTGCTTATCGCCATCATGTCTGACAGCCTAGGCTTAACTACGCCAAATACTACCGCGGCGACCTTTCACGTCGCTGGTGAATTGACCGAGCTTGGTGCATCCAATGCCGAAATTGAAGAGCGGCGGCGCGAATTTATGAAGAAATCGCCGGAAATTCTGGCGTACAAAGGCAAGTTGATCGAGCGAATCGAATATTTACTGGACGGACAATTGGCGTTGGTGCACGTGCCATTTGAGGAAATTCAAGCCTACAGCGACGCCTACAACCCCGGCGCACTGATTGGTGACGAGCTGCGGTTGGTCGAGGGCGTGGCGCTCAGCTGCGTTATCAAAACCTACCCTGACGGCAAACTAACTGCCCGCCTGCGCGGCAACCTCCCAATCGCCGACACCGTGGCTGGCTACTTCGGCGGCGGCGGCCATCCGTATGCGGCCGGCTTCCGTGTATACGAGAATTATGACGAGGTTGTGCGGGAATTGGTAACGGCGACGGATCAAGCTTTGCGAGAAGTAGATTAGTGTTGACTTTTTACGCTAGTATGATATAAGTAGAAGTAGCTTTTGTTGACGAGTTGAGAAAATCCTTGTCCAAAAGCGTACTTTGACAGACAGTTATATACAAGGTGAGTTTTTATTCCTTTTACAAAAAAATAGAAAAGAGGCGTGAAATCTCACCTTGTGACAAAACGTCACTTAACCATCCAGGGGTGAGAAGACGGGAAAGAGACCATGTCTCGACAGAAAAAAGGCAACACTCTGAATATTAACGGAAAGACTCTTGTCTTCAAGGAGAGCGGCATCAAGCTCTTTCGTAAACTGGAGAATGCCGCCAATAATCTGGGGCGTGCGTTCCAGAAGTCCGGCAAAATTACGGGGGAAGAAGTCCTCGCCAATATGATTGAGAGCTGTCTCTCAATCATGCTCATCTTGCATGATGTCTTGGCGTCGTCGCTTGACGTCAAGAATCACTCTGTTCGAAGAGTAGTGAGCGCTTCGTATTCGGCGGAGCAGAATCTCCTTGCTGTGTTCAACACAGCAGGATCCACAGGCAGGACTCAGCCCTGGCTGAGTTGGGAGATTATGTCGACCTACGGCCGCCTTTCACTGCACCACGGTAAGGTGATGAGGCGCCTAAATGGCGCGATCATCTCTGCCTTGAGAAAGGCGACTTGTAACCTGGAAGGACGTAGAGAGGAGGTGAATAATCTCGATGACTACCTCGTCGAGATCACTCCACCTGCACGGCAGGTGGAGGAGAATATTCGCACCCTTATCGATAAGGCTGACATTCTTCAGCTGGGGGAACACCAAATTTCCCAGCTACATCAGCTGCTCGGAAGGGTTAAGACTCTCCTAGAGTGGAAGCGTCCTCGTACTCAGGACTAGTCTTCCGACGGGGGAAATGGCAGGCGGCGTTTTACAATAATACTGTCTGTCATTTCTTCCTTGAAATTATTTAGTCCCGTTGGGGCTGTTTTTTATATCAATTTTGAAAAAGCCACCAGAGTGACGTACAATAGGACTAATGATAAAACTCTATAACACGCTTACCAGAAAAAAAGACGAACTGAAACCGCTTAGCGGAGAAACGGTCAAATTTTACACCTGTGGTCTAACGGTTTATTCGCAACCGCACATCGGCAACTGGGTTGGCTATATTTATTGGGATGTGTTGGTACGATTGTTACGCTGGCAAGATATTCCCGTTATTCGAACGCAAAACATCACTGATGTTGGACATTTGACCAGCGATGACGATAACGGCGAGGACAAAATGGAAAAAGGTGCGCGCCGCGAGGGTAAAACCGCTTGGGATGTGGCCGAGCAGTACATCGCCATCGCCGAGCACGAGGCCTACGAGGTACTGAAATTAGTACGACCCGACCATTTAGTGCGGGCAACAGACTATATCCAGCAGCAAATCGACTTTGCCCGCGGGCTAGACGAAAAGGGATTTTTGTACAAAATTGACGGCGATGGCATGTATTTTGATACGTCACTATTGAAAGATTATGGCAAATTAGCGCGGCTGGACGTGGCGGGCCTGGAGGCGGGAGCGCGGGTCAGCGTCGAGGGCAAGCGCAACATCACCGACTTCGCCGTCTGGAAATTTTCACCAACCAACACCAAGCGCGACATGGAGTGGGACAGCCCGTGGGGCGTCGGTTTTCCAGGCTGGCATTTGGAATGTAGTACAATTGCTCGTGAAACTTTGGGCGACCAAATAGACATCCACACCGGCGGCATTGACCACATTCCGGTGCATCACACCAATGAGATTGCCCAGAGTGAGAGTTTGACCGGGCAGCAGTTTTCTCAAGTGTGGCTACACAATAACCACATCAAAGTCGACGGCCGCAAGATGAGTAAATCGCTGGGTAATATCATCACCCTCAGCGATATCACCGCCCGTGGCTTTAGCCCGATGGCTTTCAAGCTGGCGATTCTCAGCAAGCATTACCAAACCGAGGGCAATTTCACCTGGGAGATTTTGGAAGCAGCCCAAGCCCGGCTGGATCATTGGCGCGGCTATGCGGCGCTGCGACACCAGACGCATGACACGCTGGATGATGACGACGAGAAAGATGAGCAAGAGGGCACGGTGTCGCTATTAGCAGCGCGGCAGGCGCTGGTTGAAAAGCTGAATGATGATTTGGATACGCCAGGAGCCTTGGCGCTGATTGACGAGGCGTTTTCACGGCTGGATCACGCGCCGTTAGAAAAAATCCATCGCGGCGGTTTGTCGCAATTGATTGAAATTATTGACGAGGTTTTAGGCCTGGACTTGGCAGAATCGACCCCTGATATTACCGACGATTTGAAGAGACTGATCATCCAACGCCGCAACGCCCGTGCCGAAAAAGATTGGCAAGAGTCTGACCGCATTCGCGATGAACTGCTGGCGGCTGGTATCACCATTCGCGACACGCCAAGCGGCAGCATTTGGGCATGGAAATAGCCCGCTGAATCCAACAGGCTATACTTTCACTCTGGATTTAGTTAACTTTCGTTTTTCAATTTCTTCATTAATTTATTCAGCGGTTTTTCACTCTCAATACGATTTAGCCGAGCCTGTTCCAAATAATTCTCCAGTAGTACCCTAGCTACGCCAGCCGTCGGAATAGCAATCAAGCTTCCCAAAAGCCCGCCAACATAGAGACCGATTGTCACTGACGACAACACCATCAACGCCGATAGTTCTAATTTCTTTGACTGAATTGATGGTGCGATGAAATTGTTCTCAATCTGCTGATAGACGATGAAATATATAGCATAGATTACACCAGCAGTGACGTTGTTGAAGAACAGCAGTAGCGCAATTAGCAACCCAGCCAATGTCGCACCAAACATTGGGATAAGTGTCAATACGAAGGTAACCATGACGGTCAACATCGCCAAGTTTGAATCAATAGCCGGAAATGCCAGGCTGAGCACGAACACTACAAACCCTGACAGTATCGCATCGATTCCAGAGACTGTTAATTGACCAGAGACATATCCCGTGACTACGTTATACATGCGCCCAACCAGTTTTTTATGTCGCTCCATTTTTTCCTGGTCGTTATAAAGACCCCATAGCCGCTTCATCCACATCGGCCCCTCCAGCAACATCAAGAATGACAGGACTAGCACCAAGAATAATGACCCCAGAAACGCCGCCAATGAACCTACGCTTGAGATCAGGCTAGTACCAGCGCTAGCAGCCCAAGACGAAGCCTGTTGTTTCAGGTTATTTAACGTCGCGTCAACCTGTGGACGTAAACCGTTTTTATCAATTAACTCATTAAATCCATGCCACTGTGAGCCAGTTTGGTCAATCAAGCTCGGTACACTTTCAACAAATTTGGCGGATTGCTGGACGATTGGCGGTACCACAAACCAAGCCACGCAACCTAATAGAAGTACCAATGTCGTATAAGCCAGCGCTGTGCCACCCAATCGACTTTTACCTGGTAGTTTTTTAGCAATCGCTGCTACCGGACGATTCAAGGCCAGCGCTAAGAATAAGGAAATCCCCAGCAGAATAAGCGCGTCCTTTGCGGAGTAAATTGCTAGGCCAGCCAAGCCAAAACCCATTACCACTAGCCAAAACCGCACGAACGTTTTTGTGTCTATCTCAATACGTACTTTCATATCTAAACCTTACCAGCTTTCCTTTTCATCCGCAATGTTGATAGCGATAATTTATTATCATACGACATAGCACCGTAACGGAAGACGCGCACCGATAGCCACATGACAAATACCGCTGTAACGACCAAAATTGTCGCACCTAATAATGCTTCCCAGACCGGCAAATTGCCGACTGCATTTCTTAACAATAACGGAATTGGCGCAGTAAACGGAAATAGCGATAGGAACTTAACAAAGAACGAGTCAGGGAACGACACAAAGGCTGTAATTCCATAAAGCGGTCCAACAAATAGCATCATCACCAAGCCAAACCATTGGCTCGCCTCCTTAGCGGTCGGCATCATTGCACCCAAAGTCACCAGCATACCCGTAAACAGCATGAAGCTGGCTGAGAAAATTACTATCGCCAAGCTAATCCTCACAGGATCAAGTACAAGTGCGCTCAAATCCATATTTGGTAATTGTAGCTTTGAACCAAACGCCAGATATCCCGCCACAACAGGTAAAACGACTATCGATATCTGAATCAAAGCCAACACCATCAGTGATAATATTTTTCCTGTAATTAAGGTGTCAGTTTTAACCGTCGTTAACAGCATCTCTACTGTGCGATTTTCTTTTTCTTCAGTAGTACTGGCCAGCATCTGATTACCAAAGAAGCTAATCAGCATAAACAAAATCACTAGAAACATTCCTGGCGCTATCATTTCATTAATGCCGCCGTGCTCCTTACCGTCAAGATAAGTAGTTGATGATAGCTGAACTTTGCTTTGAAGAATAGTGACTTCTGCTGGACTAATATTACTAGTTACTGATTTGCTCAGTAGACTCTGGGCCACTGCACCATATTTACCGTTCTGGAACAGACCGACATCTTTACCGTAAACTTCAACTTTTTGCTGGCTTATGTCTTTTGGAACATAGATATAAGCATCTACTTTGTTATTTTTTACGTCATTAATGCCAGATTCTTTTGATTGAGCTGGCTTAGCCTTAACTGCTGCGAGTAGCTCTGAAGATATCAACTTTGAATCGTCGGTAATTTCTAATGAGAATTCTTGCTTGTCCAATTCTTTTGAGGCCTGAATTGTCGTATTTTGCGACCAAAACATGACGCCGTAAAGCACCGCTATCATCAGAGGAAAACCCAATGCCATTAGCCAAAAAGTTGGCTTTTTCAAAGCTCGGATCGTCTCAAATTTGAAGACCGTACCTAAATTATGCATTTTACTCATCACCTAACTCCTTATCTTCGCCGCCATACACTTTGACAAAAATATCGTCCATTGATGCGCCGCCGAACTGTTTTTTCACCTCTGCCAGCGTGCCGTACGCAGCTGCTTGACCGTCCTTTAATAAAATCAGTCGATCGCACAATTGCTCAACCTCTTCCATTTGATGTGTTACGTAAATAATTGTCGTGCCAGCTTTTCGTTGCTCTTCAATGATATTCATCAACAGCCGACGATTCACCGGATCAAAACCCTTGGTCGGCTCATCCATAATCAGCAATTCTGGGTCACCCATAATTGTTACACCCAGCTGAATTTTTTGCTGTTGCCCACCTGATAATTTATCTAATCGCATATTTGCTTTGTCGCTTAAGCCAACGCGCTCTAAAAATTTCAAAGAGAATTCTTTAGCTTCATTACGATTTAGACCTTTCAATTGACCAAAATAAATCATCACGTCTAACACTTTTTCTTTTTTATATAAACCACGCTCTTCTGGTAGGTAACCGAGGCTCAGCTGATTCTCCACGGCATACGGCCTGCCATTAATTAGTAGGTCACCAGCCGCTGGCTCATATAGTCCCAACAAAGCTCGAAGAGTCGTGGTTTTTCCTGAGCCATTACTACCGAGAAAACCAAACACTTCACCCTGAAAAACATCAAAGCTCAAATCTTTAATAACTGTTTTATCGCCAAACTTCATCTTAAAATGACTAATCTCAACAATTTTTTTATTACCGGACATATACCTCCTTTTCTTTGAATAAAATTATAGCACTATCCCTAACAAACGTAAAAAGGGATATAATAGATGCAGTATGAGACTATTAGTCATCGAGGATGAACGAAAAATAGCAAGGGTGATTTCCGAATCTCTCAAGCGAGAAAAATATGCCGTTGATATCTCTAATGACGGCGAAGAAGGCTTTAATCTGGCAGACAGCCAGCCGTACGATTTGCTAATCGTTGACCGAATGCTGCCGGGCATGGAGGGTGCAGAGATTGTTAAAAAATTGCGTAAAAACGGTAAAAACATGCCGATTTTATTCCTCACAGCCCTGGGCACCACCGAGGATAAAACCTTCGGGCTGGACGCAGGCGCGGATGATTACTTAGTTAAACCGTTTGCTATTGACGAACTGCTGGCGCGAGTGAGGGCCTTACTGCGCCGACCACCAATTCAACAGCCAGATGTTCTGAAAATTGCTGATTTGACGATTGATAAGCAGCAGCAAACCGTGATGCGCGCCAGAAAAACTATCGACTTGACTAGTAAAGAATACGCGCTGCTGGAATATTTAATGCAGCACCCGAACCAGATTCTCAGCAAGGAAACGTTAATCGACCACGTTTGGGACTTTGATGCTGATATTTTACCGAACAACGTCGAGGCGTACATAAAAAACTTGCGCCAAAAAATCGATAAGCCGTTCAAAAAAC
>CAMUPZ010000004.1 GCA_947095985.1 uncultured Candidatus Saccharibacteria bacterium | reverse complement strand
CCGCCGCCCATTTACAGCGACAATTCGCCCAGCGCACCACCAAAAAAACCTACCTATCGGTAACCGACGGCGTACCGAAACTAGCCGCCGCAAAAATCGACCTGCCGATTGGCCGCAATCCGTCCGCGCCCAGCACCTTCCGCGTCGACCCGAACGGCAAGCCTGCTCAGACAGCCTACCGCGTACTGACGTCAACTAATACTCAGGCGCTGATTGAACTTAAACCCACCACCGGCCGCACCCACCAACTCCGCGTCCATATGGCATACCTGAACACACCAATCCTCGGTGACCGCGTTTATGGCAAACCGAACGCCAGCCGTCTGATGCTCCACGCCCACAAATTAGAGATTACGTTACCATCTGGCGAGAGGAAAACATTTGAAGCAGCCACTCCAGAAGAATTCAAGCAGCTATTTCCAGGGGAATTGTAGTGTCTGAAATTATTGTCTCAACCCAAGACGTCCAAAAAATCGACCAAATCACCTCTAGGCCACCACACGCACTTTTAATTGTGGCTGATTATGGACTAGACGGCAAAAACGTGGCTCAAAAAATAGCTAAAAATAGTGATATTTTCCGCTTAATTCCGCTTCCAGATAAACAATCCATATCCGTTGAGCAAATTCGTGATCTCATTGCTAAATTACGAACTTACGCCATAAATCGCCGAACTATTATTATTGACGAGGCGGACTTGATGACTGAATCATCCCAAAACGCGCTGCTAAAAGCTCTGGAAGAACCAAATAAGAACACCATCTTTATCCTTATTGCAAAAAATCCAAAACTAATGCTAGACACAATAAAATCTCGCTGCCAAACCCTTACACTTCATAAAACATCATCAGTCCAGGACAAAAAACTACTTGAAAATTACAATTTAGACTCAGCCACCATCCAGCAAATCCTCTTTTTGGCTGCCGGTCGGCCACTACTGATTCGTCAGCTAGCAGAGAGCCCAGACAAATTCGCCGAATATCGACAGCTAGCCACTGACGCGAAGCAAATTTTAGCCACAAATCAGGAATATACTACTTTAAAAAATATCGCAAAATACTTTACTGACCGCCAGAAAGCGCTAATCCTCACTGATATCATCATCAACATGATTCGCTTTCAATCCCTATCTCATGGCATGAATTCGACATTAGAAAAACAGCTCAATCAGACTACAATCGTCAGTAAAGCACTAAACTCCAATGCTAATGTCAGACTAGCGCTGATGCAACTTGTGCTATAATAATATAGATATGTTTGGACTATTCCTCATTCTAATTCTAATGATTTGGGCGATTTTTTATCATCCATCAATCAAAGACGCTGGTGATTTGCCAACTAAAATTACCGAAAAGCTTGATCGATTATGGGTGATTGCTCAAGACTCAATTCGCGAAAATAAATATCTGCGAGCAGAAAAGGCCCTGTTGACCATCTTACGCGTCGACGAAAAGAACGCCACTGCTTATAACCGCCTGGGTATTTTATACGCCAAACAGCGTGCCTATAAAGACGCCATCGAGTGTTTTGAGATTGCCCAAAGCCTAGAGCCAAGCGCCTCAAGCCTTCATAACGTTGGTCTGATTTACTATGAAACCGAAAATTATGAAAAAGCATCATTAGCCTTCGAGCAAGCCCTGGAGATGGAAGATGACTTGGCAGCTCGCTACATTGCCTACGCTAAAGTCCAAGAAAAAATTGGAAATACGAAAAAGGTAATAAACGCACTAGAAAAGGCTGTTGAGCTAGAGCCAATTCCACAAACTCTTAAGATATTGGCGGAAGCTTATGAAAACTCCGGTCAAGCAGACCTTGCTGAAGGTCTACGTAAAAAGGCCACTAAGATGTTAACACCATCTGCGCTGGCTCAAAAAACTGTCGGCA
Source organism: uncultured Candidatus Saccharibacteria bacterium (assembly GCA_947095985.1). GTDB lineage: Bacteria > Patescibacteriota > Saccharimonadia > Saccharimonadales > Saccharimonadaceae > Nanosynbacter. The sequence continues at coordinate 32,439 of CAMUPZ010000004.1, read as the reverse complement.
CTCCACGGCCGCGCCAACAGCGCAAAATCCATCAGCCACGAAAAATTGTCATGTAGGCTATTGCCACGGGGTTAAAAAATTGCTAAAATAAATCCAGTGCCGCTTTAGCTCAGCTGGCTAGAGCAACGGTTTTGTAAACCCCGCCTTTATGGCGGTTCTTTTTTTATCTACATCACGAAAGTGGTGTTTTTTAATTTCCACGAGGTTATCAAATGCGTATCTGATAATCTCGTGCAGAATTAACAAGCTGTGCTATTACGATTACGTAAGCGACACCGTAAAAGAGCGTACGACGAAAATTATACAAGCGTGACAGATTGCTCAGGTTCAGGCGTAACACGTGTAGAAGTTAGTATTTTAACAATTTGGAATTAGTGAGCAGCGCTGAGCGGTTTGTATAATCGCTAGCACATTTTTAATTCAGCTGGCGTTCGAGAGGTGTTTCATCTTTGTGTTGTTTTGACTCCGATAAGTAGTCTCTTATGATTTCGAACGCTCAGCGCTGCTCACTACAGGTCTCCCACACCTGCGCTGAAAAGTGGGCAGTATAAAGCAAAAACCGCTCGAAAGAGCGGCTACAAAGCCATTATATCAAATGGCGGATTGAGAGTAAATATGAAAATTAAAGTAAAGCAAATCAGAGCAAGTTATCGTTTTGATTTCTTTGATAGAGAGTGGTATTGCAACCACGATAATCTAGAAGTAGTTCAACCTTGCTGTTCAGGTAAAGAAGCTGAATGGTGTGGTTGCCAGGGAGAACCTGAGTTTTATTGTCCAAATCCAGATTGTGATGGAATTGAGGACGAAGTTGTAAACATCTGCGCTAGAGAGGAGTTAGTGCAATGTCTAGCTTAAAAGAAAATAAAGAAAATAAAAAACAAAACAAGGAGAAGAAAATGAAAAAACTTAACATTGAAACTATCAAAACTATCATCATTACGATTTTAATTACAGCAATTATCGCTTTTATTGGCGGTATGCAATATCAAAAGAATCAGACTGAACAAGTCAAAACTGAAGCTGCAACAATCGTTAAAAATGTGAAAGTTGAAGTGTCAAAACGGTAGCGACGGAAAAGCGGCAACCGTCGCTAACAAAAACTGCCGCAAAGGTTGAAGCCTCACCTGCACCTCAAAAAATGGAGTATGGTGTAGGTGGCTGCGACAGGTTTCAACCTTTACTTGAAAAATACAACTGGGACGTGCGAGTCATGAAAGCTATTATGCAAGCTGAGAGTTCGTGTAATGAAAACGCTACAGGCGATACAAGCCTGACATTTACACAGAACGGAAGAACATATGGTTATTCAGTTTCTCTATTCCAAGTAAGGATTTTACCAGGACGAGAAGCTTGTGATTCGCGCAACCCAGAAATAAATATTGACTGTGCTTATCATGTGTGGAAATCACAAGGATATAAAGCATGGTCGGTTTATACAAATAAAAGATATTTAAGATTTTTATAGAAAGGAGGTGTAAGTGGAAAAGCCTATTGAAAATGTTAACCACTGGTCATACTCATCAGCTAAAAACATCTACCACAGCGGCATTGACTACGCGGTAGGGCTAAAGCTTGGCTTGATTGAAAAAACCTACGGCAAGGCTGTAGATATTGGCAAGTTAGCACACGCACACCTACTCGGCGGCGAGCAAGAGTTTGTTGTCAAGCAATATCCAGACTACCGCACGAAAGAGGCGAGAGACTGGCGCGACGCGCAAACTCTCCCAATCATTGACGAAGCTGAGTTTGAAACGATTTGCACAATTGCTGAGCGGATTAAAAGCCACCCGCTGGCAAATCAGCTGGTGCTTGGCGAGAACGCTCGCCACGAGGTTGAGCTCAAGGCAAAGATTGAAGGCAAAGACTGGGTTGGTCGAGCTGATGTTGTCGGCGTCCAGGACGACGAAATCAAATATTGCCTTGATGTCAAAACCACCGCACGGTTTGACGATTTCAAGTGGGAAGCGCGCCGAATGGATTACGACCTGCAGGCGGCGCTTTATTCACTGATCGCTAAGTGCGAGAGCAAAGAGTTCTTCTGGGTTGTGGCTGAGACAGTCGCACCATACCGCGTCGGCGTCGCTACAGCATCACCAGAGTTTATCGATAGCGGCTTTGCAAAGCTAGAGCGAATCGCCAGCGAGATCAAGCGCTTTGATAAGCGTGCTGGTAAAACAGACCTCGAAAAGGTCAACTTTAATATAAACGAAACCATGGACGACATCCTTGTTCTTGGAGATTGGAGCTAAGCGATGAAGGTATCCATAGAGCAAATAAAGCATGGCCAGCCAAGGCCATACGCAGACTCGGAGTATCTCTGGGAGATTAAGTTTATTGGAGGCGAGGTGAACTCGGGTCATATAGATATGCTAAAGAAGTTCTGTACTCAGATATTGTGTCCATGTGGACAACATAAGAGCAATTGGAAGACCTACCAGGAAGACCCAGCGTCTTATTTTACGGGCTACTGGGAGCTCATCGATAAGGGCAATGACACTTTTGAATATAAAGTCTTTTACCCGTATGCCGACTAAAGGGGAATCTAATGAGTGAAAAATCTATTCAAAAAACCAACGCACCGCTGACATTGCAGCAGTTAGTGAAGTCTGGCGCGATCATAAAGTCAGCAGAGCGAACACTTGGCGATAAAGGCAGGCAGTTCCTAACCAGTGTACTGGCACTAGCGAATAGTAGTCCGACAATCGCCGAATGCGACCCAATGACAACATACAATGCCTGTCTGACGGCAGCGACATTAGACTTGCCAGTCAATCAAAACCTAGGCTTTGCCTACATAGTACCATACGCTGGCAAGGCTCAATTCCAGATGGGCTGGCGCGGATTTGTGCAGTTAGCGATGAAGACAGGTCAATTTCAAAGCTTAGGAACTAGAGCTGTTTACGAAAGCGAGCTGGTTGGCGTCGATTCGTTTACTGGTGAGCCAGAGTTTAACTTTAAGATTGAGAAAAGTGGTAAGATTATCGGCTATATGGCGTATTTCGTGCTACTGAACGGTTTTCGCAAAGCTGAGTTTATGACTAACGATGAGCTTGAGAAGCATGCGAAGCGATATTCAAAAACCTATAAAAGTGGCGGCGGCGTTTGGAAAGATAATTTTGACGCAATGGCGAAAAAGACAGTACTCAAATTACTGTTGGGACGTTACGCACCGCTGAGCATTGAAATGCAAACAGCGATTACTGAGGATCAGAAAGCCGGTGGCGAGTATGTCGATAATAAACCAGGCTCGTCGCTAGAGGTTGAAGACGCAGAAGTAATTTTGGAGGAGAACAATGGCAGCAATCAATAACGTAACTTTAATCGGCCGTGTCGTCCGCGACATTGAAGTCAACTCGACTAACAGTGGTAAGTCCGTAGCCTCATTCGCCTTAGCGGTTGACGGCTACGGCAAAGATGCCGACGCCAGTTTTATCGATTGCGTCGCCTGGAATAAAGCAGCTGAACTACTGGCAGAGTACGCACCGAAAGGTAAACAGATTGGTATAACTGGACGCTTGCAAACACGAATCTGGGAGAAAGACGATATCAAGCGTAAGGCCACTGAAGTCGTCATCGATCAGTTCCAGCTTTTGAGCGACGCCAAGGGCGGCGGCAATAATGCTGCGCCAGCTACTGAGCGATACGCCGAAGACGACGCTAAGGCGGCAAACACAACGACTAATCAAGCGATGAACGTAACCGAGGACATTGACCTTGGCGAGCCTGTCGATTTGAGCGAAATACCTTTTTAGGAGGTTAAATGACGAGAAGAAAAAAAGTCTACCTTCTCGAAACTGATAATGGGTTTACAATTCGGATTGTAGACCCAGACATCAGTTTTATGAAGAAGTTTAAGTGGACGTTCATAGATAATAATTTAGTAATCTCACGAAGATTAAACCGGGGAGAAGAGCAGGCGTGGCAAGTCGAAAATTAATCCAAAAAGCCGATAGGATTTTCTCAAAATATATACGGCTGAGAGATTCTGAGGACGGATTTTTTATCTGTTGTTCGTGTGGTCAGAGAAAGCCCTTTGAACAGGCTGACGCTGGACACTTCATAAACAGAAGATGGATGGCTCTCAGATATGACGAGCGAAACGTACATGCTCAATGTAGGTCATGTAATCGATTTGATGAAGGAAATATGATTGGCTACACAAGATTCATGCTCAAAACTTACGGCGAAGATATCGTTGACCTGTTAGAAAGCATGAAAAAGCCCTACAAATGGACAGACGGAGAGTTAGAAATTTTAATTAAAGATTGGAAGGACAAGTTATGAAACTAATCGTGACAGTTGATTATAAGAATGATAAATCATTTGAATATGTTTCTACAAGCACTAAAAAAGAAAATACGATGGCAGAAGTCTGGAAAGGTATCCAAAAACAATTGGAAGAAAAAGGTTATAAGATAATCACTCTTTCTGTGGAGGAGTATGAGGAGGAATAAATCATGAAAAAACCAGTAGCAGAAGTAAATGTCAAGGTATTTAGTGAAAAAAACGGTCATTACAAAGCCGACACTTCCGTCAGTCTAAACTCTGACGATTTAGAGGTTGTTCTTATTACACTAGAAACTTTAGATAATTTATCAAAAAACATTATCAATGAAAAAACAAAGGAATTCGTAAGAAATATCTTTAAGGGTGCTATAACAGACGATGAACTAGAGAAACTTATGATAGATACTGAGAAAAAAGAATGTACACGCTAATTTGGATACTATTCATAGCACTAATTCTAATTCTTGTAGCTATCTCAGAATACAACATAGCTAAACAAGTATTTAGCTCTGTGGTTGATGAAGACGATGACTTGTTGAAGTCAATTTTCCTCGATGATTAGTAATTGCGCAACCGGGTACGGTTTGTATCCGGTTAAAAAGAACATTAACGAACATTAACAATTCAACCGTATAACTGGACAGATGATATGCACAACCTCTATTCAGGCGTACCAGCCTACCCGGTGCGTGACCGAAAAATCGTGAAACGTTGTGAGCCGGCTCCTATAACCGCAGTGCAACGTGTATCGTCTGTTCAACTGGTAGCACAATAAATAACTTTGCCACAGAGTTCTAGTGAACCTTATGGATGAGGCGTAGTCCGAAAAGTTACGCTCGGTGTCTAAAGACACACCATTTGTGCTATCAACTGGCAACATCAATTAAATTAACAAACATGTTAATGCTGTACACCTGGTGTTGTCAACTGGCTATATAAGTGGCGGAATAGGTAGACGCTATACCCAACAGTAAGTCCTCAAACTGCGCATTTGAGGCAGAATGTGGAATGTGCGGTGACGGGAGTTCCAAATCCGACTTAAAGCAAAGCGACGTGGCATGTGATGTGACTTTACGAAATCTAATTCCCTCACATTCGAGGAAATTAAAACTCGGCAAATCATCACCTTATATAGCCAACCAGTTATGCGATTGAATTAAATAATGAATGGATGGTATGAACTATGACGAATGACAACACAGTAGATGAGCGAACGCTAAAAATAGTTGAGCTCGCTCGAACTGGTATAGGCGGCGAGAAAGAAGCCGCCCAGCGTATCCTACAAAGGATCTGCGCCAAGCAGGGGCTATCATACGAGGATCTTATCAACGATACCTCAGAAAAATGCAGCGAACACCTAATTGTAACGGGCAAACTAACCAAAAGCGAGCAAACAATAGCGGCACAGGTTATGTATAGATTTGCAACCAGTAAAGAGCACCCCGAGCTGTGGACATCGAGGAGTAGACACAACCGCACCCTAAAAGGCTTTATAGCCGTATGTACCCCAACCCAGGCAGCAGAAGCACAATACGCCGTAGATCTTTCCTGAGAGCCTATCGTGCAGAGTTAAAGCGAATACAGCGTGAAACTAATATCGCATTTGTAATAAAGCATAGACTGTTCGCACAGTACGAGACAGAGGGCGACAACAACGAAGAACTAACAGAGGAAAAACGTGCAGAACTAACCCGAGCCCAGCTAGCTAGCTACAATATGGCAGAAGTGCCTATGTATAAAGCAATAGAACAAGGCAATACAAGACAGGATGAATGATCGGTAAACGACTAATATCAACTAAACCACTAGAGGGAGGGTCTAATGATTTACGGAGTAAAAGTTCGAGTAGTACAGGAAGGTACTGTCTTTGTTGAAGCTGAAACTCAAGATGAAGCCAAAAAGGCTGCCACGAGGGATAGTGTCGTATCGAAACCAGGTTTTGCAGATATTATAGAGTACTACGCTGATGAGATTTATAACGGTGAGTGTATTGTTGGCGATCAAGAAGTGATTGAAGCCAAAGATGTGCTATAAGCTAGATGTTAACTAAAACACCATTTTACTTTAATTTGAAAAATGAATGTAAAGTAAATTGTTAGTTTTGTAGATATAGAGAAAGGAGATGTCAATGATTTACGAGGTAGAAATTATGCAAACAGTTAGAGGAGCTATCTTTGTTGAAGCTGATAACTATCAAGAAGCAGAAGAGGTTGCTAATGAATATATCCAAGATGAGCCAAATGTCGCAAATATCGATTTTGACGAGATTTGGGATTATAATATTGGGGATGCATTAGAAGTATCTGATGATGAGGTTGACGGTGCAGAGGTTATCAAGGCGAAGGATGTGCTATGACAAAAACGAAACTTAATATTCGTTGGATTGAAGCAGGTATTATCGTAGTGATGGCTTTACCAATTATTGTCGTTCTAGTCCTGCTTATTGTTTTGCAAATTCAAATGTCCGAGCAAGAGCTTCAGAACATGAACACTGAAGCTCGCTGTAAAACAGCTAGTGGCGAAATGGGCTACTCGAAATGCTTTAAGGATGGAAAGGAAATTTAAATGAAGGTCTATAACGTAGGACACGAAGAGCTAGACGAATATGATTTAGAATATTTAGATAAAGAAGCTTATGAATATCTTATCTACAACTATGAATCGGGTGATTACGAAGGTGATGGTGCGGCAGTGCTTAAAGATAAAAACGGCAAGTTCATACTAATAGATTTAGGTCACTGTAGCTGCTATGGTCCACTGGAAGAGCGTGTTCCAAAATGTATCTATTCATTAGAAGAAATAATTAAGTTGTTAGATAAGCGTTGCCAAGATGTATATGGCAGTGAGTATGTTAAAGATGTTGCTAAAAAACTTAAGGAAGTAGAGGGATTAAGATAATGCGTGAAATAAAATTTAGAGCCTGGGATATTGATAATAAAAACCGGACATTTGTTACTCTCGGCGACCTGGTCTGTGGAGCATGCACAATTGATGGAGATAAACCATTAAGCGGGGGTAGTCAAACCTGGGAGCAATACACAGGACTAAAAGACAAGAATGGTGTAGAGATTTACGAAGGAGATATCATCGTCCAGAAGCCATTAAGAAGTAATAAGCCTGGACTTCGAGGAAAAATTACATACAAGGAAGACCATGCGGCATTTATGTTTGAAGTCTACGAACGAGGAAAGGTAGTTATGTATCTATTCCTAAGCGAATTTGCCCCAGAAAAAACTTGTGAAGTCATTGGTAATATTCATGAAAGCCCTGAATTGTTGGAGGAGAAATAATGACAGACGAAGACTTAATGGCTCGTATCAAGTTTGTTGTAGACAATCTATCTTTTAGGATTGGCGATTTAACCCTGATGTACGAGCATAAGCAAGTTGACCCAGACGATTTTTGCAAAGAAGTTAACTGTATAAAGAGTGATTTTGTCGAAAGTATTATGAAGCTGATTAGAGAACATGAACAGCTGTTGGAGGAGAAATAATGACACTAGATGACATTCTATTCGCGCAATATCAACTCGGCCGAGAACATGAAGCCATAGCTCAACGTGGTGAGAAGCGCAAAGTTGGCGGTGAAATCACTGAAGCGAAGAAGCAGATTCAGAAACTACTAGAGGAAGAATACAAACGTGGTATTAAAGCTGCGTCAGACATGTTTACTGAGCTTGATAAAAAGATAACAGAAAATAGACTGCCAGACATAATTGATCTGATGCAGTTTACTCAAAGATTATTCGGAGACGCTGCTCCAAATTTTACTTACACGGATAGAAACAATATCCTATATAAAATTGAAGAAGTAGGACTTGGCATCAATGAGAAAGGCGAGTTTACCTTTGGTCCTCTTACATTTAAATGGAAGGAAAATAAGTAACATGGAAATCATTGGACATATTAATGAAAATTTATAAACTCTACGCTAAATCACGAATTAATAACCCTAATTTTCAAAAGCTAGATAGAAATATCCTATCTGTACTAAGTGACCACAAGGATAAATATGAGTATGTTATTTACGATTATAAACATAATAGTTTAGCCAGTGGTGGCGTAGCGGTGTTTAAGCACACTAATGGAAAATTTGCACTCACATGGCTGAGAAACCGATGTTGTTGGGATGTGTTCAGCAATACTCCACTAGAGGATGGCGATTTGATGTGTACTCACTCGTTGGAGCAAGTCATGCATTCAATGATCAGTGAATATTTATTTCGGGCTACTGAAGTTTACAGTCACGAGAATATACGCAATTATGAATATTCTATTGATCTTAGGTTAACCATAGATAGAGTACTAAGCAAGTTAAAGGAAGTGTCATAAATGGATAGAATACAACTATCACTAGGACAAGAGATGGCGTTGGTGGAAGGAGGAATAAATAATGAAACAGGATACTACAACTACAGTGTGTGATAAGTGCGGAAGAACCCTAAGATCTCGTGGTGCATATGGATTTGCTCATCAATGTGGCGGATATATAAGAGAGGTGAACGAGCACTTTAATAAGATTATTTCTTTTGCTAGTAATCAAAAGGAGCTTCGTGAAGCGCGTGAGGCGCGTGCATATGCTAATACTATATACAGTCCTATGCCCGCACGCTATAGACGACCAATCGACACCTACTCTCCTCTCAGAGATTATCCTAGGAGGTTAAGCTAAAAATTGATAATTTGGAGAAAGATATGAGTAAAAATACCATAGTAGGCTTTCGCCCGTCAGGCAGATTGCATTTAGGGCATTATGTCAGCGTGATAAAGCCAGCAATAGAATACAAGGCAGATATCCTGATAGCTAAACATCACGCGCCATTGGCAGAACCTGAATATGAGGAGCAAGCATTGAGTGTACTCAGAATGTTCAAGTTGAGTAGTCAAGTTGTTGAGCAGAAATTGGATGTCGCCTTACTAGCTAAGCTGCTAGCCGTAACACCTAGCCACTTACTGAATGCCATGCCGCAGTATAAGGTTAAAGAAAAGACCGCGCTAATGTACATATATCCAGTGATGATGGCTCTAGACATTGCAGGCTACGATAGAGTAATCGTTGGAGAAGATCAGCGTCCTCATATCGAATTCGCAAGAGATATCCTGCCGCGGGTTGGGTTGAAGTGTCCAGATCCAATTTATACAAAATCCAAGATTATGGACTTAAGGCATCCTGATCGTAAAATGAGTAAGTCCGAGCCAAAGTCGTGTTTATTCCTGGATGATGAAGATTACGAGCGCAAGATCATGAAAGCAGTCACTGACGTCAAAGGACTGGCAAATTTGAGAAACATATACATAGAGTTGGGTGGTCGGTCTAATATTGAAAACATGAGTAACTACGATCTAAAGCGAGCGATTGTAAGATTATATAAAACACTAGTGAACCGGCAAAGACGAATATGACAGTGAATACGTCAAGGACATTGCTGAAAAGTTTAAGGAAGTAGAGGGGCTAAGCTAATATAATGGATAGATCGAGGAAATATGATAATGGACGATAAAATATTTGATGAATCAATAGCAGAACTAAAAGCTTATATCGAAGATAATGCCTCAAGAGCCAAGTCTATCGTAAGTCAGTTGCCTAAAACATACAATATAGTGTCTATGAATGAGTCTTTTAATGATGGCTGGAGAACTGGTTTTAGACGATGTTTAGCTGAGGTAAAAAGACTTGTGGGTGAGGATATGAAAAAAGGCAGAGATTTATTAAATAAATGAGATGTGATATAATATAAGTACAGTATGTGAGTTGAAAGAACGCAACTCTGAAGTAAAACGTTCTTGTGTATTTTGAAAATGAGGTAAAGTGGTGGCGGATAGAAAGCTAAATCCAAAACAGGAAAGATTCTGTCAACTCTATGCTAGTGATAGAGAGTTTTTTGGCAATGGTGTTCAAAGTTATATAGAAGCTTATGAGCCTGATAAAACAAAGCCTAATTGGTATAATACAGCACGAAACCGAGCTTCGGTGCTACTAACTAACGCTAACGTTTTAAAGAGGATAGACGAGCTATTTGAAGCTGGTGGATTGAATGACCAGTTTGTCGATAAGCAAATGGAGAAGCTTATCACACAAGATGCCGACTTCAAAGCTAAGATGTCAGCAATCAAAGAGTATAATAAGCTTAAGCAGCGAATAACCGAAAAGAAGGAAGTTCATCTCAAGCTTCCTAAACCGATTCTTGGTGATTTGGTGGAGGGCGAACAATAATATGTTCGTCTTGACCAGTTCAACAAAAAAGCTGGCTAAGATGACAAAGCGTATCCGTGGCGTGTGTGGTGGGACATCAGCTGGCAAAACTATATCTATTCTTCAAATACTCATCAGCAAGGCTCAGAAAGACAAGCGACCGACTTTAACTAGTGTCGTATCCGAATCATTTCCACACCTTAAAAGGGGTGCTATGCGTGATTTTAAGAATATTATGCAGGAGCATGGCTATTGGAAGGAGTCAGCCTGGAATGCTACAGACTCTATTTATACATTTGAAACAGGCTCAAAGATAGAGTTCTTCAGTGCCGATCAGCCAAGTAAGGTGCGTGGCCCACGTCGTGATCGATTATTTATAAATGAGTGCAACAACGTAGCTTATGAATCGTTTGACCAATTAGCAGTGCGTACACGATTAGAGATTTGGTTAGATTGGAACCCTACAAACGAGTTCTGGTTCTATGACTTATTAAATACACGTGATGACGTAGAAATGATTACAGTAACCTATAAGGATAATGAAGGTCTACCTGAAACAATCGTAAAAGACATCGAGGCTCACAAATTAAATAAAAACTGGTGGACTGTTTACGGATTAGGTCAATTAGGAGAAGTTGAAGGCAGAATATACAAAGGCTGGAGGATTATAGACGAAATACCTCACGAAGCCCGATTAGAAGGCTATGGATTGGATTTTGGTTATTCAAACGATCCAACCGCTATAGTCGCAGTCTATTATTACAACGGAGGATATGTCTTAGATGAGGTTCTTTACAGAAAAGGTATGAGCAACCAGCAAATCGCCTCATTTATGAATAATCAGGAATTTGGAGTAATAGTAGCAGATTCAGCAGAGCCGAAGTCGATTGATGAATTAAAACTATACGGTTTGTCTGTTGTAGCTGCGAAAAAGGGCGCCGGATCTATTTTGCAGGGAATAAATTATGTTCAAGAGCAAAGCGTCTCTGTCACCAAGCAAAGCACTAATTTAATTAAAGAGTATAGAAATTATTTATGGCAAACAGACAAAGACGGCAAAATTATAAATGTTCCAGAAGGTGGTTTTGACCACGCTCTAGACGCTGTGAGATATAAGCTGTCTAGCATTTTAAAGCCAAAATATGAGCAGAAGCCAATAATTCAAATGTCAGGAGATCTAGCACAATTATGGAGTTAAGATTTGGTGAGGTTAAAAACAAATACGTTACAGATGGTGTAGAGGTTGAAGAAACTAGGAAGATAAGAGACTATATGACTGCTCAAAGCATCCGTTCATTTACGATTCCTGTGAAAGTTAGTAGCTTTGATGAAGTACGACAGGAATTTGACGATCTCATAAAACAGGCAGAGAGTGGTGAGTGTCTAGATATATCATTGAACGTCAGAATTGATAAAAACACAGGACTGCCGCAAATGGTAAAGAAGACTATTCTGGATAAAAGTTCAAGGCTGTAGACACTAAAAAATAAATATGATATTATAGACGCGTAACAAGCTACTGGGAAAGCCCAGCGTGATGATTACATAACAGTAATTTTTACGTTGGGAGTAATCAGTGGCTTTTTCTTATGTCGATGAAAAGAATATCGGCGACGCATATGAGGATAGCAAGAAAAAATACGCTTCAGCATTAGCAAAAGTTGATGAATACGAGCGTATTGCTCTTAATAAGCCTAAAAATAATTTACCATCGGGCTTCCCAGATATGACAGATGGTACAACCGCTAGCTATATTCAGTCACGTCCTAAAAGTGTAATTCAGCAGATTCCTACGGGCTTAGTGACGAGTTTAGACAAAGATAAAGATTTGGCTGGTATTGCTAACTTAGATCTTACAGAAGATATTATTCCGCACGCAAACACAACTGGTAGCGTCTTACAGAAGTCCTGGGGAGCGTCGAGTAAATCCATGACGTATGGAGCTCAGCCTGCATATTGCTTCTATGCACAACACGGAGATTATTTTGGTGCAGACTTCAAATTACCATACATAAAAGACGTTATCTTAGAATCTGGAAAAGTCTACGACAAAGACTGTAACGTTATTTTCTTACGGGCGTGGTATCAGCCAAATGATATTAAGTACCTAATTTACCGCGAAAAACAACTCAATAAACAGGGAATAAAGAGTGGCTGGCGTCTAGATAAGCTTGTCAATCTACAAGCTAAAGAGAAGGATAATGAAAGCAAAACTCCTGCTGAGCGTTCTCTAGGGCTTGAGATGGGCGGTATTGAGATTATTTTTGCCTTCCAAAAGGGGAAGGGCGCGTTATTTTACGGCTATAGTCCAGACAATAAAGAGATTGTTTACTCGACTGTCAATCCTGATCCGAGAGGCATTATTCCAATTCATTTCCTGTATCACGACATGGACATGTTCAGTCCGATTGGACGTGGTGCAGTGGAGCTTGTGGCAGGTCTTCAAAACATGCTCGATTCAGAGATACAAATGTATCAGTATGCAGAAGCTCTAGGATTAAATCCACCACTGATCAAGCGAGGCTCATTTGATACTTCAACGATCAGATATAAATTAAACGCTATTTGGGATTTAGGGACAGATCCTAACGCAAGCATTTCACCAGTTAATATTTCTACACATGCATTAAATAACTTCTCGAATAACTATGGGCTCATTAAAAGCCAGATCTTAAATATAAACAACGCTAATGATACCAGTATATCTGCTGAAGTCGGCAATCCTGGCTTTTCTCGAACAGATAGCGGTGTTAAAGCTCAGCAGGAACGTACAAGTATTAGTGATAATTATCTTCGCAAACAGTTCGAAGACTGGTTTGGTGATGTCTGCGAAACGATGCTCAATATTCATTTTGCGCTATCTGAAGGCACGAAGACAATTGAGCTCACCCAGGAATATATTAAGCGCCGAAAAGTTGAAGATCCTAATTTTAATGCAACTACAGCTACCGTTGATTACAGCCAAGAAATAAAGGGATTTAAGTTCAAGGTTGATGCGTCCACTTCAAAGCTCAAAGATGACGAACAATCGATGGAAAACCTAAAGGGAATACTAGAACTGGTTCAGTCTGACCCTGAATTAGGTCAATATATCCGCAAAGATCAGTTATTAAAGCGAATGATTACTAAGTCCGGTGTAGATGACCCTGAAGAGTTGATTATTGATCCTGATCAAAACAATAACGGCATAGCCGATAGCGAGGAGCAATATGAATAACGATTTAATCCCAAACACCGGGCTTTCTTGGGGTATTCCAGAAGAACGAAAAGAAAAGGAAAAGAAGGAGCGAGTAGCCGCTCAGAAAGAGATTGATGTACTTCAGGTTCTTCTAAAAGGTATGGACGAAAAAATCCAGTTAGCGCAAAACATCAATCAACTGACTATGAATCCTGAGACTTCAGAAGAGTCGTTAAAAGTTCAATTACTTGCTGCAAGATGGCGTGTCAATGACTTGACGGAACTGAAGGCATGGATTCAGGAGCAGGTGGAGAAAACAAATGGATAAGAAAGACGTGAGAGACAAATTAGAGCAGCCGCTTGAGACTGAATCTCTTTTAAAGAGTCATGAATTCAAGCAAGAAGGCAGAGTTTTGATCTGTGTGGACGATCCAAGTTTGACCGCAATTCTTCCGCTCGGAGTGTATTTATTTGGCGAGAAAGGAGCGTATCGACTAGAGAAGTTGTTTTAGGTGGGTTGCAGGCTGGTGGTGTTTTTTGTTGGTTTTATCACCATCAGCCTAGAGCTCATCTCCTTGAACTCTCATCTGCGCACCGATGTAAAAGGTCGTAAATAACTAAATAAAAGGAGTAAACACCGTGGAAAATACCACTACAGACGTAAATACCAGCCAGAACGCGGCAGATGTGTCGTCAACATCAGACAGTTCAACCGACAACCTTGATTTCCAAAACGGCTTCTGGGAAGAGGGCGAACAGTCGGAGGGTGAGTCCAAAACAGACGAAACCCAAGAAACAGAAACTGAGGACAAATCTGAAGATAAGTCCGAAGAGAAGCCAGAGTTTCCGAAAGCAGAAGAGCGTACGGCTCAGCTGAATAACGAAATTCGAGGATTGGTAGCACGCCGAAACGAGCTACAGCAGGAAGTCTCTCAATATGAAGGTATTGCAAAGCTTCAGCAGCAGATCAACGAAAATCGCGTGACACCAGAGCAGCTAGAGGCTATGGGGTTAGACCCACAAGACGCCGCAGTGCAGTCACTTCTCTACAATCAAGAGATTGATAAGCACCAGACTGAACTCAATCAAGTTCAAGCTGATATTGCTGACCTTCAGTACAATATCGCACTTGATAGAGTCGAGTTGCTCAAAGACTACCCTGTATTCGATGAGAAATCGCCAGAATACGACGCAAACTTTACCGATAAAGCCACTCAGCTGTACATGCAGGCCGCTAACCTACAACTGAATGAGGAGGGTGTGCCAGTGTCAGCAGATATGAAGTTGTATGAGTTTATGTCTGCTTTAGCTGATGTACGCGCAGAAGGTATTAGAATCGGTAGCCAAAAAATATCAAAAACAAAACAATCTGCCGCAGTGATGAACGCTGGCGGCACGTCAACGTCTAGCGATGATGACGAAAACACATTTGTAGAAAACTTTTTTAACTAAATAAGGAGAACATAAAATGGCTGTGAATCTACCACAAGCATACTCAAAAATCCTTGACAAGGGATATGTATTAAAGTCTCTGACTGCACCTGCCTTCAAAGGTAAATACGAAGTAGTCGGTGGCACAACTAAAACATTTAAGATCTACTCAACGACCGCTCAAGCTCTGCGCGACTACACCTCTCGAAAAGAGCCTACTGGTGGCGCTAAAGGTGTTGGTGGTTTTGGTTATGAATACCAGGCTGCTCAAAACAAAGAGCAAGTTGTCACTGCTACAAAAGATGAATACTTTGCTATCTCGATTGACGCAGCAGATGCACACTTCTCTAAAGATGGGTCTCTGGACGCAAGTGAGATTATGCGTACACAGATGGAGGATGTTATCTACCCGACTTTGGACAAGCATAATCTGAGCGTTCTGGCTACTGCTGGTACTGCTACCGTTAAAGCTACTACAAACGCTAATGCATATGAAACGTTTACTAGCTTGATGACGGCTCAGACTAATGCTCTAGTGCCTGCTAACGGTCGCGTGGCATTTGCTTCAGCTACATTCTACGCACGCATCAAGCTGGATGACAAGTTTACTCCAGCAAGCGATGTGACTGCAAAGAGCCGCCGCGATGGTAACTATGGAACTATCGACAAGTGTTTGGTGATCGAAGTGCCAGATATCTATCTACCAAAAGACGTGGATTTGATCTTGACTCACGAACAAGCAGCAGCAGCTCCAAAGCATCTGGCTGATTACAATCAGGGCAAGTTCAAAGAAGCTGCCAGTGGTTACTACGTCAACGGTCGTGTCGTTTACGATGCATTCGTCTTTGAGAAAAAGAAGTCAGCTATTCAGGTTCTGAAGGCTAAATAGTCTTCTTGGGGCGGGGAAACTCGCCCCTTCTCCGCGTTTTGCCTCTCCGCGATAAATGAGAGGTCGAAGATTAACAATTTGGAGAGAGACTTAGTAGTGTATACTATTAGGTATGGAAGACATTGACAATAAGCTATCTAGCTATATTTCGATGTTTTTCTTGGCGGCATGTGTGACAGTAATGTTTGCTATGCCAGCAATAGCAGGGCTATCCTATGTGGCGGCAAAACTGTCTGACAACTTTCTTAATACAAGTATTCTTAGCTGGTATATTGCTAATGAAAGCGGAGCTTGGGTTGTAATATGGTCATTAGCGGCAATTTTATCAGGAATCTTCTCTGGTAGCACAATAACAGAGGACAAGATTGACAGGAGGATTTCAGATATGCGGTCAAGATACAACAAGGAAATTGAAGAAGCAGAAAAGGCGCGTTGGCAGATAGAAGTAAAATACAAAGAAGCTTTGTGGTGTGTACAATCACTTAAATCATCACTGGGTGAGCGCGCTGCTGGTTTTCAGTCATTACACGAAAGTATTGCTGAACTGGATAAGTTGGTTGATGAGGGTTTGTCTAACTATTTACGGAGTAAAAGACGACCTGCCCTATCAGCAGCCGACACTGTAAGGCGAGAAACTAAAATGCGCCGCACCGCTGAGGTTGAAGCTAAAACAGCCCGCTCAATCATTGAGTATTATGAGCAGCTATTTCCAGAGCTTGCTGATATACGGCAAAGTGAGCTTGAAGGCGGTGAAGAGGAGGTGCACGACGTAAAGTATACCGAGCGAGAACGTCAAGACCCTGTAACGCGGTTACTGGCAAAGTCTGAGTACGATAAACTAAGTCCACAACAACGAAATCAGCTAGCCTTAGATAGATATTGGAAGCGTCGCCATTCGCCTAAAGAATTGGGCAGGATGTACGAACGATACGTCGGATATCTATACGAGAGTAAAGGATATTCGGTTGAATATTCTGGTATCAACAAAGGACTAGAAGATTTAGGACGTGATTTGGTTTGCCGAAAAGGAAAGACTATCGAGGTAGTCCAGTGTAAATATTGGTCACAGTATAAAAATGTATTCGAAAACCGTATATTCCAGCATTTTGGCACAACTTTTGAGTATAAAATGCAGAATAAAGGCTTACGAGTTATACCTGTATTTTACACAACAACAAAACTATCTGATACAGCGCGTAAATTTGCCGAAGTCATGAAAATGAATCTGGTAGAGAACCACGAATTTGATAAGTCGTATCCATGTATTAAATGTAATATAGGACGTGATGGTTCAAAGATATATCATCTACCTTTTGATCAGCAGTATGACAAAGTGAATATTGAGTCAGAAAAAGGCGAGTTTTTCGCAAAGACTGTCAAAGAAGCTGAGGATGCTGGGTTTAGACGAGCATACAGGTGGCGAGGGGCTAAATCTTGACATTTTACCTCTGTTGTGCTAGGGTGAGGGTATGAAAAAAGCTATAGTCATCACAGCCATTGTGGCGCTTACGATAGGCGTTAGTGGTGGTGTATGGCTAAAGACTCGTCTGGATGCTCAAGCAGCTGCTGGAGCGGTTCAGGAGCAGAAACAGGAGCAACCGAAGAGCAAGTATGATGTTGGTCCACCAGATGCTCAGGAAATACTGGAATTAGTGAATAAAGAGCGTGCCAAGGTCGGTGCAGCACCACTAAAACTAGACGAAAGATTAAACGCTAGTGCACAGGAAAAGGCGGACGATATGATCAGTCGTAACTATCGTGATCATTTATCACCCGAGGGGGTGCATGGGTATGAGTTGGTATTTAAACATACAGGCGGGGAGTGCAGACATGCTGGTGAAAACCTCGCCTGGCGAACCGACAACACTGTAGGCACGACACGAAGCGCCTTTAACTGGTGGATGAGCTCAAAACCACACAGGAAAGCTATACAAGATTCTAAATACACGAAAACGGGCATAGGAATAAACAAAGATATCGTCGTTCAGCACTTCTGTGAACTCAAATAAATAGCATACCCTATCAAGTCTCTCTCCTTATAACAAAATAAGGAGATTTTTTATGGGATATCGAAGTTGGCTACAAAACTATGTAAACAACCACCCAGATCAAAACACAAGGTCTCAAGGACAAGGGTTGCTAAACGTCGTCGGCGATGACATGGGTATCGACCGTAACTTTCTATCGGGCAACGTAGGTAACGGGGGTAATTTTCGTAAGACAGGATGGTTTGGACGCAATACTTGGGTAAAAGGCGGCGACGGAAAGCTATACAAAAACGATGAGATTAGCGGTATTAATGACCGCTTTAAGCAGCTGTATTATGCTGATAGGGAAAGGGCTGGTCAAACAGGTAATCACGACCAAGGAGACGCTTCTGGTGGCGGTGGAGGTGGCTACTACGGTGGTGGCGGATTCAACCCCTACGCCACTCAGGAAGCCCGTAACAAGGCAGACGCTATCGCTAAATATGACGATGAAATCGCACAGGCAAACTCAGCTATCAACCGTCTAGGCGGTCAGGAAGCCGTCGGTATTGCTAACGCTGGAAAAGCTAAAGACCGTGCATGGCAAGAAAACGAAAACAGCTTTAATGAGTCAACTGGTCGTTACAACATGAACACCAAAGACTCTATCGACAACATCAAAAAGACCCGAGACCAAATTGAAAGCGACGCCGCAAGTAAGGTCCGCTCGGCTAAAGGTATTCTGTCTGCCGGTGGAGCAGGAGATAGTTCGTTTGCTAAAATCCTCGCACCGTACGAGATTGCTAAAGCTGCCTCAAAACAGCAGGGTGAGGCTCAGGACGCATACGCCAAGAACCGCCGAGACATGGACATCAACTACTTCGCAGTTAAAAACGCCTACAAAAAGAACCAAGGGGATATTGAAGGCGAATATAACAACCGCGTGAACAGCGTGAAACAAAAAGTAGCACAATCCCGTGCTGAACTATTAGATCGCATCAGAAGCGCCAACGTGGGCAAACAGACGGCAAATGGTTCAAGCATGGCAGCTGCTATTGCAAGCCAGCAAGGCACACGCGACCAAATCAACCGTTTGGGTACAGAGATTGACGAATTAGGACGTGATCGCAGTATTCCTATCCAAAAAGTCGAATGGAAAGCACCAGACCTCGCGACATACGACCCTAAGGACGTAACCGTCAAGGACAACTCAGAGGTTGGTGGTGTGAATGATGAGATCTCACCAAACTTGCGTCCAATCTTAAGCGACGAAGAAAAAAAGAAGAAACAACAGTTAATGTAGGGAGCAATAGGAGATGGATTTTTTTCAAAGAATAGGTAACTTTTTTACTGGAAAAGGTTGGGTTAGTGATGAGGAAAAACGACGTAAAGAGCAACAGGTTCAAGCGCAACCTCAGAATAAGCCAGCAGTTACTTTTAAGCAGGATCCTGTCTTAAACAACTTAAACAAGACGCCTAGTTTTGGCAGTCCATCTCCTACCCAAGGGCTTTTTCAGCAAAAACCAGAAACTCCTAAAACAGACACAGTACCCAAAGTAAATACAGTACCAACAGCAAATCAATTTACTAAGCCTATTATTCCTGAGATTAAGCCAGAAATCCCTCAGAAAACTATAAATGACGCTCCTAAGGTACTTACCCCTCAAGGGCAACAAGATTGGGTCAACAAAGAAAACAAGCAAATCCAAACTCAAAACTTGGTAAATAAGCCTATAATTACGCCTAAAAAACCAACATTTTTTGATTATTTAAATCCACTTGGCGAGCATGGTCTGTTCGGTGCAAAACAACAGCAAAACTTTAAGAAAACAGTAGAAAAACCAATCACAGACAATGTTAACAAGTTCAACAACTGGATTGATTCCTCAGATAAACAAAAAGGATTCCAATGGAGCGACCCAGGGGATTACGTACGATTTGCCGCTAAAATACCTGGAGGTATGGTTCAAGGGCTAGCAGAAGCCCCAAATAAGATGGCAAACGCAGTTACAGGTATAGAAGCGGATGAGAATGGCAAAGTAAAACAATTAAATGGTGTTCAGAGATTCGGTAAAGGGTTAGACGCTGGTATTTCAGTAGGTGGATTAGGATTTGGCGGTTCTGGCACACTTCTTCGTAGCTTAGCGGGTAAAGCGACAGGTAATGTATTAAAAGAAGGTGCAAAACAAGGTATTGGCCGTACTGTATTAAATGGTGCTAAAAACCTAGTCAAAGACTCGGCAAAAGAAGGTGCGGAAGAAGTTACGCAGACATTTGCACAAGACCTAGCAGATGACGGCAAGATAAACACCGATAAAAATGTCTATTTACAATCTGGGGCACTTGGTGCGCTTGGAGGCGGCATGATGCACGGTGCTGGTCATGCTGTAAACGGTGTGAAGGGGATGGTGAGGAATAGGATTAATCCTTATGGAGAGAATGGTGTCGGGATTAATCGACTATCTCCAAACCAAATGAGATACAACGCCGCCGAGGTCATGGGCGGTATAGCTGGAGATACAAGAAAGCGGCTCAGCCAGGCAGCTTTTGGTGATCTACAGAAGGCACGAACTGGCAATCCATACCGAACAAGTGATGGGATGGATGTGGAACTGAGTCGTCAGGGCAATAGAAAGTTCACTAACCCACAAGCGCGAGCCACCAATGAAAACTTTACTGTCAAGCAACGGTTAGCACCATATATCGATCAGGTGATTAAAAAATCTCGCCTCATCGATAGCGCACAAGATCGAAGCGGACATGGCGTTGCGGATGGCGGTTTTGAATACAGAGAGCTACCTGTCAAATATAGAGGTAATAACTATACAGCTACACTTGACATAGCTAAGAGCAATGAGCATGGCCGTAATACTCTCTATGAGGGCAACATAAGAAAAGCCCCTGTGTCGCCAGGGGAACTTATCGAACCTGGTTATAACACAGAGACTTCTGCTCGTAATATAGCACGAGAAGCCCAGAGTGTCAATGACAAAAATGACCACGCTACAACAAGAAAATCCCCCATGGAGCCAGCAGGGACGAACCCGTCAACTGAGTTACACCATCTAGGGGATTCTCATGTGGATAGTGTAACAAATAACCCTCAAGATGTCAATACAGACAACCGCTATCAGCACCCTCTTCAAGAAACTATTAATGAGATGGAAAACAACCCTAAACCTAAAATGACTAGGGAGCTAAGAGACGCTATAGATGAGTTTATCTTTGAGAATATAGATCAAAACCTATTCTTAGAGCATAACGATACAAACATTAATGGAACTAACGGCTTAGAGTGGAGTATTCCACGCATGCATGTTGATGACCTACGACATTATCTAGGAGATTTGACTCAAGACCTACCATCTAACTATAAACGCCGTACTGGCAAGCGAGATATCGATACAGTTGCTCAGGAGATGGGATATGACGACATTGATATGTTTATCGATGAAGTTAAGCGAGTGGCCGAAGCACGCCGTGCAGAAAGAGAGCGAAAAACTCTATTGGCAGAGTGGCGTAGAGACCCAGATGTCATTGAAGAAGCCCAGAAGATGATTGCGGAACGACATGATGAGGAAGCTAAGGTAGAGGCTGAGAAGAAAATAGAAGAAGCTCAGATGATTGCAGAGCGACATGTAGAAGAAACACCCAAACCACCAACAAACGCAGAAAGGGTCTCTTCTATTGAACCATCTGACATTAATACCAATGACTACGTAAACGAGTTAGTCAAAGATCAAAGAGCAGCCCGTAAAGGCGAACAACCTACTCTTAAAGAGCGTTGGCAAGACTTCAAAGCGGATATGCGTGAGAAATTCGTAGACAGATTCGCCCCAATCGAAGACAGGATTAAAAACCAATCTGAACAGTTAGAAATGCGAAACGCCCTGGATAGGACTTTACGTGCAGACGGTATATCAGAAGCATTTATCCGAGATAACAATTTTGATAAATTAATCACCAGCTTTAAGAATAAAAAAGAATTACAAACGTTTGAACAGGCGTTAATTGCTAAGCACGCCCTGGAATTAGAATCTAATGGTATAGAAACAGGACGAGATCTTGCAAAAGATAAAGCTCTTATAAAAGCTACTGATAAGCGATTCGCCAAAGAATTCAAACAAGTAAAAGAATATTCTGATAAAGTTTTACAGCAAACAGTAGATTACGGACTTATCAGTCAAGATACTGCCAACTATTTGAGGAAGAAATACCCAGACTACATACCGTTTGACCGTATATTCTCTGACAAAGAAATAAACACTCAAATGAAACATGGAGTAGGTGTTGGAGAAGCTAGTTTAAGCGCTCAGAGTATTATTCAACGTATTGAAGGGTCATCTCGATTAATCGATAGCCCATTAAACGCATTGATTACAAAAACTCAAGACATGGTTCGACAAGGTGAACGCAATAAAACAGCTGAGCTTCTAACAAGTTACGCTAAAGACCCTAAGAACCCATTCCAATTACGAGAATTAAAGCCTGATGAGAGTGCAGATGGACGACCAACTATCAGTTACTTAGATAATGGTAAAAAGCGTACATTCTTAGCTGCTCCTGAGGTAGCTAAAGCCGCTAAAAACATGAACCGTGAGCAGATGAATATCGTATTGAGGGCTTTGGCAACACCTGCTCGTGTGCTGAGAATGGGCGCAACGACAGTCAACGCAGGCTTTACTATGGCTAACGTCGTAAAGGACTTTGTGGGCGCTACTATCAACTCTAAGGGCGGGATTAATTCAATGAACCCTAAGACTCTTGCTGAGGCGATAGGTGCAGGATTCCACCATAAGGGCGATCTTTATTTAGAAATGCAACGAGAAGGTGTAGTAGGTAATAGTTATGAAATTCTACGCAACGCCTCTGAATTAAATCTAAATGAGATACGTAGTCATAAAAATCTTAGGACACGAGCTCTTCATAACCTAAAATCACCACTACGAACACTAGAAAATACTATTGGGCGCAGTGAAGATATCGGACGAGCAATTCAGTATGTCTCAAATAAAAAATACGCCAAGCGAAAAGGTATGAGTGAATCTGAAGCCGTGAAATTCGCAGCCGACCAAGCAAGATGGAACTCTACAAACTTCGCCAGAAGTGGAACATACGGCAAAACTATAAACGCCGTAGTACCTTACTCTAACGCAAATATCCAAGGTCAAAGAATTACTCTGCGTCGAATGAAAGAAAACCCAGCAAGGTACACGGCAAAAATCACTATGGGAATCGTAGTCCCGACAATTGCCGCCTTAGCACTAGATTACTCTGATGAAGACCGAAAAAAAGTCATGGAGAATATCCCTGATTATGTGAAAGAAAATAACGTAGTCGTTGTTGGTACTAATGCAAAATACAACAAAGAGCAGAATAGGTGGGAAGGTGTATATCTAGTACCAGTACCACCTCAGTTCTCACCACTTCACCGACAATTAAACAATATGGTAGCAAGTACGCTAGCGGGTAAGAAGTTTGATATGGTAAAAGCTGGTGGTGATGCAATAGAGCAGATTACGACAGTCAACCCAACTGAATTAAGGCGAACGGGTGCTCAATATATACCACAAGCCGCAAAACCACTAGTAGAGTCATTTGCTAATAAGAATCTGTTTACAGGCCAAGAAATCGTACCAGAAGCAATGAAAAACCTTGAACAGAAAGACCAGTGGGATAGTAGTACAAGCCTTACAGCTAGAAAGGTTGGTGAATTAACAGGATTAAGCCCTAAGGTAATTGACAACGCGTTCAGAACCTCTACAGCTGGCGGTGGTCAAAACTTACTACACGGTGCAGATTTTGCACTAGCAAAGGCTACAGGGGCTTCTAATGATGAAATAAAAGGCAGAAGCATGCTAGATTCGATTGTTGGAAGATTCTACGCGCCAAAAGGCACAAGTCAAAGCTCATACTTCTATCAATCATTAGAACAGGCTTCTAAAGACAATAAGCTTGTCGGTGATGATTTAGCATTTTTCAAGGCTCTAACTACTCGAAAATACAACGGAGATGGTAGTGTAGAAGGCAAGACAGAGGGCGATGTCTTAATGAGTAACCGAATTCTAGCAAATAAGCCAAACATAATTAAAGCCCTAAGTGAGGCGGCTAAGTGGCGCTCAGCACAAACAGGTGAAGAGCTAGACCCTCTATACAAACTCCCAGTCGACAAACAGCAGTACTTCTATCACTTACAAGGCTCACCAAAGAACGGCGCCGAGCAGAGAAAACTGAAACAAGACGCACCTTGGCTAAAAGACTTCCAAAAAGAGCGAAGTGCATACTTTAAGCGTCAAGATTTCAAGTCTGGAAAGAGTAATCGAGTACCTTATCCAGAAATAAGCGACGAGTTAGAGCCAGTACTACAGAAATACAACAGTATGCCAAATAGCTCTCAAAAATGGGCATATCTGGACGCTCACCCTGAATTATCCGATCACTTCAAGCAGATAGAAGACTACAATAATAAAGTCCGTGAAGCCCAAGGTTATGCTCCACTGCGAACTCGTCCACAGCAAAGCCAGTATGTGAAAATGCAGATGGCAAATAAGAATTGGCGAGATCCTGCCGTCGCTAGATACTTACAAGATGTGAACGTCTACAATATCACGAATTCGGCTTCTCTGGCTGAAATGCAAGGTGAAGAATTAAGCCCGAAAGCCCTAAGAGCTATACAGAGCATAAGTAAATATGGATTGGTCAAAAACCCAGACGGAACATTTGCCCTGAAATACCCAGACGGACAAGGCACAAACGAATCTCACATACAAGCTGGTGCGGTAGATACAAATAGCTTCTGGAGTAGAGACGGCCGTAGAGGATATAGAGGGCGAGGAGGCAGTACTGGAGACGGCATTAGGACCTCTACAGATACACTTAAAACAGCCAATGCTACAGCTATTAGCATGAATACTTTTAAGCGTAATCAATCCTCTAGAGCACCTCAGTTTACTGGTAAAGCTATTCAGCTCAATCAACTGCTAAAATCACGAAAACCAAAAAGTAGGGTAGTTACATTTAGGTAGTTTTGTGGTAAAATAAGGATAATTCTAATCCACCAAAGTGCTTGGCGATTGGATACATAAAAATAACTTGCGGTTATTTGTGTATTCGTTGCCAAGCACTTTTTCATGAATCACCGCGGAAGGTGGTTTCATGAAAGTAGAAGAGTTAATAAACCTTGCCTATCAAACGGCGACGGGAAAGACAAAAACACTCAGTCCTGGTAACTCAAAATATGAGCGTATGCTCAATATTGCCAATATGGCAAATATGCAATGGGAAAGCGAACCAGACGTTATATGGGGCTCATTGTGTGAAGATAGGGAAATAGGTGTAATTGATGATAGCACGTCATACAAACTCCCAGAAGACGTTAGAACAGTAGATTTCCGTAAGTTTATAACACTGACTAAAGAATCCAATAATTGGACGGTGCCTTTTATATCCCCACAACTATTTAAGGGCGGTTGCTATGGAGTTTTACAGCTAGGTTGGAAGTTAGATTTTAATGGACTAACTGAAGAAATGAAGGGCGCGAAAATCATTGCGCCAGTTATTCGTCGTACCAAAAAATTGATAGAGCCAGAAGACAAGGTAGAGATTGATGATCCGTACTGGTTGGTCTATATGATAGCCGCTGAATTTGTTCGAAATAGTCGCACAAAATCCAATCAATATGGTAATTTGGTTACCCTTGCTCAATCTTCTATGGAAGGAATGAAGAACCGCAATGGTTACAAATTCGATGAAGTAATTAGAGAGGATATCTGGCTATGATAAAGCCTCCTAAGAGCGCCCCTCAGCCAAATATTGATAGGTTGAGTGTTAAGTCTTGGAACAAGGGCTATATCTCTGCTATGGACGCAGGGCGTATGCCTAATAGTGGTCTGTTAAAAATGACTAACGCTATGCTCAAACAAAACGGAACTGTTGCTCCACGACCAGGCACTAGACAATATGGAGAGGATTTACCGGGTGAGATCTTAGGTTTTGATGAGTATGTTGAAGTCGTTGGCAACAAGCGAACAAACAAACTTATAGCTATCGTAAAAGACGGAGAAAGGGCTCATGCGTATACAGCACTAGACGGCAAGGGCTGGATAAAGGTTGAAGGAGCAGACTACAACAACGAATCGTACCCGACATTTACTCAAGTCCGCGATAGGGTAGTGATTACAAATAGTAAAGATTATTTATCTTACTATGATATTCAAAAAAAGAAGAATGTACGCCCAGAAGCACTGCCTACAGTTACAGAGGTAAAAGCTGAAGCAGTAGGTATAGCGGGGACAAATGAAACTCTGTACTACTGTGTAACGGCTGTTAAAAATGGAGAAACAGCAAGAAGTGATGCCGCAAGCGTACGAGTAAATAAAAGTCGAACTGAATGGCGTGGAAAAAACGTAGACAAAACAAAAGGTCAGACTGAAGAATATGTAAAGATCACTTGGAACAAAATCAAGGACGCTGAATATTATATTTTATACTGTGGTATTTCCCCGACGAGCTTACGAATGATGGATATCGTCGGACATATAAAAGACAATACTCTAACACAATCCTATGAAGACATCGGACAAAAAGTCTTAAACCCTAACGTTATACCCCCTAATTCAAACAGCACGGCAGGAGTTAAGGCTGCACGATCGGTACTTGTAGCTAGCCGTCTATATCTTTTGGGCGACGAGGACGACCCTTGGAAGATTACCTTTGGTGGCGCCGACCCTGACACGATGTTGGATTTTTCAGCATTTGCCGGTGGCTACATAAGAATAAATGCAGGGTCAAAGGAAATACCTGTTGCTATGCGTCCATTCAGAAACGGTAAGGGCGATGCTGTGCCGATGATTCTATGCTCAGAGACTAACGGTAACGGAAGTCTGAAATATCTACAGTCATCAAGTATGCAATTAGACTCTACGAATATTCAGTGGATTAGCGTGATTGACGATAATGGACGAGACGGAACAGATGCACCAGATTCAGTTGTCGTTTATAATAACGCCCTTATTTATATCTCTAAGACTGGATTTAAGACTACATTGACAAAGCCTCAAATGCAGAACGTCCTATCTACAGATAATTTGACAGACAATATACAGCCAGATGTCGAACGCTTAAACAGTAATTTTATTCATAAATCAATCGGACTAGAAGTTAACGGTATGATTTATTTCGCAGTGCCAGTTGGTAGCGAAAAATTGAATCAACTATGGGTGCTTGATATGAAGCGTGGCGGTGTTTGGTGTATGCCTTGGGTGATAGGCGACATTAACGACTTAAAAGTTTACGGAAGTAGCGACGGAAAGACTAGAGTACTTTTGGCTATTGGGAACAAACTTATAGAGCTAACTGATGAAGTAAAAATGACCGACAGCGGGAAACCGTTTATCACTGATATAGGCTCAGGGGTAGTGAAGTTTTCTGAAGACGGTGCAATGTGGACAAGCATAGTAGATATTACGTTTATTCTATTAAAGCCAACAGGAACTATAAAGTTTTCTGTATCAGGAAAAACCGAAGATGAGCCACTTCAGCCGTTCGTTAATTTTAGCAAAAACTTTACACCAAAAACCATTCCTGGTGGTTGGAATGATCCAACAGGATGGAATAGTCCACTAGGATGGGGATTTGTACCCAAAAAATACAAAAAATCCAGCGGAGAGGTTCGTATACCAATCACGAAAGATATTGATGAAGACGTGAACTGGATTCAATATTCGGTTACTACTAATGAGCCAGGAGCTGATTTTGAATTATCTGACGTAATCATCCAGCACATACCAATTGGGGTGATTTTTGAGGAGGATGAAGATGAATAAAAACAAAAAAGGAGGTGTTATGGAACCAGAAGTATCAGCAAAAGAGTTTGGGGCGTTAGAGGCGAATGTTGAACATATTAAAGACAGTGTAGACAAACACACAGGTGCACTAGAACGAATTGAAAATATCGCACGAGCAAACGTTACTCAAGTGCAACTTAAAACATACATCGCCGAACACGAAAAAGAGTCAGAAGAAAAATACGTCAAACGTACTGAAATTGAAGGCGTGATGAACTTTTGGAGCCTTGTAACAAGTAACCTAGCGAAATTATTCGCTATAGCTCTTGTTGGCTTGGCTATTTACGCAACTAACAACTTAATTCAGCAAAATAAAACGGTTACAGAATTACAAGAAGAAGTTCAACAAACTCAAGTGAGGAGGAAATAATGGCATATCAAGAATTAACACAATTTAACTCGCCGAACTATACACCTGGAAGCCAAGTGCCGGCAGTGTATGGCATGGCACGATCTGTAGAGGGCGTCACATACCATTGGTGGGGTAGTAATTCAGACTTTATGTCGATAGTGAATTATCTGTGCCGCGCTAATGGCAACACCTCAGCACATACTGTCGGTGAGGCGGGCAGGGTGGCGTGGATTGTAGATGCTGTAAACGCCGCTTGGCACGCTGGTAATGCTAGAGGTAACGCTACGACAGTAGGTTATGAATGTAATACACGCCTTAGCGACGGTGATTATGAGACGATGGGTGAATTCCATTACGATATGGAGAAAGCCTACGGCCGCCGCCTAAATATTTACGTGCATAAAGAATGGTTCAACACTAGTTGCTCACCAATCGACAAGAACCGTATCCGTGCAATCGCTGACCGCTATCATGCTGGCGGTGGTTCGCGTCCGACAGTCAACGAGACGCAGATCCGCGAAGTGTTCCGCTCGATTTTGGGGCGTGAAGTTGACCCAGAGGGCTTACGACACTATTTGGCGCAAGCCGCCAAAGGATGGTCAATCGACCAAATTCGTGCTGATGTAAATAATTCTCAGGAGGCGCACCAACGCCGTGCAGAGCTGGCTCGCCAAGCGGAAGAGTTGAAACGAAGCGAGTGGGTGCGTAACCTGAATGATATTGAAGATATAAAACTGGTCGTCGCACCAGTCGCAGGACTGCGTGTCGTCAATATGGTAACTATGGAAGCGTTTGGTAACGTGATTCCTAAAGGGACGGTTATCGATATTGCCAAGGAGACAGTGGTGCAGGGTAAGAAATACTACCTATCGCAGTACGCCGTTAAGAACAATAAACCGTTCGGCATTGCAGCGACAGAGCTAGTTGCGCCAGCTGATCCGAATAAAGATAAGCCGGCATGGCAAAAGAATCTCAAGGATATTGCCGACCAAGACTTCTGGACGCGTTCAGAGTGCGAAGTTACTGACCTAACTACTGGTAGATTGGCAAAGAAATTGCCAATGGGAACAAAGGTTCGCGTTACTCACGTTACGAAATTGGTTGATGATGACTTGATGGTGCTGGATGGCGGTACACTAGCAATCGATAAGCTGTACCTGAGCGATAAGCCAATCGATGGACTAGAAAAGCGAGTGTCGGCACTGGAGGCAATCGTCAACAAAATCATCGAATTTTTAACCAATTTGTTCAAAAATTTTAATAAATAATAGGAGGAAATATGGAAAAGATTAAATCATTATTCAGCTCAGAAACTAAAAACGGACGAGCTATGAGGACGCTTTTACAAGGGTTTTTAGGAGCTATGATAACATTTACGGCTATGTATAGCACACCTCAGTTTATGGAGTTTATGAGGAGCTTAGATACATTAACAGGCTCACTTATATTCTCTACTAGCTTGGCAACAATAGCTGCGGGGATTAGCCGTTTAATGCCTGTGATTAGCGTGATTATAGAGCTTAGCAAGGAGAAAAAATAATGTTACGAAAAGTATCAGCAGACGGCAAGATGCCAGCGAAAGCTATTTTAACAGCGCAGAAAGAGAAAGGCGCTCAAAGTATATCTGTTAGCACGGTTGAAGGTTGGAGAGTTGGAGAAGTTCAAGACTTTATTATATTCACAACAGACGGTGAGGACGTAGTGGCTGGTTCTGTAAGCTCTTGGACAGGTGTTCCTGCGGCGAATGGCGACATCGCCGAACTCACCCTGACAGGTGGAATGGACATTCTATACCCTATAGGGGCCGTCGTTATGCCAACAGCTACGTCTTCGTGGGCGAATGAATTAATCAGTGCGCTACTCGTTGCACATAGCCCAGACGGGTCGCTTAAAAGTGAGGCTATTCCTAAGCAAGAAATACAAGATAAGTCTATTACAGCCGACAAGATTGACTTTACGACTATGCCAGCAAATAAATATTCTACTGAAGAGCAGGATACTGGTCAAAAATGGATAAATGGCAAGACTATTTATCAAAAGACTTTCGTAATGGGTGGACTTGGTTTAGCTACTACAATTAAAAAGCCGCACAACATCTCTAACTTAGATTTAGTGATTAGAATTCGAGGTATTGCTAGAGAGGACTCAATTGGTGCAACAATCAATTTACCGCACGTTGCCGACCAGCAGCCCTATATGGTTACTGTATACGCTGATAACACGAACGTAAACATCCAAACATATGCTGATCAGCGCGGCTACACTCAATCTTATGTGACTATATGGTATATAAAGAAGTAACTAAACAGTACCTACTGCGATCCAGCTTATTCCGTGGTTAGCATTACCAAAAATACCTGATGTTGAGGCAGTGATAGTTGTGCCTGCCTGTTACCGTTTTGTTCGAATCGTTATTTTTATAAGACAATATGGTCGTAGAATCAATCTTGCAAGTATTGACTTTTACGCTAGAGTTTACTAATATAAGAACATATCAGATACGCATTTGATAACCTCGGTCGTTTTTGACTGGGGTTTTCTTTGTCTAAAAATAACCTCTTTCTCAAAATCGATAAATCGTGAAAAAGCTGTCAAGGATTTTGCACCAAATTCTTGCGTCTTTTTTGCAACATTAATAAAAACACCGTAGGAAGTGATGGTGCTAATTTCCTTTGGTCTAAAAAAGAGAGGGTAAAGATGGACAACGGTTGGATTAAATTGTGGCGAAATGCTGACCAACACGAATTATTGTCGAACGATAATACGGCTTTCGTGGTATTTTTTCGATTGCTTATGAAGGTCGATAAAAACACGGGGACATACAAAACTGGGCGTAAAAAATTGGCAACTGAACTGAACCTGAAACAGGGGACGCTCAGAGGTGCGTTAGACCGACTTCACCAACGCAACATGATAGCATGGTCCAGCACAAACAAAATGACCACTTTTTCTATCTGTAATTGGCAAAAATTTCAATCCATCGACGCAAACAAAACGCACCACCAACGCCAACGTTTAGCCACTAAACAAGAAAAAGAAAAAGAAAAAGAAATAATAAATACGTCAAATTGTAACCAATTCGACCGCTTCCATGTGTGGGTTTGTGAGTTATTCGAAAAAGACCCTGTACGCTTCAAGCTCAGCAAGCAACGTCGAGAAAAACTTAGGCTTCGATTAAAAGAACTGGGAGAAGAGCGTTTGAAAACAGCGTTTACTGCAATCTCGAAAAGCGAGTTTCACAGAGGCAATAATGACCGTGGTTGGAAAATCGACACTGACCCATACTGGCTTGTTGCAAACTATGAGCGAGCCGAAAAGTGGTCCAACACCACATCGGAAGATGAAACACCCGATCTGTCGAAAGTGGAGATAAAGCTATGAGTTTGGTTCGGTATAATTGGGTGATTCGCACGCTTAATCCAAAAGTGGAAAAAGATAAAAAATCAATAGCACATGCAAACGCTGGTATTGGTTATTACATCATCTCAACTCCAGAGACAAGTAAGAATTATTACGTTGTTGCTTACATGCACTTTGGTGGAGAAATACCTGTAGGGCATCAATTAGCAAATAAATATCAGGCTGAAAAGTTAGAAAAAATGCGGGCTGTAAGGTATTCAATAAAGTAGGACTTTGTGAATTTTACACTATGCAGACACGTCAAGACGTGGCAAAATTAAATAAGAATAATTAGCCATATCTACTGCCGAGTTGATGACCGTGTGGGTGGTCTGAAAGCAACACTAGTTGGGCAATCCAAAATCCTACACTTAACTTAAATTGTGGGAGAATTATGGATAAGAAAACTACGCTGGAGCGTGCGTTATTTTACTTTGTAAAGCACAAAGAAGCACACGGTAAAGCTACCAATACGACAAAGGCAACTTACATTTGTATTCTTGAAGACTTTATCAAATCAATAAAAGCCGATACGGTTAGCAACTTAGATATTTTGATGATTGATAACTTTATTGACTCTTTATCTTTGAAAAACTATAAGCCGAAAACTATTAAAAATAAGGTAGTTGTCATTAGAAGTTTTATCAAATTTTTGTATGCTAAAAACCTTATAGACATCAGACCCGAAGCAATTGAAATACCAAAAACAACCGAAGTAGAGGCTAACTTTTTAAGTGAAGAAGAGCAGATTGATTTAGTGGAATCCGCTAAAAACCTAAGAGATAGAGCCTTGATTATGACTATATTAAGTAGTGGATTGCGGGCTTCTGAAGTATTAAGTCTAAAGGAGGATGATTTATACAAAAGGTCTCTTATAGTCTCTAGAGGAAAAGGCGGTA
>CAMUPZ010000003.1 GCA_947095985.1 uncultured Candidatus Saccharibacteria bacterium | reverse complement strand
AATAATGGCAATATTTCGAATCTTGCTAGCGTCCTTCATAAAAATATGGTCTGATGTTAACGCAGACCTTCCTCTTAATATAAAATTTTACCACGATAAGGGGAAAATAAAAAGAGTATGGAGCTATGGTTAGTGTATATTTTTCAGTATATGGTTACCGATTGTTCGTCAAGCTGATCCTTGGAAAAATACATTAATCTGGTTTTGTCGTCAGCACTATGTAGAATATCTGAATCCTTCATCACTACGCCTAGTGCTTGAGTCGCCATTTTAACTAGTATTGGATCTATGTCTAGTCTTTGATGGGCTAACTCCGACACTTTTCTATTTCTTGTGTGGGCTATTAGCAGAGTAGGGCAATCAGGCATATTGTCTGATGGAGGTATGCATATTCCATAGGCAGGCCCTACTCGTGTGAAATAGTTTGGAGCTACATTGCCTCGGCTAGGGTCTTGCATAATGCTCACTCCCCACTCCTTACGCTCTGATATTAGACCATTGTTTTCCTCAAGATACTTACAGTATATATCCGTGTGATGGTTTTCGGGAGATACTATTATGTGACCTATTGGCCCTTCTTTGGGTGATAGCTCTTTTGAAAATATAACCAAACCAGATGGATGAGGTTCGGTCGCCATTTCTATATCAAGCTGAGTCGATGTAACGTAGAAAGATTCCATAGCTGTATCAATGCTTAATTGGTGGGAAATACAGGGCTCGAACCTGTGACCTCACGAATGTGAATCGTGCGCTCTAGCCAACTGAGCTAATCTCCCATCACTATACCAATTATATACTACTATAGAGCGCCCGCCAAATAATGGTCACGAGCTTGCTGTTCGGTGAGAGCAGTCGTATAGACTGAGCTGTATTGCATACTACCTTTAAAATACTTAGGGCCTTGGTATTCGCTGCCGTCAGCATTTTTCCAATAAGTCAAT
This sequence comes from uncultured Candidatus Saccharibacteria bacterium, assembly GCA_947095985.1. Taxonomy (GTDB): domain Bacteria; phylum Patescibacteriota; class Saccharimonadia; order Saccharimonadales; family Saccharimonadaceae; genus Nanosynbacter. The sequence goes on along the minus strand of CAMUPZ010000003.1, from coordinate 34,378 downwards.
TTGCCGCAGCCAACTTTCCAATATCCACCGTTAGGTACATTTTCTCCGGCAGTCATTGATGTGTTGGTGTCGACGCGGTTTCCATCTAAGTAGAGTGCGGCGCCACTTGGTGAAATAGTGGCAATAACGTGATGCCAGCGGCCATCAGCGTAGTTTACGCCAGCTTTTGAAGCGACAAGTTTGATGCCTCCGTTGTAAACTCCAAATACTACTCGACCGTCTTTATCAATATATATATGACGATCGCTTTGACCACCACCATTGTAATCACCTTCGTATAAAGAGCTAAAGCCCATTAGTCGACCGTTGCTTCGATAATTAGTACTAAACCACACCTCCAGGCTAAAGGTATTTGGCGCAGGATTGACCTTCTGCTCTGCTGACGTTCCGTGTGTCAAGCAGGCATTCACTCCGTTGAATACTGAAATGCGACGATCATCGCGCACACAGCCCGTGTTTGATACGCTGGCACGGCTGGGTGATCCGTCGGTTGGTGAGGGTTTGCCATGGTTGCCGTTACCAGAGAGATCAGTCACGACAGGGTTGGCGGCATGGTCACTGTTGAGCGCCCAAGCAAAATATGGCTGAGGATTGGGGCGGATTTGTGACCGAATCCAGGTAGCTTCAGAGCACTTAAAGTAGGCGCGAGATTGGACGCGGTTGGTGCTATTTTGTATGGTTGTGGTAAATCCTGCCAGGGAAGATAATTGTACGGTCAGAAGCACCACTTCAAACAAGATGATGATAGCGAGCAGTGCCATGTTGCGATTTCGCTCATGAACAAGTTGCAATCCGGTGATTTCTTCTTCTGGTGGCGGCAATTTTACTAGCAGTGCTATGAATAATGGCAATAGACACCAGAGCAGGGCGAAAATAACGCCTACTGTTCCGAGGGACGGTCGGGGTACATAAACATAGCGACCTTGTGAGTCGGTTTCGGTAGCTCGAACGATGGCGGTTTGGCCGGGATAGACACGCTCGCCGTTGTCGTCGCGAATTGGGAATATACCAGTATTGACGATATGGAGGTGTACGTCATCTTTTTGGTGGGTAGCGATACTGAGCATGTCGGCACGAAGCCACGGATTAAGAATTAATGTTGCTAGGATTATCACTAGCGTGCCGCCAATAATGCGAACTGGCCAACGCCAGCGTTCACGCAGTCGCTTAATGCACGAAATTAGGTAGACGATAATCCAGCCAATCAGTAAAATTGGTGCCGCACGCCAGACCCAGCCCCAGACTGGAGCCACTACAGCTGCCTTGCCGATAACGTCTCGATTGGCTACTGGCAGGGAGTCTTCTGCAGCGTTGAGATCGCCTTTGGTCGTATAACTATGGTCATCGTTAATTTTAACTAGACGGTGTGTATAAACGCTGCCACTGCGATAAAAAGAAATAATATCATTTTGGTTGTATGATTGTTGCGGCTGTGTAACGATTAGCGTGCCGGCTGGAGCGGTCTCGCCCATACTTGGGGTGGCAATCGTAAAAAAGCGAAAACCAGCCAGGTATAATACTAGCACTGAGCCTAAACTCAGTAGACTCAGTGCTGCGATTACCCAAACGCTGGTTTTGCTAAACTTCATTATCCTTAGTGTATCAGATTTATGAATGTTATAAGATGCTAGGCGCTAAATTGCCAGGTGATTGGTTGTGAGATTTGGCGACCCTGGAAGCTGGAGTCGGTGTTTGCTGGAAGTGCAGCGGTGATAGTCAGTGTAACAGTTTCATTTGGTGCAATTGGGTGACCAACGACTGTCTTGATATCTTGTGCTGCTGCTTGCTGGAAGGCTTCTGCCGTACCAGTCCAAACCTGTGTACCGTTCGCACGGACGGTAACGGTCATTTTGCTACACAAGTTGCCAGTACCAGAGACTGATGCACCTGGTGCGTTCTCGGTTGTACAAGTGCCGCCCTTGACAGTGAAGGCACTGGCAGCGATGCTACCCTTGTTGGTGATTTTCACTGTGGTGTCAGTGCTGCCGCCTGGAACGAGTGCTTGACCGCCATATTTGTTGATGGTTGCACAAGTGGCGCTACCAGTGCCAGTGGTGGTACAGGTAACCGTTCCGTCGTGGTTCTTTTCTTCCATGACCAACGTGCCAGTTGATGCCGTATTTACGCTGTTTGTGATGGTTGCGACGACACCCGCAAAAGTTGGTGTCAAGCTAAAAGCTACCATCAGTGCCATAACACCGCCGACCACAGCAAGGCCGATACGCTGCCTCTGGAAATAATGATTTGATTTGCTCATCTTAATATAAACCCTCCTTGATCACCTCGGTAGATGTCTCGCATTAATTGTTTTATTGGCATGATTGTAGCATAGGCGTTTTGGCATAGTCAATAATATCTTCATAACAATTAAAAAGTCGCCATATTGCAGGCGACAATTCCGAAAAAATCCGTATATATAATGTAATGGTGCGGATGAAAGGACTTGAACCTTCACGCCGTGAGGCACATGCTCCTAAGGCATGCGTGTCTACCAATTCCACCACATCCGCATAATCTGATTATATCAAAGTAAATTCTACTTATCAACTACACATGCTTATGCTAAAATTAAATCAATAGACCAAGGAGGATTAATGAATAAAGTTGCGAAATATTTGAATGAACATCTGAGCGGCGAAGTTGTGTCGCAGGATTTTGCACTGAGCCAATTTGAAGTTGACAACGGACTTTTGGCTCGTCGGCCGGAAATGGTTGTTCGGGCGGCTAATATGAATGATATTAGAAAAGTGATGCGGTTTTGCTCGCAATTAGCAGAAAAAGGTCATGTTTTGCCGGTATTTGTTCGTGGTTGTGGTACGGATGAGACAGGTGCAGCAGCAAATAAAGGCATCGCAATTGATGAAAAAGCTTACATGAATCGTGTGGTTGGTATTGATCCTCGCCAGCAGCTGATTCATGCGCAAGCGGGAATTTCGCTTTCGGCAATCAATGCAACTTTGTCGACTCATAAAGGTCTAGGTTTGCCACGCACTTCATATGTTGCAGAAGATGGCACGATTGGCGGCGCTATCAGTACTGCTCCGGCCGGCATGCTGTCTGGAAGTCACGGCCATTTTGCTAGTACTGTCCAACAACTAGAAGTCGTTCTGAGTAATGGCGATGTCATCCAGACCGGTCGAATATCTCGACGTGATCTGAGCAAGAAAAAGGGATTGTCGACGTTTGAGGGTGAGATTTATCGTGAGATTGATAACTTAATTTCGGACAATGCTGAGTTGATCGCCCAGATGGATCCAGATTTGCCGGATACTGTGGGCTATAGTGGAATTTCCCAGGTTAAGCAGAAGGATGGTTCGTTCGATTTAACGCCGTTATTTATTGGTGGTCAGGGAAGTTTGGGTGTAATTTGTGAAGTCATCATGAAAGCTCAATTCGTCCATCCAGAATATTCGGTTGTCGCGGCTTCATATAAGAAATTGTCAGACGCCCAGTCGGCTGTAGAGCTGGCAATAAAGAATAAAGCTTCCTCTGTGGAGATGATTGACGGGCGATTCTTCCGCCAGGCGTCCAGCGTAGGAAAGACTGTTGAGTGGGCGCCAAAAGAATGCTTTAAGGGCGCTGTGGTTCTGGCTATTTTTGATGATTTTTCAGACCGAGCGCGTAATAAAGCCGCAAAGAAATTGACCCGAAAATTGGAATCATCAGAAGCGGTTGATATAAAAACACTACATTTAGAAGAGCAGGATCTGTTCAGCTTGCATTCGGTTTTGGCGCTAGCGGAAAACCCAAGCGAACCACACATGATTACGCCACGTGCGTTTTCTGGTATTTTAATGACGCCGGAGAAAATGGATAGTTTCATCGGCGATTTGAAATCTCTGGAGGCAAAGTACGGTGTGAATCTTCCGGTATTTATTGACTTTTCGAGTGGTTGCATCGCATTATATCCAACGTTTGACAGTAAAAAGGTGAGCGAGCGTCAGAAGATTCTTCAGCTGTTGGCGGAAATTTCTCAGATTGTTGATAAGTATGAAGGTTCTTTTGCGGGATTTGGCGGTGACGGAAGATTGAAGGCTAACTTTATCTATAAAAATCTGCCAGATGATGAAAAGCAGCTGTATACAAAGGTGAAGCAGATTTTTGATCCGTCTAATATTTTTAATCCAGGCATGAAGGCTGAGGCGCAGCCAAAGGAGTTGGCGGCGGAATTAAACGCGTGGTGCAAGCTGCGTAATCAAGCTTGATGTCAGATTAAATTTGGGCTATAATTAACGCGTAGCCCATGCGGATGTGGCGGAATTGGTAGACGCGCTAGCTTCAGGTGCTAGTGTACGTAAGTACGTGAAGGTTCAAGTCCTTTCATCCGCACCAAGAATTGAAATTTTTCATCATAAGAAAATCACCCATGCTCAGGGTGATTTTTAATAACATAAATCCAGAGTCTACATGACAGGCAATCGTAAAAGAACAATCACCTGCCATGTAGAGAGAGGCTACTGGGACTGCACAATAGAGGCTACCGAGATGTAGAAAAGACAGTCGTTGACAATAGTCCGAGACTCGGTCATTAGCTGTGCCTCTTCCTCGCTGCTTTCCGGGGGGACGTCCTTTGACGCCCTCTTAATAACATTGAATTCCAATGCTATTGAGCCAGCCTCGATAGAGACTTCTTGCATAAGCCTCTTTTCGTCAGCTTTCCCTTTGTTGTGCTCCTCGAGGATGCGTACAAGGCGACTTGTGCCAGTCTCTACGTACTCGATCGCAGTTTCGAAACGGTGCCTCTTGTCGGGATCTTCAGAATAGAATTTGCCATCGATGAGGTCTTTAAGAACCTCCCAGGCTACCCTGACTGTCTTAGCACTCTCTGTAATCTTGTGTATGTAGTTTTTGGAGTTCATATCCTTCACCTTCATGATGTTTTTCTCATCCGCAGGATTGCAGCGTGTCGTTCTTTAACGACACAAGATGAGATTTCATTCCTCTCAATGATTCTTAAGAAAGAAATTAAAACCCATCTTGTGTTCGATTGCCTGTCAAAGTTCACTTTCGGACAAGGATTTACTCAACTTATCAACGAAAGCTACCTTCATTTATACCACACTTGCGTAAAAAAGTCAATAGAAGGCTCTCGATTTTTGTTATTTATTCAGGAATTTTGCTAAAATAACAGAGATGGAAGATAGAAGAAACGTAATTGATAAATTTAAGGGTCGGAGCGAGGCGGAGATCGTGAAAGAGCTGGACGCCAAGGATCACGGCTTGGTGATTGCTCTGGAGAACACCGAGCGGGACTTTAATGTGGGGACGATCGTCAGGAGTGCCAACGCGTTTGGTGTGCGGCAGATTTACGTCATTGGCAGGCGACAATGGAACAAGCGCGGCGCCATGATGACAGATAAATATTTGCATGTACAGTATGTTGGCTCGACGGCGGAGTTTGTCGAGCTAATGCGGGCCGAAGGTAGAGAAATTATTGCAATTGATAATATCCCAGGTAGCTTCAATATGGCGGAGACGACATTGCCAAAGCATGCGGTTCTAGTGTTCGGTCAAGAAGGCCCAGGGATCTCTGAGGAGATGGCACAGGCGGCAGACAAAATTGTCGCCATCGAACAGTTTGGTTCGACCCGCTCCATCAATGTCGGTGCGGCAGCGACTGTGGCGATGTATTGCTGGCTGCAGCAAAATGTCTTGGGGGTTAAAACCTAGCTAATTTCTACACCTTGTTGTCTTAAAAAGTCAATTGCCGTATCATCTAGCTCGCAATTCACAAAGCATGACCGAACTGCTAATTTTCCTTCGCCATAAACAAATTGCGTTTCCTTATCATATTTCATGCCACGAAAATTACAGTCTTTTGCTTCAATGATTAGTTTTGCGCCGCAAAAATCCACATTCCTAACCGACGAATCGGTAAAATAAATCGGTTGCCCATAAATATGCTTTGCGTCGTCCAGATTACAATTCTGAAACACGAAAAAGCCCATGACAAACTGGCCAAAATCAACGCCAGAAAAATCTTCATCAACAAATCGAACAATCTCACCCTCTTGGATAGTAGGGTAACGCTCACGCTGGTAAGCTGGCAGGTCGTTGGCGCGAATGGCAGCGGCAATTTTATTAGTAGATCTCATAATACAAGAATAGAGCAGTTTTTGATTTATGCCAATGGCAAAGGCAGACATGCTTAGGTCTGCGGGAGGGCTAGTTTAAGGACTAGTCCTGGCGCGGCACGTCAACCCAGTCGCGGTTCGCTGCTACATCAGCAAGCGTTCCATCGGGGTTGTAAACGGCTGTTGCGTGGCCGTCTGAGCCGTGCTGGTTGTAGTAGTATCCGCCCGCGGGAACCGCGGGGTCGCTCGTGGAGTTGACGGTATGGGAAGTTCCCGAACTGTCGATCCAACGTGCTCCATCCTGGGAGCCGGTCATGGCATCCCCTTTCTACTAGTGTGACCTTATGGCGGAATTGCACAAAAGGCTGATATATATATCAATTACTTGATCTATTGTCAACAGGTGTTTACAAAAATCACAAATCTCGCTATAATTTAGCTCATGATTTTACCTAAATTCCATCATCCACACATGTTGCCGAGGTAGGACTCTGTTTTTGATTGTACGCGCCGAGTTCTGCCTCGGCGTTTTTGATTGCTATAAATAAGAAATAATGACATAATGGAGCTAACATGAGCAGTTTATCGACACAGAATTACAAAGGTTCACGGGACTATTTTCCAGAGGAAAAGCGTCTGCAGAATTACATCTTCAACGTTTGGCACAAGACGGTGGAGAGTTTTGGTTACGAAGAATACGGCGCGCCGCTATTGGAGCCGCTTGATATTTATCTAGCAAAGTCAGGTCAAGAGCTGGCAGGCGAGCAAACCTATGCTTTTGAGGATCGTGGTGGGCGGATGGTAGCAATTCGCCCAGAGATGACGCCGTCAATTTCTCGAATGGTGGCCGCTAAGCGTCAGGAGCTAGCCATGCCAGCCAGGCTGTATTCGATTGCTAATTTTATGCGTTATGAGCGGCCGCAGCGGGGGCGTGAACGCGAGTTTTGGCAACTGAATGCAGATTTGTTTGGCGTAGATGGTGCGGCAGCGGATGCGGAGATTATTGAACTAAGCCACGCTAGTGTGATAAACTTTGGCGCCAAGCAAGAAATGTTCACGGTCAGAGTAAATAATCGCCAATTGATCAATCGGTTGATGAGTCAATTCTTGAAACTGGATATTGTTGGATCGACGATGATGATGAAGTTGCTGGACAGGAAAAATAAGATTCCTACTGAAGAATTTAAGCGTCAGGCAATTGAGATTTTTGGTGCACAAGCGTCAGAAGGACTACCTAAATTGGCGAAAATGATTAGTATGAAGTCGGTTGATGATTTGCCAAGCGAGCTAGCGGATGACGATAGTGTTAAGCAGCTGCGTGAAGTAATGAAACTGCTTCGTCAAAAAGGTATTGAAAATGCGGTGTTTGACGTCACGCTGATGCGCGGTTTGGATTATTACACTGGTGTGGTGTTTGAGTTGTTTGATAATTCTCCGGAGAATAACAGAGCGTTGTTTGGCGGTGGACGATATGATGGTCTGGTTGGGCTATTTGGCGTTGAGCCGATTTCAACTGTCGGGGTTGGCATGGGCGCCACGACTATGCAGCAGTTCTTAGAGGTCCACGATTTATTGCCTAAATTAAAATCTAAGACAGACGTCTACATAATTCCGGTATCTAAGGAGTCGTTAGCGGGCGCGGATGATTTGGCGCGAAAATTGCGTAGCGAAGGCGTACGAGCGGAATTGGATATTACTGGGCGAAAAATTGACAAGCAGATAAAAGCGGCACTGAAAAAACAAATTCCGTTTGCCGTGTTTGTGGGCGAAGAGGAGATTGCTAGCGGTGCGTACACGGTTCGCAATTTGGTGGAGTCTGATGAGCAGAAAGTTGGCGCTGAGCGGATTGTGACAATTGTCAAAGATCGTCGATATGATGGCGACGAAGATGCGCTGTTTGAGCTCTAATCTGATATCTGTTATAATTAGTCTTTATGAAGACGACTGTAAAAAAATTATCAGATACTAAAGTTCAATTGACGATTTTTCTGGGTGCGAGTGAATTAGCTGATGCCGAGCAAGTTTCTCTGACGAAGTTGGCTCGTGACATTAAGGTTCCAGGATTCCGTAAAGGCAAAGTTCCGGCAAGTGTGGCTGCTAAGCACATCGACCCTAATGTGCTACAGGAGCAAGTTTTAGAAAATGCCTTATCAAAGGCTGTAGCTGAGGCGTTTTTGCAGGAAAAATTGCAGGCCTTGGACCGCCCAAGCGTTGAAGTCAAGAAATTTGTGCCGGGTGCTGAGTTAGAATTTACGGCTGAAGTTGAGATTATCCCACCGGTGAAGCTGGGTGATTATAAAAAGCTGAAAGCTAAAAAAGAAGTAGCTAAGGTTGAAGATAAAGAAGTCGATGACGTCATTGAGCGAATTCGTAAAAATTATTCTGAAAAATCAGAAGTAAAGCGTGCAGCTAAAGCTGGCGATGAAGCGGTAATCGACTTTACGGGAAAGAAAGACGGCGTAGCATTTGAGGGTGGTTCAGCGAAGGAGTATGGCTTGAAGCTTGGTGACGGTCAATTTATTCCAGGCTTTGAAGAAGGCGTGATTGGTCATAAAGCTGGTGAGGAATTTGATTTGAAATTGAAATTCCCAGAAGATTATCACGCTGATAATTTGGCTGGCCAAGACGTTGTCTTTACTGTAAAAATCCATAAAGTGAACGAGTTGAAATTGCCAGAGTTGAATGATGAATTTGCGGCAAAGTGTGGTCCTTTTACAGAGATGAAGGAAGTAAAAGCAGACATCAAGCGCGAACTGACCATGCAAAAAGAGCGTGAAGCTGACGAGAAGTTTAAGGACGCGCTAGTCAGTGAATTGGCGGAGAAGAGTAAGGCGGCGCTACCAGAGCTTTTGGTTGAAGATCAATTGCGGTCAATTGAGCGTGATTTGACGCAGAATTTGATGTATAGCGGACTGAGCCTGGATAGTTACTTGAAGACTCAGGGCTTTAAGGATAAAGACGAATGGACAAAGAAGGAAGCTCGTCCAGCTGCGGAAAAGCGCGTTAAGGCTGGTCTGGTTTTGGCGGAATTGTCAAAAGAACTGAAGATTGAGGCTTCTCGTGATGAAATCCAGAAGCAGATTGACTTCTTTAAGCAGCAATACGGTAAAGATAAGAAAATGTTAGAGCAATTTGATAATCCAAATGTGCACCGTGATATCGCTAATCGAATGATTACTGACAAGACTGTTGCTAAATTGATGGAATTGAACACAGCGAAATAGTATGAACTCGCCCAAATCCTATCTCATCCCTACAGTCATCGAGAAGTCGGCTGATGGCGAGCGGGCGTTTGATATCTATTCACGCCTCCTCAATGAGCGGATTATTTTCCTCGGTGAGGAGGTTAATGAGCATACCGCCAACAGTGTGGTGGCTCAGCTACTACATCTGGCGTACGTTGACTCAGAGGCGGATATCTCTCTCTATATCAATAGTCCAGGCGGCAGCGTCTATGATGGTATGGCGATATATGACACCATGAATTTTATCAAACCGGACGTGGCGACCTATGGCATTGGTTTACAGGCCAGCATGGGTGCATTTCTGCTCAGTTCGGGCGCCAAAGGCAAGCGGTTCTGCTTGCCGCACGCCAAGGTGATGATCCATCAGCCGTCAAGCGGCACGCACGGCAAAGTGACTGACATGGAAATCGACCTGAAAGAAACGCTGGAAGTGAAGGAGATGCTGGCGAAAATCATGGCCAAAAATACCGGCCAGAAGCTCAATAAAGTCAAGGCCGACATGGAGCGCGACTACTGGATGAGTCCTCAGGAGGCAGTACAGTACGGGCTGGTGGATAAGGTGCTGAGCAAATTGTCATAAATTTGTTGGCGCTATTTTTAATAGTGACAGCCCTTAAATAATGGGTAACAGTATAGGTGGACTATTGAAGTAGACGGCACGTCTCAAATCTATATTTCATAAATGCCGTCAAACCGATTACCGGCACCATATAATCCAGCTTGCCACACAATTTCTCGCAAGTTATCTGAATTACGCGGCTGCTGGATAGCGCCTGGCCAGCCGTCATTAACGCGCTGATATAGTTCAAGTATCTTTTTGCCAAAATTTTTATTGACCATCAGCTCCGCCCGATAGCCGCGCCGCATTACTTCAGTTTGTCCTGTCAAATAGTTTTCAAAGCTTGGATCAATCTTGCTCAGCCGTATAGTCTGCCCATCTATCAAAATAGCAGGATCAATTAATCGTGGTTTCATTGGCGGTAGCCCGAGTGAAATACGGCCCATTTCCCGAGAGACTTCTTGTCTCGCTTTATCGTCCCTAGTAACTTCCACGTGTGGTGAAACGAGGCCAAACTCTTCTGAGGGGTGGCAATATGATTTCAGCGGATCAGGGAAGTCGGGGAATGATGAGCTAACATTGGACAGCAAATAGCTTAAGTCGAGCTGTCTGGCTGTGATATATGCCTGGCGCTGATCGGAAGCGATAGTCTGCATCGTCCGAGATAGTGCGCCACCGTCACCAACCATAGACAGAGCAAACCGGAAGTCCGAATCAATACCATATATCCGATCACGCGGATGTACCGGATATCTTAGATCAATGCCGTCGCTAAAATAACTTTCTAACAAGGCTCGCTTTACCGCCGTTTGTAGTAATTCTAGCTGTAGACGATGAACAGGCTGATTCCAGTGCTCGGTCGGTAAAATACTATACCCAGCTGCAAATCGCCGTGCAAAATCTTCATTTGTCACCTCCAGCATATATTGATCGTTAATTCTAAAAAGTGACTGTGGATTTTGCAGACTATGTTCATACGGATAGATATTAGCAGCCTTGCCAGACCAGCGCAGAATTTCGCGTAGACCATAGTCAACCCGGTCAACACACAAATCAGGCGATGGGCACTCTACCCAGTCGCTGATCTCTGGGAATACCGTCTCTTCAAGTGTTAATCCATATTCTTCCAGTAGAGTATCAATGCCAAATGTTTCCAGTAACTCCCGCAAATCCTGATCATGTAGATTCTCGCCTCCTTGAACACCCTGAAATATCCAGTCTCCCAAGTGTGAAAAAGCAGTCTGTCCGACATCAGAAAATAATGTCCTCAGCTCCAGAATGGTTCTTTGCCGGTCATCGAATCGGTCATCGCCCTCCGTCATCTTGCGAACAAACGCCAAACTCCCCCAGATATGCTGCCACCGGGAAAAATATGTCGTATTCGGTAAAGTTGCAAAGTGTGGCGGCAACGTTAACTGCTCGACTGCCTGAAGCCGTCGGAATAGTGGCGAGCGAGCTAACTCCATCAGGAGTGAGTCATATGGCTGCCTATCACCAATTTTACAGTCTCCCCAAACAACATCGTGAATTTGCATGCCATTGTCGTCAAGCTCGTACACTGGCAGCTGCAGATCATTCATGGCGACATTATCCCATCCTTCTGGACTTTTTGGAGATATATATTCTCTTGCCGCAGTTCGCACGTACATACTACTCAGTATATAACTCCTGTAGTGCAAATTGAAGCACAAACACTATTTTTAGCACTATAAGTTATGAAATATTCCTAAATATAGCTTAACGTTGTTAAAACTACCGCCATTTTCGCTTGTGGTTATGCTGAGATATTGTCATAATTTAGAAAAGGCAAGGAGGAAGTATGAGGCAATATTTAGACGTCCTGCGGCATGTCCGTGATAATGGTGTGAAAAAAGGCGACCGCACCGGCACTGGTACGACGGAAGTGTTTGGCGTGCAGACGCGGTATGATTTGGTAGACGGCTTTCCAGCCATGACTACCAAGAAATTATATTTCAACAGTGTGGCACATGAGTTACTGTGGTTTCTCAAAGGCACTGGTAATATCGAATATTTGGCACAAAACGGCGTACACATCTGGGACGAGTGGCCGTACAAGAATTATTTGGAAAAAACTGGCCAGAATATTCCAGAAATTAATGGCGAGGAGTGGCGCGCTGGCATGAAAGAGTTTATCGGTAAAATCGCGACAGATCACGCTTTTGCCGAGGAATGGGGTGATTTAGGTCCAGTCTACGGTGTGCAGTGGCGGAAATGGCCGGACGGTAAAGGCGGGACGATTGACCAAATCCAAAATGCCATCGACATGATAAAACATAATCCGACGTCGCGGCGCAATATAGTCAGTGCCTGGAACGTGGCGGAAATTGATGATATCGCCCGAGCTGGTGGGCTGCCGCCGTGTCACACCATGTTCCAGTTTAATGTGCGGCCAGGCGGGGATGGCGAGAAGGATAAACTGGACTTAGCGCTAACCCAGCGTTCAGCGGACATGTTCCTCGGCGTACCGTTTAATATCGCCAGCTATGCACTGCTGCTATCAATGATCGCCCAGGTAACTAACAAACAGCCTGGCGAGTTTATCCACACCCTGAATAGTGCGCATATTTATAACAATCACCGCGCGCAGGTAGATGAGCAACTATCGCGCCGTCCGTTGCCGCTGCCAAAGCTATGGCTGAATCCTGACATTAAGCATATTGACGATTTCACCATTGACGATATCCGTCTGGAAAATTATGAACATCACCCGCCGATCAAAGCGCCGATAGCGGTGTAAGTTGATTATGTCTGTCGACCGAAATGGCTATATTTTACTTTTTGCGGGAATTTTTCTTTGACGGAAGCATATACTTGCCGACTTCCGGGTTATACAATAGAGTGGCAATCTTACCTATTCTGCCGACTACTTGTCCAGTTTTGTCTCGCACTGTATCAAATAGCATAGCGTCCTCTCTGGTTAGCCCAGTAGCCTTATCTAGGTATTGTGCGCCTCTGAGTATTGCGTCCGTAGTGTATTCTGAGTTGTCTTCAGGGTTTAATATTTGTATACGCGCCTCGTTATTCATGTGTCATATTATATCACAAGTATCAAATACTGTCAATTTAAGAGTACTATTTTCTCTTATATATCACAAAATCAAAAGCGTAGGCATTGTCATCGTCTGTCGGGTGATAGGTACGACTAACTTCTTCCCAAACAGTCATGTCGAGCTTTGGGAAAAAGGTGTCAGCGTCTGAAAATGCAGCGTCCACCTCAGTGGCGTAAATAGTATCAATTTCTGGGGTGTCTAGTGCGTCTTTATAAACCTGCGCACCGCCGATAATGAAAGTCGGATATCGTGACAAAGCTAAGGCGCTCTGTAAATTCATGGCTGTTAACACTTTCTTAACGCCAGTGGGACGCGAGGAAATAACGATGTTCTCACGCTCTGGTAGCGGACGGCTGCCGATTGACTCAAAAGTTTTTCGACCCATAATGACATTGCCGCCTTTGGTTAGCTTCTTAAAATGTGCCAAATCTGCCGGTAGGCTGCGGCCCCACGGCAAATCACCATTTCGTCCAATAGCGCGATTTTTATCGTAGGCAACAACAATGGCTTTCTCCATAATTTTAGTCTAGCATGATGTAAAATTTACGAAAAGCTTGCTGGAAATACGGAAACTTGCCATAATGAGATTTGGTAGAAAAATCACGCAATGGGAGGTTTTTAGTGAGCGTGTATTCAAATAAAGATATATTGGCGGCAATTGACGATGGGACGATTGTCTGTACGCCGTTTAATCCAAAAAACGTATCAGAAGCCAGCTTGGATTTCACGCTAGGCTTTAATTTTTATAAACAGGAATATGACGAGATATCGCGGGTTTATAATCCGTTTGATAAGGCAGATGTTGACCGCTACTTTAAAGGCCCTCTTAAAGCGATGCCGCACGCCGAGTGGTGTGAGCGGCACGGCTTTCGGGAATTTCAGAATATTCCGCCGGATCATCCGATAATCGTCTTAAAGCCTGGTGAGCGAATTTTAGCGCATACGCATGAATTTGTGGGGATTCGGGCGCACGGTGGAGCGGCTGAGGTAAAAAGCCGCAGTTCGTGGGGCAGAAACGGCGTGGCCGTGTGTTTTGATGCGGGCTGGGTTGACCCGGGTTATATTAATCGGATTACACTTGAGATTTACAATTTGAACAAACACGAAAGTGTAGTACTGCCTGTCGGCGAGCGCATTGGGCAGCTGATTTTTCATCACACTGGCCCGGTTGACGGTGGTTACGCTAGTGGCCGTGGTGGTATGAGTGGTAAATATCAGCACACTGACGATTTAGATGAATTGATCAAGACTTGGCGACCTGAAATGATGTTGCCGCGAGCCTTTAAGGATAATCGGCATAAACCGATGGAAATTCCAGGTCTAAGTGAGGGGATTTTATAATGATGACTGGCTCAATGTTCCGTTGGCGGACAAAAGAAAAAGAATATAATAATCATAAGAAAAGTAATAAATCTGAAAGCTGCGACTTCTGTCAATTGGTAAAACAGCACACAAGTCAAGTCGTGGAGGAAACGCAGCATTGTCTAATCATTAAAAATCGATTTGGCTATGATTTTTGGGACGGCTGCGGTGTGAGCGACCATCTGATGGTGATACCGAAGCGGCACGTCGATTCGTTGGCGAATTTGAAGGACGAGGAAAAAATTGACTATATTAATCAGGTTGCTAGGTTTGAATCTAGTGGCTATTCAATTTACGCTCGAGCTCAAGGCAACAAAACCAAGTCGATGGCTCATCAGCATACTCACTTGATAAAAATTGATGGAAAAACGAAAAAATGGCTGGTATTTTTACAGAAGCCGCATATTGTAATTACGAGGTGATGATGGGTAGTTTAGGAAAATATATTGTTATTGAAGGTAATGACGGAACGGGTAAATCAACCCAGGTGGCTAAGTTGGCGAATTATTTTCGAGAGCGTGGGCGGACGGTTTGTGTAGTAGAGGAGCCTGGTAGTGATGACCCGGAGAAATCAACGCCTATAGCCGATGAGCTACGAAAGGTGATTAAGAACGGTGATCTGACTCGCTCGGCGGCGGTTAACGTGGCATTATTTTCGGCGGCGCGGCGGGAACTGTGGCGGGAAAAAATTCAGCCGGCTTTAGAGCGCGGGGAGATTGTCCTGAGTGCACGCAATTATATTTCAACACTGGTTTATCAGGGCCGAGGCGAAGGTTATGACGAGTCTGAGATTTTACGATTGACCAAGCTGTTTACTGATGAGAGGTATTTGCGCCCCGATATTATGATTATCCTGAGTTTGAGTCATGATAAGCGGGCAAAGCGAATTGCCATGCGCGGCGAGCTGGAAAACCCCGATACTTTTGAGTCGCGCGGTCAGGATTTTCAGGAAAAAGTTAATAATGGCTATCTGAAAATTGCTAAGGAATACAACATTCCAGTAATTTCGGCAGACGGGACAATTGAGGAAATTCATGATATGCTGGTGAGTAAAATTAAAGGAATGGAAGGGACAAGCAAGAATGAGGGTAGAGGTAGGTAGATTGACACCAGATCGTATAGACCATGAGACTCAAATGACTATCTGTGATATGTGGTCAGGTGCAAAAAACCTTACAGATAAAAGACAGACAGATTCTGAATTAATGCGTATTATTTACAGTAAAAATGACCCAGAGTCTCTAAGGCGTGAGGTTCGCAGGTTGAATTCTGGAATTTATGTAGTACGAAATCTCGGTAGTGGCGCTTTACTTGCTGCTGCTAGAATGGGACTTATTGAAGGGAGACATGCTCCTAAATACAGACACGATGACGAAGGGGGCAATCCCATGTATATGGGATTTTTTGGTGCGAGTGCTGATGCTGACAATGATTGGCCGAATTATCTTCAGCCTATGGTAGATCAGGCGCGTGAAGACTTTGGAAAATTAGGAAGAGGTAGAGTCACTAAGCTTTGTGCTTACGCTTCTTCTGGTGCCGATGAAAGATTTGCCGAAGCCGTGAGGAGTATTAATCCTCGTACTTATGAAAAGCATGGTGGAGAGAAAGGGTCGTTTGGCGATGTTGGTGGAGTAGCCAGATTTTACTTTCGGCATGATGTGGAGTTTGATGTTCCTCAGGCTAGTCGCATACGTGAAGCTCTAGGTAGCGCTGCTCGCCCACTACTGGGTACTTTTAGAAATCCACTCGGTAGTCCTGTTCCAGCTCGCACTGGGTCTACTGAAGAAATTCCAGTTGCCGCTTAATAAATCCCCGTAAAAACCCCTTGATTTTATTGACATTTTTCGTCATAATGACTACTTAGAGAAGTAGTGTATTCATGGCGGGTGAAAATTGCGAGCGGGCAAATCGTGATTTTAGGCTATGGATTAGAGATCTTCACGGCCGTCTATTAACCACTAAATAAAGCGAGGAGTGTTTACGCCTGTGGCAAAAAAACCATCCACAAGCAGCGAGCGCGTCTATTTCACCTCTGGTGACAACGCCCTGCCGCTGCCAAACCTAATCGCTCACCAAAAAGATTCTTGGCGCTGGTTCGTCGAAGAAGGTTTGAGTGAGATATTTTCAGAAGTTAATCCAATTGACGACTATACTGGTCAAAAGTTGTCATTGAAATTCGGCAAATATTATTTTGGCGAGCCGAAAAACACCGACCAGTTTGCTAAAGAAAATAACTTGACATTTGAAGCGCCTCTGCACGCGACGGTTGAATTGACCAACAAGACAACTGGTCTGGTTGAGGAGCAAGAAATTTACCTTGGTGAATATCCATGGATGACCGATCGTGGTACGTTTGTTATTAACGGTACTGAGCGTGTAGTTGTTAGCCAGCTGATTCGTTCGGCGGGTGTATTCTTCACAGCTGAAACTGTGGCTGGTCGTAACTATTATGGCGCAAAGATTATTCCAGGCCGTGGTGCGTGGATGGAGTTTGAGACGGCTTCTAATGGTGCGATTTACGTGAAGATTGATCGCCGCCGCAAGATTCCAGCAACGACATTGCTACGTGCTTTGGGCTATCCAAAGACTAGCGAAATTAAGGAGTTGTTTGCTGATATCGACACAGGCGACGTGAAATACATTGAGGAAACTCTGGATAAGGACACGGCGCGTGGTGCGAATGAGGCGCTAATTGAGGTTTATCGTCGTTTGCGTCCAGGCGATTTGGCGACGGTTGATAATGCTCGTCAGATGATTGAGCGGATGTTCTTCGATTTCAAGCGGTTTGATTATTCTCGCGTTGGTCGTTATAAGATTAACCAGCGTTTGGGTCTTGATGTTGCCAATACGACTGAAAATCGGACGTTGCAGATGAGCGACTTGGTGGCGATTTTGCGTGAAGTGATTCGTCTTAACAACACTCAGGAGCCAGCTGACGACATTGACGCGTTGAATAATCGCCGCGTTCGTTTGGTTGGCGAGCTGATTGCCCGTCAGTTCCGCGTTGGTATGCTTAGGATGCAGCGCAACGCCATGGACCGCATGAGTGTGGCTGATCTGGAAAGTGTTAGTCCAAGCCAGCTAATCAATGCTCGTCCAATTGTGGCGGCAGTGCGTGAGTTCTTTACTTCAAGTCAGTTGTCGCAGTTACTTGACGAGGTTAACCCATTGTCAGAATTGAGCCATAAGCGACGCTTGAGTTCGACTGGTCCTGGCGGTTTGAGTCGTGAGCGTGCTGGATTTGAAGTTCGTGATGCTCACCCAACACATTACGGCCGTATCTGTTCAGTGGAAACACCAGAAGGTGCTAACGTTGGTTTGGTGCTGAACTTGGCGGCTTATGCTCGGGTTAACGAGTATGGTTTTATTGAGACTCCATATCTGCGAGTAAAAGACGGTCGCGTGACTGACGAGCTTGTTTATCTGGATGCTTCACAGGAAATCGGTGAAGTTATCGCTGACGCTGGTGAAGTTTTGAATGAAGATGGTACTTTCCGCGATGAGCGCGTTAATGCTCGTAATAATATGCAGCCATCACAGGTTGACGCTAGCCAAGTTACTTTTATGGACGCAGCTCACCGTCAGATTCTGGGATCAACTGCAGCGTTGGTTCCGTTCATTGAGAAGACTCGCGTCGACCGCGCCTTGACTGGCTCAAACATGCAACGCCAGGCTGTACCGCTTCTTACTCCGGAGTCGGCAACTGTTGGTACTGGAATTGAGAAGGCTGTGGCTGAAAATAGTGGTCACTTAATCCAGGCTGAGGCAAATGGTGAAGTTGTTCGTGCTGACGCTGACGAAATTCATGTTAAATATGCTGACGGTGTAAAGATTTACACCCTGAAGCACTTTGTGAAGAATAATGACGATCGTTGCTACAACCAAAAAGTTCGCGTTGAGCGTGGTGATAAGGTTAAGAAGGGCGATATTCTGATTGAAGGCGCCTCAATTGCTGGTGGTGAAATTGCCCTAGGTAAGAACTTGTTGGTAGCCTTCATGCCATGGGGTGGTTACAACATGGAAGACGCGATTATCATGAGCCGTCGTTTGGTTGAAGATGATCGATTGACCAGTATCAATATTAAGGATTACACCGTTGAAGTCCGTGAGACGAAGCTTGGTCCAGAGATTGTGACGCGCGATATTCCAAACGTTTCTGAGGAAAGTCTGCGCCACTTGGATGAGAACGGAATTGTTCAAATTGGTTCTGAGGTTAAGGCGGGCGATGTTTTGGTCGGTAAGATTACACCAAAGGGTGAACAAGAACTGAGCTCTGAGGAGCGCCTACTCCGCGCTATCTTTGGTGAGAAGGCTAAGGATGTCCGTGATACCTCACAGCGCATGAACAATGCTGGTGGTGGTAAAGTTGTCGGAGTGAAGATTTTTAGCCGTGAGAATGGTCATGAATTGAAAGCTGGTGTCTTGATGCAAATCCAGATTTTTGTGGCACAACTGCGAAAGATTGGTGTTGGCGATAAAATGGCCGGACGCTTTGGTAACAAGGGCGTTGTGGCGAAAGTTCTACCAGTTGAGGATATGCCGTTCCTAGAAGATGGTACGCCAGTTGACGTAATCTTGAACCCACTTGGCGTGCCAAGCCGTATGAACCTTGGTCAGCTCTTTGAGACGCATCTCGGTATGGCGGCGCGAGCATTGGGCTACCGCGTGGCAACTCCGTCGTTTAACGGCGTGCCAAGTGAGAAAATTTCTGATGAACTAGAAAAAGCAGGACTAGCACGTGACGGTAAGAGTCAACTATTTGATGGCCGCACTGGTGAAGCCTTTGAAGAGCGTACCACAGTCGGTGTGATGCACATGATCAAATTGCACCACATGGTTTCTGACAAGATTCACGCTCGCTCAACTGGTCCATACACCATGGTGACTCAGCAGCCGCTCGGTGGTAAGGCGCAAAACGGTGGTCAGCGCTTCGGCGAGATGGAGGTCTGGGCACTAGAAGCCTACGGTGCTGCTGCAACCTTGCAGGAAATGTTGACAATTAAGTCCGACGACGTTTACGGTCGTGCAAAGGCTTACGAGTCGATCATTAAGGATGAGCCAATTGTCGGTCCAAAACTGCCAGAATCCTTCAACGTGTTGGTTAAGGAGCTTCAAGGCTTGGGTCTTCGGGTGGACTTGGTTGATGATGAGGCAACGGTTGACGCTGAGCATGTCATCGCTTCAAGCGGCCCAGAGGATAAGACCGTGGCTACTGACGATGAAGAAGATAAAGAAGTATACTTGGATGAGTCAGACGACATCGGCGAAATTGACGGCGGTATGAGTGTGCAAGATATTGATGAAGTAGAAGAAATAAAGGAGGACGCGTAAGATGGCAAATTCTGCATTTAACGCAACGGGCATCAGCGATTTTGACGCGGTTCGTTTAGCGGTAGCTAGCCCAGAAGATATTCTGAAATGGAGCTACGGCGAGGTTTTGAAGCCAGAGACAATTAACTACCGCACCCAAAAGCCAGAGCGCGACGGATTGTTCTGTGAGCGAATCTTCGGTCCGGTTAAGGATATCAATCCGCATGATTCCAAGCTCAAGGGCGTGCGTTCGCGCGAAGCTGCGGTTGATAAGAACGGTGAGCTAGTTACTAAATCAATCGTTCGTCGTGAGCGAATGGGTCACATCCAATTGGCAGTACCGGTGGCGCACATTTGGTTTATGCGTGGCACACCAAGCGCTATGAGTCAGCTACTCGGCATGACGGTCCGTAACATTGAGAAGATTGTTTACTTTGCAACTTACGTTATCTTGAATGTTGACGAAGCAACTCGTGATCAATATTTGGCAGATTTGGAAGCAGAAACTGATTTGGCTCGTAAAGCTATCAAACTCCGCTATGAAAAAATGGCCGAGGAAGATGGTGCTGATGTTAAGCAACTAGCTAAAGAGCAAAGTCGCGAAGTTGAAGAGCTGGAAGAAAATTACGTTGGCAAGAAGTCGCAATTGGAAGGCTTAAATAAGGGCGCGCTGATTTCAGAGACTGAATATCGCAATTTGCCGGAAGAATACGACGAGCTGATTGAAGTTGGCATGGGTGCTAGCGCAGTGAAGTCACTTCTGGACAATATTGATTTGCCAAAGCTAATCGCGGAACTGACTGAAGAAGCTGAAGGAGCAAAGGGCCAGCGACAGAAGAAGCTACTGAAGCGATTGAAGATGCTGGAGAGTATGGAAGCTGCTGGCATTAAGCCGTCCAGCCTATGTATGACGGTTCTACCTGTGATTCCTCCGGATCTTCGCCCGATGGTGGCGCTGTCTGGTGGCCGATTTGCGACATCTGACTTGAACGACCTGTACCGCCGAATCATTAACCGCAACAACCGCTTGAAGAAGTTGATTGAACTTAATGCGCCAGAAGTTATTCAGCGCAATGAAAAGCGTATGTTGCAGGAAGCAGTTGATGCTTTGATTGACAATTCAGCATCGCGTGGTCGCGCTGTCAGTTCGACTGGTGGTCGCCGCAGTTTGAAGAGCTTGAGTGACATGCTGAAGGGTAAGCAGGGTCGTTTCCGCCAGAACCTTCTTGGTAAGCGCGTTGACTATTCTGGTCGTTCAGTTATCGTGGTTGGTCCAAAATTGAAGATTCATCAGTGTGGTCTGCCAAAGCAAATGGCGCTAGAACTATTTAAGCCATTTGTAATCAGCTGGTTGATTAAGAACGAATTTGCGCACAATATTCGCTCAGCTTCACGCCTAATTGAGGCTGGAGAGGCAGTGGTGTGGGACGCGCTGGATTCGGCAATTGAAGGCAAGTACGTGTTGCTTAACCGCGCGCCAAGCTTGCACCGTTTGTCAATTCAGGCCTTTCAGCCAGTTCTAGTCGAAGGAAAAGCCATCCAATTACATCCACTAGTTTGTGCCGGATTTAATGCTGACTTCGACGGTGACCAGATGGCCGTTCACTTGCCGCTATCAAAGGAGGCCCAGGCCGAAGCTCGCGAATTGATGAGCGCAACCGCCAACTTGTTGAAGCCTGCTGATGGTGCGCCAGTGCTGCACATCTCACAGGACATTGTGCTGGGTAACTATTACCTAACTTACGACAAGCCGCAAGCTCAGACTGACGATGTTAAAACCTACAGCTCTGTCTATGAGGCAGAGATGGCGTACGATAAGGGCGCAATTCAATTGCAAACCCCAATCCGTATTTTTGCCAAGGGCGAAATGCGCCAGACAACTTTGGGCCGTGTCTTCTTTAATGAGATTCTGCCAGAGGACTTCCCATACGACAACAACGTTCAGACTAAGAAACAGCTGAAGAAGGTATTGGCGCAAATCTTTAACAAGTATGGTGCCGAAGAGACCGCTAAAATCGCTGACCGCATGAAGGGTCAAGCTTTCCGCTTCGCGACAACCGCGGCGGTATCAACTGGTATGACCGACTACGTCCACTTCGACGAAATCTCTGAGTTCGTGGCTGAAGGTGACGCTAAAGCAGCTTTGATTTCTGAGCAATTTGACCAAGGTCTGATCACCGAAGAAGAGCGTTACAGCTTGACGGTGAATGCTTGGCGAAACGTTGACAATAAGATTACCGCGTTCTTGAAGGATCAATTGGCGCACATGGACACCAGTATTTCCATGATGGTTAACTCTGGTGCTCGTGGTGATATTTCCAACGTGAAGCTGGCGAGTGCCATGATTGGTATTCAGATGGACGCAACCAACCATGAAATTGAACTGCCAATCCGTAGCTCCTACACTGGTGGTCTGTCCAGCCTTGAGGCCTTTGTGGCGACACGTGGTGCACGTAAAGGTCTGATCGACACCGCGCTGAAGACTGCCGACTCAGGCTACCTGACCAGGCGTTTGGTTGACGTGGCTCAGGACGTCTTCACAGTTGAGGACGTTGAAGGTGACGACGAGGGCTATGCAATCTACCGCTCAGAAACTGAAGAAACGATGATCGACTTCTCGAACCGCTTGGCTGGTCGTTACGCCGCCGAGACAATTCCAGGTCACGTCAACAAGGACGAATTGATCACTCGTGAAATCGCCGACTCAATTGATGATGATGAAAGTATCCAGAGTGTCAAGATTCAATCAGTCCTGTCAACCAACAACCTCAACGGCATCCCGCAGCGCAGCTACGGCGTTGACATGTCAACCGGTAAATTGGTTGGCAATCATCAGCCAGTCGGTGTCATCGCTGCTCAATCAGTCGGTGAGCCGGGTACTCAGTTGACCCTGCGTACCTTCCACAACTCCGGTGTGGCCGGTGGTGACATCACCCAAGGTCTGCCGCGTGTTGAAGAATTGTTCGAGGCGCGTACACCAAAGGGTCAGGCGTATGTTACGGAAATTGCCGGGTTAGTTGACGTTTGGGAAGATGGCAAAAAGTACATCGTCCAAGTCACGCCAGAATCGGGCAAAGTTGAGCGCTTGCCGCTGGACGGCCGAACCATCGTAGTTAAGGCCGGTTCAAGCGTCAAGGCCGGCGACGTACTAGCAACTGGCGAAGGCGACACTCGCCCGCTCATCGCACCATTTGACGGTGTGGTTGAGTCGGCTGAGGATACTTTGGTGATCGCGGCTGAGGCTGGTGCACCAGCTCGTTACGAAATCCCAGGTACTATGCAATTGGTAGTCAAAGCCAACGACGTCGTCGAAGCTGGCGATCGCTTGACAGCTGGTTCATTGAATCTACATGATTTGATGCGGCTGAAGGGTGTCGAGGCAACTCAGCGCTACATCATCAACGAAGTGCTGCGCATTTACGCCGCTCAGGGTCAAGACGTGGCCGACAAGCATCTGGAGATTATCGTTCGCCAGATGTTCAGTCGCGTCCAAATCGAAGATGCGGGTGATAGCGACTTTGTGACGGGTGACATAGTTTCCAAGGCTGCGGTAGTGAATACCAACAAGCAACTAGCGGCTGAGGGCAAGAACCTCATCAGCTACACCCAGTTGCTACTCGGTATCACCAAGGTGTCCATCTGGAGCGACTCATGGCTGTCTGCTGCGTCCTTCCAGGACACCACTCGCGTGCTAATCAACGCTGCCGTATCTGGCCGCGCTGACCACTTGCATGGTCTCAAGGAAAACGTCATCATCGGCCGCAAGATTCCAGTAGGGACGGGCGTGGTTGAGTATGACCACAGTGCTAATGCTGACGACCTGCCGAGCGAGGACGAATTCGGCGAAGAAGAAATCGCTGCTTAGCAGGTAGGTCTGACCACGATAATCCGCAACACCCGCACCTTGACTATAAGGTCGGGTGTTTTGCGTATGATGAGTATTTTATTTGGTAGTTCATAAATTATTGTATGTATACTGGAGGTCTTTGTTTTGGATAATATGCATTGACTTTTTAACTCAAGTATGATATAAATTATATTAGCTTTTGCACAACCGTGCAAAAGAGTACTCTGCAGTAAAGGAGAAGACCATGATGGCGTATCTTGTCATGGCAATGCTTGCGACCTTGACCGGTCTGATAATCTCTATCTCTGTCGTCCATGTGATGACATTTCAGAAAGAGGTAGAGATCAGAGGCATGAGTGAAGGGAAGGAGAAATCCTCAGCCAATCTCGATCTCAAGATCGAGAGGATCCTCGGTGTCTTTCTGTCCATGTTCCTTATGTGGGCACTGGTCAATATCCTGCTATATGCGGATCAGGCTAGTCGCTACAAAGAGGAAAGGACAGAAGCAACGTTGTCTGACGTTGTCTCTAGCTTTGGGCTAGAGCCCGGCAAGGAATATCCTGTCGTCATAGGGGATAGGACCACTGTCGACAGTGGTCAGGCTTCCTATGGTGGGATATTCTATATTAAAGGAGCAGGAGAGTGGGCGTCAAGCGCGTCTATTCTCGTTAGCTTCGAGGGTGACAACGGATACTATATCTTAGAGATACCGATCTCTAAGATCACCTTCGACGTTCAACCAGACGTCTCAGAGGCGTCTATGTCTGTAGACGTCCCTAAGACGCCAGAACCTAGGGATGTAGCTTACTGGCAACATTCCTACGCCTGCAGTGAAAATACTTGGGCTTACGGGTGGGTGCAGAAAAACTGTAGCCCTAATCCCCCTCAGCTTGTCATCTCAGATGACATGTCAAGGCAAGGACTTTCTCCTATAATAGCTGACGCCTTTAAGGAGTCAGCCGGAGCGAAGATAACCTTAACACCAAGTATGTACAACGACATTCTTGGTGCTAAGTAAGGCTGAGTAGTCCTGAGTAGCCCTGTGGAGTGACACTCCACCCCCTCCGTGTCGAGTATAGTAAAAACTCCACGGACGGGGGTGGAGTTTTTACTTTAATATAGTAGTGATATAATGAAATTACGACTAGGACACTTAGTGTCATGTTTGGTTTGATTTTTGACTCAAGAGGGATTAAAGACTGCATTGTTAAGACTTGAAGGTGGCGTTCATGTCTCTCAAGAGAATATGGGCTTTTGGTTTGAATATCTAGAGCAGATTAATCACTTAAAGACAGTGTAATAGTAGCAATCGCTAGACAAATTGTTATCAACTATGTTAAAATAAACCCAGAGTTTCCTCTTTTCGGAGCAAGCGGTGGTTTGAATGTGTACAGACCGAATGCTCGGCAGAAAAGGTAAAGACACGGGGCGGAGTTGCTGAATCCAAGCCGTAGGCACTAAGAGAAGCTGGTTTTTGCGTGTAAAATCGCGCGCCAGTTCACTTAGAGCCACCAGGCGAATCGCCATCATTTAGTAAATCAACCAAGGAGAAATTGGATGCCAACAATCAACCAATTGGTGCGCAAACCGCGCCAAACGGCCAAGAAAAAGTCCAAGTCGCCAGCACTGGGTCGCATTCACAACGCCCTGAAAACGCGTTACTACGACCAAAATGCACCGCTCAAGCGTGGCGTGTGTGTGCGTGTGACGACCAAGACGCCAAAGAAACCAAACTCAGCTTTGCGTAAGGTTGCTCGCGTGAAACTAAACAACGGCTACGAAGTTTGGGCCTACATCGGTGGTGAGGGCCACAACTTGCAGGAGCACGCTGTGGTCTTGATCCGCGGTGGTCGTGTGCCTGACCTTCCAGGTGTGCGCTACCACATCGTACGCGGTGCCTTGGACCTTCAAGGTGTCAACAACCGCAAGCGGGGCCGTTCGAAGTACGGTACCAAGAAAGGGGATAAGTAATCATGCCTCGTAAAGTTACCAAGAAACTACAACGCCAATTGCAACCTGACCGCCGCTACCAAAGCGTGCTGGTGCAGCGCTTAATCAACAAGTCAATGTTGGACGGCAAAAAGTTGGCGGCTGAACGTGCTGTTTACACCGCGCTGGAAACGGCTGCCAAGAAACTGGACTCAGAAGATCCATTGGCAGTGTTTGAAAAAGCATTGAAAAACGTCAGCCCAAACTTTGAAGTGAAGAGCCGCCGTGTCGGTGGTGCCAACTACCAGATTCCGTTCCCAGTTCAGGGACACCGGCAGTTGCACTACGCATTTAGCTGGCTGGTACAATCAGCTCGCGCTCGTAGCGGTATGCCATACTCACAGCGTTTGGCACTGGAAATTGTTGATGCTTACAATGAAGCTGGTGCCGCCTTCAAGAAGAAGGAAGACACCCACAAGATGGCCGAAGCCAACCGTGCCTTTGCGCACTTTGCTCGCGGCTAATCATTGTCCAAAAGCAAAATTAGAAAATCGCTCCGTAGAAGGGGCGATTTTTGCTATAATAGAGAAAATAGGAGGATAAATGGCAAGTTTTTCATTTGATATTGTGTCAGAAATTGACAAGGCCGAGATGAATAACGTATTCATGCAGGCGGAAAAAGAAATCCAGGGGCGGTACGACTTTAAGGGGACGAGTACTGGAATTGACTGGCTGGATGATAAAAAAGGCCTGAAACTCACTGGTGATAATGAGTGGCAGGTTGATGCGGTACTGGATATTGTGCGTAAGAAATTGGCGGCTCGTGGTCAGTCAAGTAAATCTCTAGACCTCACTAAGGAAAAAGTTACTTCAAATCTGAAGACTACCTGGGATATACCGTTTAAGCAGGGTCTTGATCAGGCGACAGCAAAGCGGATTGCTGCGGACATTCGCGCTGCCGTACCCAAAGCCAAGCCACAAATCCAAGGTGACCTCGTCCGCGTTACCTCTGCTTCAAAAGATGAATTACAAAAAGTCATTAGTTTAGTGCGTGAAAATGATTATGACACGCCACTGCAATTTGTGAATTATAGGTAAGGTAGTAATAGAATGAATCAAAAATCAATTAAGAAATTAAGAATCTTAGCAATTGTCCTAGGTGTAATCTTTTTAATCTCAATCATTATTGGGGTGGTTGTTCTTAATAATAATCGTTCGTCCGGCGTTAGTAGCTCAGCAAAGAAGAAGATTCAGGACTTACTTTCTGAGGAGAACTCTCGGCATTATCGTAAGGTTGTCTCTAAGTATGGCTTTTCGTTGCAATATGATAAGGAAACGTTTGTTGGCGAAGGCCACGTTCTTCGTAAAGAATCTAACAGTAAGGAATATCGTGCTGATTTATACAGTGACGATGAGTTAAATGAAAGTCGTGCTTACGCAATTCTTAAATTGATATATCGGCAGAACCCAGAGAAAGATAAGAAAGATGGCAACTTTTCACTTACGAAAATTATGCCAGAGCTTTCGATTACAACTTCGCGCAAGAATAACTATTTTGACCGCTCAACGATGCCCGATGAATATAAAGATACGAAGAAATACTCTGACTTAGATCTGTTACTTCAGGGCGATATCAATAGCCGTAAGAAAAAAGACCCAAATATGAAATATCGCACTGGAGATGTGACAATTTCTGGTCTGCAGTTTAAGAAACTGGTCGTGGATTATGGAAGTACCTATGACGGTAAGTGGCAGAAAACTGGCGAGAGCACAATATATATGACTGTCCAGAATGGTAGACCTTACTGGATATCGATATTTGCGTTGAGCAAGAATGCATATATGCAGCCATACATTGACCAGCTGGAGTCGTTAGTGGGTGCTGTTACTTTCCAGAAGCCAGACGAGAGTTATCTGGTTAGTGCTAATGACGGAAGTGGTCATCTGGCCGATTCGGGAATAAGCCTAGCTAAGGCAGAGAACTTCTCGAAAGATAAGAATACTACGAACACCCTAAGCACCTTAGATGAGAAATCTATTATTAAAGTGGTAGCCAGGAACCAAATCTCTACAGTTCGTGTCGGGACAATTCGTTGCGCTGATATGATATACACAGCTCAAAATGGTGCCACTATGCGATTAAATGGTCTGTGCACTGGAGGGATTGGTAGCGGCTCAATTGTTTCGGATGATGGCTATATTGCTACAAATGGCCACGTGACAGAAGTCGCCAACCAGAGTATGATCAGGGGGCTGCGGTCAAGAGAGCAGTGGGACACTTATTGTCATTTTATGATAAATGCTGGCTACATAACCAGACAAGCCCTAGTTGATCTAATAAAAAAATCACAGGGCGGTGATCAGTCTGCGACGGCAGCCATCCAAGGTCTTATTGATAACGTGCCGATCGATAATATTCGGTCAGAAAATGATCGATATGATTATATTATCCAGACCTCAAATGACCCGATTGTTCATGATAGAAGTAATCCGGAACTTTCGAGATGGAAGAAGACCCCGACCAACGTTAGTGCTAAGAAGATTGATGCAGAAGTCAATTTACGACAGGCTAGGATGGATTTAAATAGCGACAAAACCGATGTGGCAATTTTAAAGATTGACGGTAGATTCCCGGCAGTTGACTTAGGTGATAGTAATGGTTTGTCTCAGGGTGATCAGGTAACGGCAATTGGCTATCCAGCGGTTGTTGATAATGGCACACAAACAAAGCAAGCTAAGACTGTGCCAACAGTAACTCAGGGTAGTGTCAGTGGCATGAGAAGAGACGCTGGTGGTCACAAATTATTCTCGATGACGGCACAAATTGCCGCTGGAAATAGTGGCGGTCCGGCTTTTGATAAAGATGGTAAGCAAATAGGGCTGAATACTTATGGTGGTGCAGCCTGCGCAAACAGTGATAAAAAGAATAATTCATGTTTTGGAAGTGGCGTTTTCCGTGATATTGCTGATCTGAAGAGTATGGCTAGAAAGAATAATGTTAATCTTTCGTCCAACGGTGAGTTAACTAAGCTCTGGAAAGACGGCTTAGAGGATTTCTCTCAGGGTAAATATTCTAAGGCAAAAGATAAGTTTGAGAAGCTTGATAAAAAATACTCCGGCAATTATCTAGTTACAAAGATGATTGATGTAGCTTCTAACACCCCAGATGATTATGTAGAACCTAAAAAGTCCGACAAAGAGTCTGGCGGCGTAGCAGATGCTGGGGCGAATAAAAAGTCTGAAACAGATAAGACGGACAATGACACTGTGATAGTTGTAGTAGTTGTGGTCATTGCTTCTACGGGAGCATTGTTCTTGGTAGTGTCAATTATTGCCATTATCGTTTCCGTCAGTAGTCGTCGAAAATTTAATGCCTACCCGCAGTATGTAGTCGGCCAGTATCCGCAGCAGTTGCCGTATCAGCAACAGGTCTATCAGCAAGGTCCTGTGTCCCCACAACAATATCCGCCGCAGGGTTATTATCAACAATCGCCAGGCCAGTACCCACCGGCGCCTATTCAGCCTCCAGGCAATTATCCGCCCGCCGAGCCGGCTCCAGGGGTTGATGAATCTAAAAATCCGCCAGCTCAAAGC
This sequence comes from uncultured Candidatus Saccharibacteria bacterium, assembly GCA_947095985.1. Lineage (GTDB taxonomy): Bacteria > Patescibacteriota > Saccharimonadia > Saccharimonadales > Saccharimonadaceae > Nanosynbacter. The sequence continues at coordinate 5,387 of CAMUPZ010000003.1, read as the reverse complement.
TAGTCAAAATTACAGATAACTGATATAATAAAACGCAAGAGTAGTTTTTTGGTGCCAAAAAATTGACCAAAGATCTCGACAAATTAACGTAATATAAAGGAAAATTATGGCAGAGACGAATGTTCCGCTGAAAAATTTTAGAAATATCGGTATTATTGCCCATATTGACGCCGGTAAAACGACGACAACTGAGGGTATTTTGTACCGCACTGGTTTGACCCACAAAATCGGTGTGGTCAAAGGCGACGGCGACGGTGCGACCACCGACTGGATGGCGCAGGAAAAAGAGCGCGGTATAACCATCACCTCGGCAGCGGTGACCTGTTTCTGGAAGGGTCATAAGATCAACATCATTGACACCCCAGGGCACATCGACTTTACCGCCGAGGTGGAGCGTTCACTCCGCGTCCTCGACGGTGCAGTGACGGTGTTTGATGGTAAGATGGGCGTTGAGGCACAGTCTGAGACAGTGTGGCGCCAGGCTGACAAATATGGTGTGCCGCGTATCTGCTTCATCAACAAGATTAACCAAACTGGTGGTGACTTCTGGAAATCTCTGGAATCAATTCACAACCGTTTGAGCAAGCAAGCGTTCCCAATCCATATCCCAATTGGTTTCGAAAAGACCATCAATGGTGTAGTTGACCTCGTCGACATGAAAGCGTATACCTACACTGACTATGCCGATCATGAGTTGGTACAGGGCGAGATCCCAGCTGACATGCTGGAGAAATGTCAAAACGCCCGCAGTTTGTTGGTGGAAAATGCCGTTGAAGCTGACGACGAATTGATGATGAAGTTCCTCGACCAGGGTGAAGAGGCAATTACTATCGACGAGCTGAAGTCTGCCTTGCGCAAGCGCGTGCTGGCTGGCGACTTCTTCTTGGTTACTGGTGGTGACGGCCGCGGCGTTATCGTGGAGAAGGTGCTTGACTTGATGGTTGACTACTTGCCAAGCCCACTGGATGTTGACGAGATTTGGGGTAAAAATCCAAAGACTGGCGACGAAGTGAGCCGCAAGCCAGATGACAAAGAACCGATGAGCGCCTTGGCCTTTAAGATCGCTACTGACCCATTTGTTGGTAAATTGATCTTTATCCGCGTTTACTCAGGTGTTTTGAACTCTGGTAGCTACGTCCTGAACACCACGACTGGCGACAAAGAGCGTATCGGTCGTATTGTGCGAATGCATGCTGACAAGCGCGAAGACATTGACAAGATCTCTGCTGGTGACATTGCTGCGGTGGTTGGTTTGAAGAATACTGGTACCGGTAATACCTTGACTGATCCAGCGCATCCAATTGCCCTAGAATCAATTGAATTCCCAGAGCCGCCAGTTTCCATCGCCGTTGAGCCAAAATCAAAGGCTGACCAAGAAAAAATGGCACTGGCTTTGCAGCGTTTGTCCGAGGAAGATCCAACCTTCCGCATTCACACTGATGAAGAAACCGGTCAGACCATCATGTCCGGCATGGGTGAGCTGCACCTGGACATCCTGATCGACCGCATGAAGCGCGAGTTTAAGGTTGAAGCTAACATCGGTGAGCCACAAGTTGCCTTCCGCGAATCAATCAAGGGCAAGGCTGAAGTTCAAGGTAAGCACGCCAAGCAGTCTGGTGGTCGTGGTCAGTACGGCGACGTCTGGGTACGATTTGAGCCGAATGAGGCTGGTAAAGGCTTTGAATTTGTTGATGAAATTAAGGGTGGTGTGGTTCCTCAGGAATATCGCCCAGCTGTCATGAAGGGTATCAAGGAGACTTTGGAGGGCGGTGTTATCGCTGGCTATCCAGTAGTTGACGTTAAGGCGACGTTATACGATGGTTCATACCACGACGTCGACTCCTCAGAACTAGCCTTCTCATTGGCGGGTAGTTTGGCAGCTCGTGAAGGTATCAAGCAAGCAACCCCAATTCTGCTTGAGCCAGTCATGAAAGTTGAAGTAACCACCCCAGAAGAGTTTATGGGCGACATCATCGGTGACCTTAACTCACGCCGCGGTCGCATTGACGCTATGGAGGATTTGATGGGCGGCGCCAAGCTGATCAAGGCATTTGTGCCATTGGCAAATATGTTTGGTTACACCTCAGACATCCGCTCGATGTCGCAGGGCCGCGCAGCCAGCACCATGGAGCTAGCACAGTACGAAGAAGTTCCACCAAACGTGGCGCAGGAGATTATCGAGAAGCGCTCGAAATAATCTTCTAATATAAAGAAAAATCCTCAGAGTAACTCTGAGGATTTTTATTTGGTTAGACTTACATTTTTATAGATTTGGTATTTTCAGATTTCGATTATTTAACTCCGTATGGATACGATTAGCCAGTCTATTTGCTTTTATTAATTGCGTACTTTCGGGGCTGTATCTATTTTTAATGTCCACCAGTCGCTGATCCATAGTCAGAGATTTGCCATTTGGGCCTGTCGTCATGTCTGCTAGATTTAAGATTAACAACTCGTCTGTCCAGCTTTCTATATCAGGGTTGCCGTGGTCAAATACGGCGTCGGCCCGGTCAAAACCTGACAATCTCAAGATCCTGCCGCCCTCATGCTCATGCTCTGTCTGATTTTCAACAAACGCATAGGAAAAAATCATGAATTAATCCCATTGCGAATAAGCTGCGCGCTTTATCTTCTTCCATTTTAAAAACGTTGCGGGCTAGCTTGTATGATTTATAGGCGACGGAGCGCATGTGAAATAGTCTGGAGTCAGATAATCCGATGAATTGGGGTAAATCTTCTTTCATTATGCTTGAGTAATGCGACGAAAAATATTAATTAATTGTCGTCGAATTGGACGACCAACTATATTGCCGAACGATGCGCCAATTGCTACCGCTACGCCAATGAGAATTGCCCTGGCCAGGATGGCCAAAGCGGGTAAGAAGTTGACGCTATTTGGTGGATATAGCACGACCCCCATTAATCCGTTGTAAAGAGATAGTCCCGGGACTAGTGGGACAATTCCCGCTGCGATTATAGCTAGAGAAGGGAATCTCCATAATCTGGAGGTGAGGACGGCCACTAGTCCAATGACTGCCGCCGCGATGCCGCTGGCTGTGACGATATCAAATCCGAAGCTCATAACTAAGCGTGAAATCCACCAGCCAAATATTGCAATCAAGCCCGAAATAATCATGCCTAACCACTTTGCGTGATTTCTTAAAACAAATGCCGCCGCAATAATTCCGGCACCCAAATATTGTGTATGTTTGTCGGCCAGGGTCAAACGATCTGGCGTTGCTGGGAAAGTGATGCCAAACTTCGTGGCAATATAAAGCCCGACCATCACGCCAGCAATTACGCCACCTGTTGCCATTACTACCTTCAACAACCTGGCGTTTGCTGTCATGTAGTATTCATCAATTGCGTCCTGGAATGCACCAACAAACATCAGTCCAGCCACCAACAGGACGATTCCGCTAATCACTAACAAAGTGGTATTGATGCTCAGCCCCAGATAATTACTACACCAAGCCGTACCAGCTGCTGTCAGTGTGACAAATATTGCTACAAGGGCCTGAGAATAGAAAAGTGGTGCGCCAATATGACCCAGCCAGCGCAATAAACCAGTCGCTAAAAATCCCAGTAAAAACGCTAAGGCTGCCATTAGCGGACTGCCGCCATATAAAGTAACTGAGCCGGCGCTAACCAGACCTCCCGCTGCGTAAACGACTAGCCCGGAGTGCTTATTTGGTTTTTTAAGTATCTGCTGCAGCCGTTCCTCAGCTTCTTCTAAGGGAAGTTGTTTATGACGAATATCAAGAGCTAGTAGCTGCAAAGCTTGGATTAATTGGTAATTAGGATCGTCCGGTACAATAACCCGCGCCATCGTTAATGGTTCGTGATTAACGCCACGATCTTGAGAAACCGTCACCAATGTATAGCTAATGTCTATGTGAACGCGCTTCTGGCAATAGGTCTGAGTTATTCCTTGCGACATGTGCACCACATCGCGCGCCACCACGCCCATACTCAGGAGTTGCTCAGCAATGGTCATGGTCATGCGCAGGGCTCGCATGTTCGGCGTTAAACTGTCGTCAATTTTTTCCAAATCATGCACTGGCTCAAAGCTATAAAAATTAGCCACTCTGGCTAGTGATTGTTCAATAATTTTCGGTACTTTTTTCTTCACAATACTTAGTGTAACAAATTTTATACCAATAGAAATAGCCCGCCAAGAGAGCTCCAGCCGAGGCTTAAAGTCTCAAGCGAACTATTTCTCGACGGGCGGGCGGTTAGCCCTCGTCGTCGTGTTTGGTAGACGAACATGACGGCGCGATGACAGCGAGGATAACAGAGAGGGCATTCATGGATGACACATGGTCACCCGCTACCCTGATTTTTTGCGTGAAATCTATGGGTGCGCTGAGAGGTGTGCCATAGATCCCCAGCTCTCGGATTACGTAGATAGCTGCCAACATAAATGAGAAAGTCCATACCGTTAGTAGGAACTTTCTTAGCCCATTTTCTTCCGGCAACATCCACTTCAATGTAAGGTGCATCGACAATGGTGTTGCCATCGCTGTGCAGATGACAGCCAGACCTGCCGTGAGGTACGTATCTCCTAGAAGGAGCGTTATCATGCCGGCTAGGCCTAGGGTTGCAATGATGATTTTGAGTTTCAGCATGATGTCTCCTCTTTTTGAATCATGCAAGGACTACCTTCGTTGACGGGATTGTCAACAAAAGCTGTATTAATTTATGCCACACTTGCGTAAAAAAGTCAACATTGGTAGGAGATTAGTCAACTTTCTGTAAAATAATGCCCGTTCTGGCTGGCAGATAAACTTTAAGATTGTGATTATTACCGACTGGGGAAGTGAAAAAGCGGGAATTATGGTCTATTCGTGCTTGGCCGCCAAATACTTTATCATCGCTGCTTAGTGCCAACTGATAAGATCCAGCCTCTGCTGGCACTGCGTAATCTGATTGGGATTTATTTGGAGAAAAATTAATAACGAATAGAAATTTGCCGTGCATAAAACTGATCACGTGATCAGACTGGTGAACTGTAAGGTGGCTGATTTCATCGCCGTCAGTTTTCTGAATAATCTTCATTAGCGCCTCGTCAAATTCGCCCAGCCATTGGTATTTGAGGAAGCCGTTGTCGCGTAAATTCCATTGCCGTCGAGCGTGCTTGAACGACCAATCATTGCCCTGACGCGGAAAGTCGATCCACTCGGGATGCCCAAATTCATTACCCATAAAGTTCAGGTAGCCGCCGCCGTGTAGCCCAGCGGTCAGCAGTCGAACCAGTTTATGCAGCGCCACGCCACGCTCCACGGTCAAATCGGGGTCGGCTTTATCCATATGCCAGTACATGGCCTTGTCGATCAGTCGAAAAATCAGCGTCTTGTCGCCGACCAAGGCTTGGTCATGGCTCTCGG
>CAMUPZ010000002.1 GCA_947095985.1 uncultured Candidatus Saccharibacteria bacterium | reverse complement strand
ATTCGGACGCCATTGGGTGTGATAATTGACTCTGGTGACTGGCGATTTGAGGAAAGTCCAGTTGATGGTCAGAAGTTTGACCTTGAGCGGATGACTGAAGTAGCGTCTAAAGAGGGCGTTCTGATGTTTATGAACGAATCGACCAACTGTGAGTCGGCTGGTACACATAGCCACACCGAGTTTGATATTCAATATTCAATTGGTCAGGTAATGGACAAGTTTAGTAACAGTCGAGTGATTTTAAGCTGTTTCTCATCACAGGTTCACCGCTTGCAATTGATTTTGGAAGAAGCGCATAAGCACGGACGCAAGGTAGCGTTTGCCGGTTTTTCGATGATTCAGAATTTGGAAGTGGCGCTGCGTTCAGGCACCATCAAGATTCCGAAAGACACCGTCATGAAGATGGAAGATATCATCAAGCTGCCGGATAGCCAGATCACCGTGGTTTGTACCGGTTCGCAGGGTGAGTTTAATGCCGTGTTGAGCCGTATGGCGACTGGCGCGCATAAATACATGAAGATTAAAGGCTCTGATGTGGTGGTGTTTAGCTCTAATCCGATTCCGGGCAATGAGAAAAACGTGGTGCGAACGGTTGATGGCTTAATGCGCGAGGGTTCTGATGTGATTCAGAACGGTAAAACGCACTTGACAGGGATTGGGCCACTGCACTTGTCGGGCCATGGCTATTATGATGACCATGTTAAGTTGATTAACGCCCTGAACCCAACATATTACATGCCAATTCACGGTGAATTCCACATGTTGGTGTATAATGCTCGGTTGGCGGAAGAAGAGTGTGGTATTCCACGAAAGAATATCTTTGTGTGTGACGCTGGCGATATTATTGAAATTGACGTTGAACGGCAAGCCAAGAAGGCGGGTCGGATTCAAGCTGGTGGCGTGATGTATGATGATACCGGCGCTATTGTTTCTGAGGTGGTGCTGAAAGATCGTATCCATATGTCTCAGGAGGGTATGTTTGTAGTGGTCCTGACGGTACAGCGCGGTACAGGACGGCTGTTGACTAGCCCAGATATTATTTCCCGCGGCTTCATTTATCTGCGTGATTCTGAGGAATTGATGAATATGATTCGCCAGTATTTGAAGCAGAAGGCAGCGCGCAGTTTTTCTGGCAAGTATGACCTAGACGTTATCAAGAAAGAAATTAAGGATGAAGTCACACATATTTTGTATGACCAGACGCGCCGCACACCGATTGTTATTCCGGTGATTAATGAAGTTGGTGGCTTAAAGACGGTAAAATCGACGACTACTTCAGCTTCTCCGACTGCAAAATCCACGCCTCGCAATAAAAAATCTACTGCTTCGGCGGAAGAGCCAAGGATGACTTTGCCAACCGCGCCGCGCCGTCGTTTTCCGCAACGCCAAGTGCCTGACACTGAGGCGAATGACACGAAGGCTCGGGAGCGACAAGATTTCCGTCCTTACTAACTCCTCAGATTGATTTTACTGATAAACTATGCTATAATACAACATGTATTAAATTGATGTTTATATCTGTTAAGAAGTATAAAATCAGTGTATAATAAAAACGATTATGGCAAAAAAGCGAAAGAGCACGAAAAAGTCTACTCCTACCAAACCGCAACATAGTTTGCCGGTGGGTTTTTGGTCGCAAGTAGGTGCGGTCTTATTGATTCTCTTGTCGTTGCTGTTGGTAGTTTCGTGGTTTGGTGTTGGCGGTCCAGTTCTTCAGTGGATTGATATGGCAACCATAAAGACAGTCGGCTACACTGCTTACACATTACCGATACTATTAATTTATTTGGCGGTAGAAACTTTCCGGGCAGAAGAGAATCGCTTACCTGCGGTGGTGAAGTTTGCGGCAGTTTTAGAGATTGTTTGGTTTTCAGGATTATTTGGGCTATTAAAGACGTCTTTGCGACCAGATGCCGGTGGATTTGTAGGTGATATATTAAATACAGCTACACTTAAAATGGTAGATTCGGCAATTGCTGCAATATTTTACCTGGTGTTAGCATTTATTACGGTTTTATTTATCACTCAAACATCACCATTTACTGTGTTTAGTAAATTGTGGCAAGCAATTAAAAGTAATAGCTCAGAGGACGATAAAAATCGTTCTATCATGAAGCAGGCGGCAAAGTCTCAGCCGACAGACGAAGATAAAAAGGTGAGTTTGGGGGATATTAAGCTCAATGCTGGCGTGCCGATTATTGACACCACTAAGGAGAAGAAGGGTTTATTAAAGCGTGCTGAAAAGCCAGAAAAGGCCGCTGAAGAACAGGCTCTGGTGGCAACACGTGATCCAAATTGGCAAGCCCCAAGCCTGGATTTATTAGAGAAGAACGAAGGCGGTGCAGATGCTGGCGATACGAGACAAAATGCTCAGATTATTCATGATACACTATCCGAATTTAACATTGATGCAGCGATGGGTGATATAAACGTTGGACCAAAGGTGACTCAGTACACCCTAAGGCCACCAAGTGGTGTGAAATTGACGCGAATTACCGCGCTGGAAACGAATATTGCGCTTAATTTGGCGGCCCAAAGCCTGAGGATTGAAGCGCCAATTCCTGGCCAGAAGGCGGTGGGAATTGAGGTGCCAAACCGCAAGGCAGCTGAGGTGCGGCTGTATAGCACATTAGTTTCAAAGCAGTGGACGGCGTCGCGCGATCCGCTCAGTTTTACAATTGGTAAGGATATTTCTGGGCAAGTCGTGGTTGGTGAGCTGGGAAAGATGCCGCACTTGCTAATTGCTGGGCAAACTGGCTCCGGTAAGTCAGTGATGATTAATACGCTACTGACGAGCTTATTGTACCGCAATAGTCCCAGTGATATGAAGCTGATTTTAGTTGACCCGAAGCAGGTGGAAATGGCGCCATATGAGGATATTCCACACTTACTGACCCCGGTGATTACTGAGCCAGAAAAGACTATTTCAGCTTTGAAATGGGCGGTTAATGAAATGGAGCGGCGCTACAAATTATTAGCGACAGAGAAGATTCGTAATATTAAGGATTACAATAAGAGGCTGCAATCACGAGCGAAAAAGATTGCTATTGCTGATGAAAACGGTAATGTGCAGGAACATGAAGATGGTTCGATGCCGTACATTGTGATTGTGGTGGACGAAATGGCGGACTTGATGATGATTGCTAAGAAAGATGTCGAGGCATTAATCGTTCGTTTGGCGCAGAAGGCTCGAGCGGTTGGTATCCATCTGGTACTGGCAACGCAGCGCCCGAGCGTCGATGTGATTACTGGTTTGATTAAGGCAAACGTGCCGGCGCGTATTTCCTTTACGGTAGCTAGCCAGGTGGACAGTATGACGATTTTAGACCAAGCAGGCGCGGAAAAATTGCTGGGTCAGGGTGATATGTTGTTCTATACACCAAGTATGAGTAAACCGAAACGCATACAAGGTGCCTGGGTAACTGATGATGAAGTGAATAAAATTACTGATCATTTGCGAATGCAGATGGCGCCACAGTACAACGATGAAGTGGTGGCTCAGCCAGTACAGTTGAACGGTAAGGGCGGTGTAGTGATGGATTTGTCAGAAGGTGGTGATGATAAATTCAAGGATGCTGTGAGGGTGGTAGTTGAGCGACGAAAGGCCTCAACGAGTATGCTCCAAACGAGACTAGGTATTGGCTATCAGCGAGCAGCGCGCATTATTGAAGAAATGGAAGAGCGGGGAATTATCGGTCCGCAGAATGGCTCAAAACCACGTGATGTATTGATATCTAGTCCGGAAGAGCTAGAAGAGCTACTAGCAGAATAGTTTAGTCATCAATGTTTTACCTGTATATCTGGTAATATGAGGTGGTTAGTGTTATAATAATGGGTGAATATTAACCTAAGCTTATGTGAGACAGCATAAGCATCCGTAAATGGATTCCAGAGGAGGAAACATGAACGAATACGAACTAACCGTTCTTATTCACCCGGATTTAGAGTCTAATCTAGATTCAGCGTTGGATAAGGTACGTGGTTTAATCACCGATAACGGCGGTGAAATTACTAAAGAAGATAACTGGGGCAAGAAAAAATTGGCCTATACCATCAAGCGTGAAGACTTTGCAATTTACGTTTGTTTTGAGGTAAAACTGCCAGCGCCAGCTTTATTGAAGATTTCTAACACGCTTAACATTACCGACGAAGTATTGCGCTACCTATTGGTAAAAACTGATGAAAAAACTCGTCAGGCATTAAGCGAGCAAAAAGCACGCAACGAAGAAGCTGATTCAAGCGAATCAAATAAATAAGCCTAACTGCCGCAAGGTAAAAGAGGGGATAGAATATGGCACGAAGCATCAATCAAGTAATTTTACTGGGTAGATTGACACGCGATCCAGAGCAGCGAACAACGGCTTCTGGAAAGAACGTGGTCAGTTTTAGTATCGCGGTTGATCGACCAACCCAAGATGATCAGGCGGACTTTTTCAATATCACTGCTTGGGATAAACTTGGTGATTTGGTGATGCAATATTTGAGTAAGGGCCGTCGGGTTCTAGTCCAAGGGCGACTGCGGCAAGATAGTTGGGAAGATAAGGAAACTGGCAAAAGACAGAGTCGAATTGAAGTTACTGCTTCAGACGTAACATTCTTAGACGGTCCGAATAATGACAATTCTGGTTCTGCGGCGCCAAAAACTACTAAAAAAGAGGAAGTTGTGACGGAAATTGACGATAAGCCAATTGACCTGAGCGAAATCCCATTCTAATAAGGAGATAATAATGGCACAATTGAAGAAAAATCCACCGATTATTTTTGACTACAAAGACGTAAAGACTTTGCAGCGCTACATCAATGTTTATGGTCAAATCGAGCCGATTAGCAAGACTGGCTTAAGCGAAAAGCAGCAGAGAAGTTTGGCAGTGGCAATTAAGCGCGCTCGCCATTTGGCGCTATTGCCGTTTGTGGCTAGCAACTAGCAATATTTAAACAGGATATCTCGTTGCTACTACATATTTGGCGGCGAGATATTTTATTGGAAAGGAATATGTATGTATCAGCCAACTGATTTGAAAAAAGGCGTAGTTTGCCAGATCGACGGTAAGCCGTATCGGGTTGTGGAATATGGACAGAAGGTTATGGGCCGTGGTGGTTCAATCGTTAACGTGAAGCTAAAGAATTTAATTGACGGTAGTGTTATTCCGAAGACATTTAAAGGGCAGGAGCGAATCGAGGCTGCGGAAGTAAACAATAAGACTGCGCAATATTTATATAACGATGGCGATAAATTCTACTTTATGGATCCGGTTAGTTTTGAGCAGTTTGAATTGGCGGCGGAAATTGTTGATGATGCTAGCAAATACTTGAAGGAAGGCGACGAGTTAAATCTGCAATTCTTTGACGGGCGAGTAATCAACGTTGAGCTACCAAAGAATAAATATTTGGAAGTTACTTATACGGAAGACGTAGTGAAGGGTGACACAACCTCGTCTGTCTTAAAAGACGCAACGCTAGAAACTGGTTTGGTAGTGAAGGTTCCGGCGTTTATTAAGCAGGGTGATATTATTAGTGTCGATACATCAACGGGCGAGTATCGCGAACGAAAGAAGTAGTAATTCTTTTAATGAAACAGCGATTAGATAAGGTTCTGGTCGAGCGTGGACTAGCGTCAACACGTTCTCAGGCGGATAATTTTATTCGCTTGGGTTACGTTTATTTGAATAAAAAAATTGCTCAAAAATCAGGGGCAATGGTATCTGATACTGATACGATAACGCTAAAAAAGATGGAGACTTATGTGTCGCGGGCTGGCTTAAAGCTGGCTAGTGTAGCCAAATATTTTAAGCTTAATTTTCAAGATAAAACAGTATTAGATATTGGCTCAAGTACCGGTGGTTTTACCGACTATTCGTTGCGCCATGGTGCTAAGAAAGTTTTTGCCGTTGACGTTGGTACTGACCAACTTCATCCAAGCTTGCGGACGAACCCAAAGATTATCCTCAACGAAAAAACCGACATTCGTGATTTTTACACAGATGAGGTGATTGACGTGATTGTAGGAGATGTGTCGTTTATATCACTACGGGAAATTTTACCACATGTAGCTAACGAACTAATGAATGAAAACACAATACTTATTGCTATGGTAAAGCCGCAATTTGAGGCAGGGCGACATCAAACTAATAAAGGCATTATTAAAAACGATAAGGTGCGACGGCAGATCTTAACTGATTTTGAAAATTGGGCAAAAAAGTATTTTGTGATTTTAGATAAAAAGGATAGTGAAGTTGCTGGCAGCAAGGGAAATCTTGAGCGATTTTATAAATTGCAATTAGCTAAACGTTAAACCTAAATTCAACAACATCATTTGGTTGCATGACGTACGTTTTTCCTTCGGTGCGAATTTTGCCGTTTTCACGAGCCTTAACCTCAGACCCTGCAGTGACTAAATCGTCAAAATCAACAATCTGTGCGGCAATAAATCCGCGTTCAAAATCCGAGTGAATAACGCCCGCGGCTTGTGGCGCCGTCCAGCCCTTATGGATTGTCCAGGCGCGCACTTCTTTTTCTCCGGCAGTCAAGTAGCTTTGTAACCCCAGTGTGTCGTAGGCGGCGTGAATTAGTTTGACTAGTCCAGTTTCTTGAACGCCATAACTTTCCAGAAGCTCTTTGGCGTCGCCTTCTGATAAACCTTTTAATTCTTCTTCTAATTTTGCGCAGACAAAGACAGTTTTTGCAGGGTGGGCCAGTTCTTTTAATTTTTCTTGCAGAGCGGAATTGTTTAGTCCTTCTTCATCAACATTGAAAGCATAAATAACTGGCTTTGCGGTGAGTAGATGCAGGTCAGCAATTGCTTCAAAGTCCACATCAGCCAGAGCAGAAATTGGTGTCCCTGACTGTAGATTATCTGCCAGTGACTGTAAATAGGCTACTTTTTGGCGGGCTTCTGGATTAGCCTTAGCCTCTTTTTGTAGCTGCGGCAGACGTTTCTCGATTGTTTGTAGGTCGGCTAGGATTAGCTCGGTATTGATAATATCGATATCTTTTTTAGGGTCAATCGGCGCTTCATCATGGCGCAGAATCTTTGAATTTTCAAATGCACGAACAACATGAATAATGGCGTTGCATTCTCTGATGTTGTGAAGAAACTTATTGCCCAGACCTTCGCCTTTGGAGGCGCCAGCAACCAGTCCGGCAATATCAACGAAAGTAACGGTAGCTGGGATGATTTTTTGGGCGTGATAAAGATCTGCCAGGGCTTGTAGGCGGCTGTCTGGCACAGGAACAATTCCTGTGTTCGGCTCGATAGTCGCAAACGGATAATTAGCAGCCAAAATATCATTATTTGTTAAAGCATTAAAAAGTGTCGATTTGCCGACATTAGGTAGGCCGACGATTCCAATAGATAAACTCATAACTTTATTATATCATCTGCGCAATCTTTGATATAATTATAAGCATGAGAAGAAAATACTCATTGCCTCGGGTGGGCATGCTGGCAATAGTAGTAGCTTTAGTTGTTTCGGTAACGGCGTTTTTTGTCTACACATACGCAATTCCAAGTTCACCAGCTTGGACGATAACCGGTAAATCTTGGGCTACAAAACATTTTAATCCGTCAGACACCAACAACTTTGGATCTGGTTGGGTGGCTGCACCAGGTAGATTAAAAGACGTAAAGCCGGGAGATACGGTTGACTGGTGGCATAGTCTTTTTGTTAGCGGCGGGCCTACTGACAATGTCGTGACTGGAGTTCAGCAGGATGTATTTGATATCACTTCAAATCAACCGATAGATAATGATTTTAGCCTAGGCAACAGAGGTGCTTGGCATAATGAAGATTCTCGATGGTTTAACGTTATGACAGACTGGAAGGACTATGCTTGGAAGCGAATGAACAATCCAGAGGGAGTGGATTATCACACTACTTCTATGGAGGCGTTGAATGGTAAGTCTCGATTGGAAGATCTTCATGGCGAGCTTGGAAATAATAAATTCATGTATACGCGAGTTATTAAAAGAGAAGATGTGGGCAAGCGTATATGTCAGCGAATTTATTGGAGCAAGCGGAGTGCTCAATCAGCTGATGGTTGGACATATTCGTCTTATGCTTGTGTTGAAGTGCCGTATTATTATGATATCGAGCCATCGGTTGGCATTAGCTCTGATTATATTGATACAAAAAACGTTACCAGTATTGAGGGTATAAATGCCGGACTGAACAATAAGGGAACAGAGAAGTCTCAGGGGTCTTCGTATGCGTTGGCTCGGTTTGTGGCTAGAGGAACAGAAGTCTCTAGCATGGCTGGCGTTAATGCTGTTTCGTTGCCAGGTGGAACTGTTCATGACTGGTCCTGTGCGATTGTACGATTGATTAAGGAAAAGCATAGAGAACTTAATATTGATAACGGAACATGTAAGGAAATTGTTACTAATGGCGGAAAGAACCAGATTCCTACCGGCCAGACATCAATTGCCGCAAACGCAACTGACAGTTTGAGCGGCGTAAACCTAAATGCGAATGATAGCTTATGTTATGTGGCAATGGTTAGTAATTATAATGGCTCGGCACCATCTACAGATTTTAGATACGCAATTAAATGTATTAGGACCTCAAATAAGCCAAAAGTTCAGGTTTGGGGTGGTGATGTTAAAACTGACAAGGAGGTGATTACTAGTAAGACGTCCAACACCATACTTCAAGCAGATAGCCATAGTATATTGGATAAGTCAGCTATACAGTCAATGGGCCTTTGGGCTACGGGTTTGGATGACAATGGTAATATTCTTGGTGGTACAGTTAATTTTAGCCCTGGTGAATATAAGTATAAGGGAGGAGATGAGATTGATGCTCACTGGTCATTAATCTGTTCGCAGGATTCTTTTGGAGGTAATGGTAATCAGCGGGCCTATAAAAAGTCTTCAGACGCAACTAAAAAACCTTCAGACGTAATCGCCGATTTACCAAATTGTCATAATAATGCAAGTAATTTGACGAATGAATATCAAGCTAGGACAGTCGTGACAACACAGTGGAATCAGCCTGGATCAGGAAATCGAATAAGTGATGGTTGGATTCCTTGCTCCGATATACCAAATAAAGATTTGGTTGGAGATACACGGATTATCACATACGCTCCTCACTGCCGTAGAGGTGTTTGGCGTTCTTCGTCTAAAGCCAAGTGGATTAGTATAAATAGTTTTGGTCGTCATACACATTCAGCTTCAAAGCCGGATCCAAGTGTTTCTTCCGGTTGTCTGGGCGCTACAGGAACTGTTATCTTGAATTGTGGAAATACGTATGTCTTTAGGTTGAAAAACGTTAAACTGGGTGATCTGAAGAATGCTAAAAAATTGCAATTTAAGTTCTCGGGTTCAGCAGACAACTTTGTTCGAGCGAAAATTAATGGCCACGAAATGGACGTCAAAGGAAATGAAAACGGCTCCAGACCTGAGGGTACACAATATTCTGGATGGGGGCTTTCTGGTTATGATGAAGGTTCGGCGCTTATGGCTGACATAAAAGAAGGTACAGTTCTTTATAGCGATGGTAATGTTATTGATATATATATTAAGTCTAGCCCGTCGCACATGGGTCTCTTGATTGAAGATATTTCAGTGTCTTATACGATGGATCGGGCCTATCAGAATATGTATGGATCTTGGGCGGAATATGGAATTATTGCTGGAGGAAAGGCAGATTCTGCTTCGGGTGCTGGCTTGTCATCATCTTTCAATGGCCGCGACAACTTAACAATGCGAGATTACAATAAATTGACTTTTGCTAATACGCCAAAGTTTGGTAACTTTAGCGGCGCTAGTTTAGTTCCAGATAACTTCACTCTGCCGTCTGTTGGTGGTGTAAAAGGTAGCGTCTCAGGTAATGTGAATATTAATAGTTTAGCTACGGGTGAATATACTGCCGGTAATATTAACTTAGTTGGCACTAAATTGGATGCGGGTAAGAGTATCGTTATAAAATCTACTGGTACGGTTAGGGTTTCAGGAGATTTGTTATATACTGACTCGGGAAATGTTCGTTCATTGCCACAATTGGTAATTTATGCGAAGAATATTGTGATAGACCCTTCAGTTGGTGAGGTGAATGCTTGGCTAATTACTCCGAAAGATGGATATGTTAGTACTTGTGGCGCTGTATTTAATATGACCAATTGGTTAAGTAATGTGTCCGAAGCTTTATGTGGCAAGAAGCTGAGAATCAACGGTCCGATTAAGGCTGGCCACTTATTCTTACGTCGAACATACGGAGGAAGGCATGCCTCCTCGGCGAAGAATGACCCTAATATGCACCCAGGAACTCCAGCCGAAATTATTAACTTGCGGGCCGATGTTTATCTTTGGTCCTACAACAACTACCGCAATACCGGTGCAATTAGCACTATGAATGTTCGTGAATTGCCGCCAAGGTATTAAAAGTTTGCAAATTAAAACGCTAATGTATATAATTATTATTAGTTATGAAATTAGCAAAAGGGTTGGGCGACTTCTTCGGACTAGACATCGATACTAATGCGGTGCGAGTGGTTCAGTTGTCTCGTGTTGGCACGGGATGGAGTTTGTCTCATTATGGTTATACACCAGTTGATTCTAAGATATCAAGTGGTGATTCTCCTGAGGCGCGGCGACGTCTAGGGGAGGCAATTATGACTGCCGTCGGTCAGGCTGGCATTAAGACGTCTAATGTGGCTGTTGGATTGCCGTCAAATAAAACGTTTTCTACTGTGATTGACGTGCCAAAAGTTTCTGAGCAGGAACTAAAGGCGATGATGAAGTATCAGGTTGACCAATATATACCGATGCCTTTAGACGAAGCAGAAGTTGACTGGGTGATGTTGGGTGATAGTCTTCATGCTCAGAATCAATATGAAGTTTTGCTGACAAGTACAGCAAAGACTTACGCAGAAGAAAGGTTGGAGTTGGTTGAGGGGCTTGGCTTTAATGTGATAGCCGAGGAGCCAAACGCTATTGCTATGGTTCGTTCTCTACTGGTTTCTGATTCTCAGGATGCTCGCTTAATTATTAACGTGGGTGAAAACTCGACAGATTTAGCAGTGGTATATAATGGTGCGCCAAGGTTGATTCGTATGATTCCGACTGGACTCTCATCATTGGTCCGCGCAGCTGTTCAGAATTTGAACGTACAAGAAGATCAGGCTCGTCAGTTTATTCTTAAATTTGGTTTAGCACCAGATAAATTAGATGGCCAAGTGTTAAGGGCAATTGATTCGACTTTGGACAGTTTTTCTTCAGAGCTGGTTAAATCTATTAAGTTTTTCCAGACTAGGTATCCTAATGTAGCGGTTTCTGGTATTTTACTGTCAGGCTTTGGCTCGGCTATTCCGCAGATGGATAGTTATGTAATGAATAAAGCTGGTATCCAGTCAATTGCCGCCGATCCTTGGCAACGCGTTCAGGTATCTCAAGCGGATCAGCAACAATTAGCGCCAATTGCTTCAGAATTTGCTATTGCTGTCGGTTTAGCACAGAGGAGTAACATGTCATGATTGAAATAAACCTTATTCCGAATGTTAAGCGAGAGCTACTAAAAACTCGAGCAATGCGTAATCGTGTTATCTCTGTGTCGTTTTTGATAGGTGGGGCTTCAATTGCAGCAGTGGTTGTTCTGGCAGTAATTTTGGGTGGACAAATTGCAGCCGAAGCGGTGCAGAATAGCGGCATTAAAGATCGAAATGATAAGCTTATGTCTGTGGAGGATCTTAATAAGGTTGTAACAATCCAAAATCAGCTTTCAAAGATTAACGAGCAGCATGCTGGTAAGAAAATTAATTCGAGGGTGTTTGATGTAGTTTCAGCTGTAAATCCAGTAGCGCCTAATAGTGTCAGCTTTTCAAATATAAAGATTAGTCCAGAGTCTAAGACTATCACCTTAGAAGGTAGCGCTGTTAATGGTTATAGCGCTTTGGAGACCTTAAAGAAGACTATTCTAAGTACTAAAATCCGAACAACTGATGGAGATAAAACTTCTGAAGTGGAATTAACCAAAGAGATAAAAGATGGCGATACTAGTTTTGGCGAAAACTCAGAAGGTAAAAAAGTTTTGCAGTTCTCGTTCTCATTTGAGTACACTGAACAGCTATTAGCGCCAGCACCAAATGGTACGGTTTCAGTTATAACGCCAACAACTAAAATTGATATGACAGATTCACGCCAGGGTATTCCGGATAGTTTGTTTAAGAGTAATTCGGTGAAACAGGAGAAAAATAATGGCAGCCGATAATAAAGGGGTGGCAATTCGCAAGCGCCAGCAGATTGATTCTTCAAAAAAGACAATGTTTATTTTTGTGGCAAGTGCGGCTTTCTTGGCGGGAATTGCACTGGTTGTCAGTATTTTTCTGATTCAGCAAATTGTTTTTCATTCAAATATTATTATTGAGAAGCAGAGTACAATTTCTCGTTTAGATAAGAACTTAAAAACCATTGATGAATTAAAGAAAAATATTAGGGTTTTAGACACAAACACAGCGCTTAACTCTATAAAATCAAGTGACGAGAGTAATGCGTTGCAGACTATTCTTGACGCCCTTCCAGATAATCCTAATGCTGACGCCTTTGGTGCTTCTTTGAAGAATAAGTTTATCGATACGACAACTGGCGTAACAATTCAGAGTCTGTCAGTATCGCAAGCTGGTTCTGGTGGCGAGGGTTCTGAGTCAGCTCCGGCTAATACAGTATCGTTTACGATGGAAGTTAGTGGGCCGGCCGACAGACTAAAGGAACTATTAACTAAATTCGAGTCATCAATTCGCGTGATTGATCTAAAGGCGTTAGAGATTCAGCGTAATGAAGATAAATTAAGCTTAGTAGTGCGGGGTGCTGCTTATTATGAGCCAGCGCAAACAGTACAATTAGAAAATAAGGTGGTAAAGCCATGAAGAAAACAGACATAGCTATGGTGATATTGATTGCAGGCGTGGGTGTAGCTATCGGCTATATTGTTGCCTCTAACATATCTTTTTTAAAGGTTCCAAAATCTGGAGCAAAGGTCCAAACCATTAGAGAAATATCATCTGATGTTGAAAAACCAAACCCAGCAATTTTCAATAAGAATGCGATAAATCCAACTGTTGAGGTGTTTGTGGGTCAAAGTGCGGCCAAATAGAGAAAGGACGTAGGATGGCTTTACTGACGGACGATATTCAGGACAAGTTGATTGAGCTGCTAATAAACGAAGGACTTATTGAGAAGTCTGTCATTGATGACGCCTTAAAACGTGCTTCTGAGAATAATAAGCCACTGTTTAGTTTGCTGAGCGAAGAGGGGTTGCTTGATAATGAGCTTTTAGTCCATGGCGTGGCTCAGGTTTCGGGTGTGCCATATGTTAACTTATCAAATAGTGTTATTAGCCAGGATATTTTATCCCTGTTGTCTTCTGATGTTGCTGAACGTTTTATGGCGGTGCCCCTAGCAGAAGTTCAAAACCGTCTAGCAGTGGCGATGATTGACGCCAATAATGTCCAGGCGGTTGATTATCTGTCGAATCGTATTCAGCGACCAATTAAAGTCTTTATGGCCTCAGAAGAGAGTGTCCGTCATGTCCTTGATCAATATAAAACTGATTTATCATCTGTTAATGTGGCGGCTGAAGCATCCCAAGAAGAGTCTCTTTCGGAAGCTGGCAATATTAAAACTATTGTTCAGGATTCGCCCATTTCACGAGCATTATCGACTATTTTGGAATATGCCGTAAAAAGCCATGCTTCGGACGTTCATATTGAGCCATTGGAGAAGGCCTTAAAGATTCGTTGTCGGGTCGATGGTGTTTTGCGCGAGATTATGCAACTACCAAAAAGCATTGAGCCGGCTTTGGTTAGTCGTATTAAAATTCTTTCCAACCTAAAAATTGACGAACATCGCATTCCGCAGGATGGTCAATTTGCGGTTAATGTTGCGGGCAAGGAAGTTGACCTGCGTATTGCTATTTCTCCGGTTGTTTGGGGTGAACAGGTGGTTGTTCGTTTGTTAGACAAGAGTGGGAGCTCTTTTAATCTGGAAGATATGGGTTATGCTGGGCGCGCTCTACGGACAATTCGCAAGGGAATTAAGCGTCCTAATGGTATGATTCTGACATCTGGTCCAACTGGTTCTGGTAAGTCCACCAGCTTATATGCGTTAATTAAAGAAATTAAGAACGATACTGTTAATATTGTGACGCTTGAGGATCCGGTTGAGTATAAGATGGAGGGAGTGAACCAGATCCAAGTTAATGCAGAGGTCGGACTGACATTTGCTTCTGGACTTCGCTCGATTTTGCGTCAAGATCCAGACATCGTGATGGTAGGTGAGATTCGCGACAATGAGACAGCTAATCTGGCGATTCAAGCAGCGTTAACGGGGCATCTGGTGTTCTCGACGCTTCATACCAATTCCGCAGCTGGCGTGTTGCCGCGACTGCTCGACATGGGGATTGAGCCGTTTCTTATTGCCAGTACAGTCAATACGATTATTGGGCAGCGTCTGGTTCGGCGAGTGGCACGTCGGCGTGATATATATCAATCGTCACCTCTGGAAACACAGGCAATTCGGGAGGCTGTTGGTGGATTATTGCCTCAGACAAAAGATCAGGTTGCCCAGTTTGCGCAAGATTTGGGCTATGAAAGTCTGCCGCTGGCAACGCAGACCTCATTTGCCTTAGCAAGGGGCAAGGATACGCCTCAAACTCCGCGCGGTTACTCTGGTCGAGCCGGTCTATATGAAGTGATGGATATTACTGAGGAAATTCAGAATTTAATCGTTAAACGTGCTACGTCAGCTGAAATCCAGCGAATGGCGATTCAGCAAGGCATGATTACGATGCGCCAGGATGGATATCTGAAGGCGTTAAACGGAATAACGACAATAGAAGAAGTTAATAGAGTAGCGGCGGATACCGCATAAAAAGGAGGAAATATGAATAATCAAGAATTGCGAATTGAAATTTTACTAGAAGAGGTTGTTAAAAAACGCGCTTCTGACCTTCATATTCAAGTTGGGCTTCCGCCGATGCTCAGGATTGATGGCGCATTAGTGCCGGCGGCTGGGACCCAGCCACTTGATGAGCCAGCGGTTGAGCGACTGGTATTTCAGATACTTGATGAAGATCAGCGACAGATTTTACTGAAAGATAAAGAATTTGACTTTTCGTTTGCGTTTGGCACACTGGGTCGATTCCGAGTAAATGCTTTTCATGAGCGCGGCAATTTGGCGGCAGCTCTGCGTTTGATTCCGAACGAGATTAAGTCGGCATCTGAGCTTGGTATGCCACCGGTTGTGAACTCGTTTGCTGATTTTCCGCGCGGCTTGGTCCTGGTGACTGGTCCAACTGGCTCCGGCAAGTCAACGACTCTGGCGGCATTGGTTGATAAAATCAACTCTGAGCGCTCGCAGCATATCATTACCATTGAGGATCCGATTGAGTTTACTCACAAATCAAAGAAGTCGGTGGTGGTCCAGCGTGAAGTTCACTACGATACTTACTCATTTTCGGCGGCGTTACGATCCAGCTTGCGTCAAGACCCAGACGTCGTGCTAATTGGTGAGATGCGTGACCTGGAGACTATTTCAGCAGCCATTACTATCGCTGAAACTGGACACTTGGTATTTGCAACTCTACACACCAACTCAGCAGCACAGTCAATTGACCGTATGATTGATGTGTTCCCGCCGCATCAGCAGCCACAAATTCGGGCTCAGCTATCAAACATTTTGATGGCTATTTGTTCGCAGCGTTTGGTGCCGGCTATTGGGGGTGGTCGTGTAGTTGCGGCAGAAGTTTTGATTGCCAATCCAGCGGTGCGTAATATTATTCGCGAAGGTAAATCACATCAGCTAGATGCAGTTATTCAGACCGGTGCCGATCAAGGAATGCAGACAATGGATCGAACGCTGGTCAACCTGGTGCAGAATGGTACGATTACGTATGATAATGCGCGTGAGTTTGCGGTTGATTTGACGGAATTTGAGAGGCTAATGAGGGGGTAGCAGATGAAGAAGTACAATTACGAAGCCAGAGACAGTGCTAGTAATAAAATTGTTAAATCTGTAGTTCAGGCTGAAAGTGAAAATGCTGCCGCAAAGTTATTGACGACGCAGGGTTTTGTGCCCTTAAAAATTGAACTACAAGATGATAAAACGGGTTTCTTTGCAAAGTTATCTGGTAGAATCACCACTAAAGATAAAGTGGTGTTCACCCGTCAGCTAGCGACACTTATTGGGGCGGGCTTGCCATTATCCCAGAGTCTTAGGACGGTTCAGGAGCAGACTACTAATAAGCGGATGCAAGAAATTGTTCAAGAGATTATATCTGATGTGGAGGGTGGTAAATCATTGTCCGACTCATTTGCTAAGCATCCGGAGGCTTTCAATAAGGTGTACGTGGCGCTGGTTGCAGCTGGTGAAACTTCAGGTACAATGGACGAATCTTTGAAAAGGCTAGCCGCTCAGCAGGAAAAAGATGCTGCCATGATGAGCAAGATCCGTGGTGCTATGATGTATCCATCAATTGTCTTGGCGGTGATTATCTTAGTAGTTGGTTTTATGTTGTTTACAGTGGTGCCGCAGGTTGAAGGATTATATCGAGACTTAAATAAAGGTCTGCCGTTTATAACTTTAATCATGATTAATGTGGCTAATTTTTTTATTCACTTTTGGTGGCTCGCATTGTTGATAATGATTATTGGCGGCTATTTTTTGGTGCAATACCTAAAAACCGAGCAGGGCATTAGAACTAAAGACACATTTAAACTTAATGTTCCACTATTTAAGGGGATGTTTCGAAAAATGTATATGGCGCGGTTTTCCAGAACAGGCCAAGTTCTGCTAAGTACTGGTGTACCGATGCTTGATATGCTTCGTATTTCGTCGGATGCAGTCAATAACGTGATTATTAGCGAAGGTATTATCCGAGCAGCAGATAAGGTAAAGGGCGGAAAAGCCCTCTCGGCATCTTTGTCGAATGAGGAATATTTCTTAACGATGGTACCGCAAATGATTAAAATCGGCGAGCAGTCGGGTAAGATTGACGAAATGATGGGGAAAACTGCTCAGGTGTATGAAGATGAACTTGATGAAGAAATCCGCGCTTTATCGACCGCTATAGAGCCGGTTCTGATGGTATTTCTAGCATTAGTTGCCGGTACGATGGTTGCTGCAATACTATTCCCAATCTATAGTTTGGTTGGCAATATAAATATTCACTAGACGATCAGGTGATTTTGGTGTATTATAAGCGTAAGCATTTTTTGCACAAATATAAGTATAAGCCATAGAAAGGTGGAAATTTCAATGGTAAACAAAGACAACAAAAAAGGATTTACAATCATCGAGGTAGTTTTAGTCCTGGCTATTGCTGGTCTTATATTTGCAATGGTATTTATCGCATTGCCAGCTTTGCAGCGCAGCCAGCATGACCAGTCGAGAAAGAATGACGCCTCAACAGTTGCTGCAGCTATTACTAACTGGAATTCAGCTAATCGTAATGGTGGCACGTTCAATGAAGAGTCTTTGCGCAAATATGTTGATAAACTTGATCAATATGATAAGAATTCAGAGCTGAAGGTGGTCGCTACCGGTTCATCAATGTCGGTTGCTGGTAATGAGATTAAGGTGATGCGCGGCCGTAAGTGCCCGTCCAGTATGCCGGCTCCATCTGCAGACGACCCAGCAAATATTACCTTAGAGAATGGCTCCTCGCGCAATGCTGCTGTCGTGGTGTTGTTGGAGAACAATGGATCTCAGAAACAATTGTACTGTCAGGATGTATAGATAAGGAACATTTACATGAGGTCAGCCTCTTAAGGGGGCTGATTTTTTTGTGCTTTTTTGTTAACATAAGAAGTATGATGAAATTTGTGATAGCAGGGTTTTTAGGTGCCATATTGGGTAGCTTTGTGGGGGCGCAGGTTTGGCGTTTGCGTGCTCGTCAGTTAGCTGAGGATAAAAAGTCTGGTGAGAAGGTTGACCAGAAAGAATTAAAGAGGCTCTCTCCATTAATAAAGAAAGTTTCTAAGGATCGTTCTTGCTGTCTATCTTGCGGTCACGAATTGTCATTTTGTGATCTCGTACCAGTTTTCAGTTGGGTGATTAGGCTGGGAAAGTGCCGATATTGTAAGAGTTTTATTGGTTGGACGGAAATTCTACTAGAAGTAGTCATGTCTGGATTATTTGTCTTGTCTATAGTATTCTGGCCAGGATCATTGATGGATTTTTGGCAGGTTTTGCTACTGGCTTTGTGGTTAAGCGGTCTAGTTTTACTGGCAATTTTATTTGTCTATGACTTAAAGTGGCTACTACTGCCTGACATAATTAATATTCCTTTTATTGTCCTAGGCTTTATTTTTTCAATAATAAACTTAGCGCTATCTAATGATCTTACAAAGAGCCTGATGTCTCTTTTAGGGTCGGTTGTAATTTTAAGTGGCATTTATTTGCTACTTTATCTTTTCTCAAAATACCGCTATGGAGAGGAAAAAACTTGGGTTGGTTTTGGTGATGTTAAACTTGGTTTGGGGTTGGCTTTATTCTTGGGTAATTGGTTGTTGGCTTTTGCGGCTTTATTCGCAGCTAATTTAATCGGCACATTGCTAGTCCTGCCTTCAATGCTAAAGGGTAAATTACAGGCAACTTCAAGAATTTGCTTCGGCCCGTTATTGATTGTAGGGTTTTTATTAGCATGGTTTTTTAGTCAACAAATTTTAGCATGGGGCTTTCTTATCGTCTAAGTAAAATTTGCTTATGCTATAATGGAGAAGTGATGGGCAATAAACAAAAAGGTTTTACTATAATTGAAGTTATTTTGTTTGTGGCTATTTCTGGCTTGCTCACTTCTATGCTTATGGTGGGTGTTAGCATGTCAATTAATCGTCAGCAATATCGCGACTCAGTTCAGTCTTATGCTGGCTTTTTGCGTAATGAGTATTCAAAAGTTGTTAATGTTGAAAATGATAGATCGAAAAGTGTCTGTCCAATTGACGGTGCAGACGGTAGGTTGGAGACTGCACGCGGTCAGTCGGATTGTGTAATTGTTGGTCGCTATATTACTACAGTTGGTCCACTAGGGTCAACTGACGGCAATTCCTATAGAACATACCCTGTTTATGCGTATCGATCAGATAAGGGCAGCGCCTGGGTATATCGGCGTGGCGCTGAATCTGACAAATATACCGTGAATTGGCAAGCAAAGACTAGATTTTCTAGCCAGCCTAAAAATAGCGCTTATATATCCATCTTAATGTATCGACATCCAGAAACAGGACAATTAGACATCAGGACGGACACTAGTAGATTTGGCGATAATTTAACGGATTTTGTTAATAATAAGAATAGTGCAGGCATAGTACAGTCCGCTGGCGAGCAGCGCCAACAGCGGGAAATTTGTATTTATGATGATGGTTGGTTGCCAAATGAGCGGCTTTCTATCTTTTTGCGTTCATATGCAGGTTCTGCTGATGCGGTTGTCGTGGGGAACGCTACCGGAGGGTGTGCTGATGCGTAAATTTAGCAGGGGTGATACTATCGTAGAAGTGCTGCTTGGTGTAACGATTTTTAGTATGGTTGCTGTTATTACTTTAGAAACTATGAATCGAGGTATGGCTATTTCCCAGTATGCCTTAGAGACGACGTTGGTGCGTCAGCAGGTTGATGCGCAGGCAGAGATGTTAAGATATGCTCACGACACAAAGAGTGATATTTGGAAAAAGTTGGTTGATAATAACGCCGTAAGCGTTTCCTCGGTTAATGATAATGAGGGTGGCTTGGGTGTAGAAAGTTGTCCTGATAATTTTTCTAATAAAGAGTTCGCCTTGGCTGCGACACCTTCACTCGGCTCTAGGATCAGTATTTTAAATAATCCAGGCGATTATAAACCGGCAGAAACTTATGCGCGAGTTGATGGCAGTACTAAAAAAACATATGGAATAGCGGTTAGGCTTGTTAAGCCAAGTACGGCCGTAGGCAGTAGGGATAGTAATAAATATGATGCGTACATAAAAGCTTGCTGGATGCCAGTTGGCAGTAAAATGCCAGCAACAATTGGTACGATTGTGAGGTTGTATGACTCGGGTCGATAAACAGGGATTCACGCTTGTTGAGTTAATGCTTGCGATGGCGTTTATCTCGATTCTTCTATTGTCAATTACTATGGTGGGTATTCAGGCGGGCAGAATGTATAGCCGGGGTGTGGTGCTGCGTGATATTAATCAGGCGGGGCGAGACATCTCCGATACAATTCGACGAGATTTTTTGCAGGCAAACGCCAATAAGATTGATAGTTCTGGACTGAGGGTGCCGAACAATAGCAGTTGGGCAACTGGTCGGCTCTGTCTGGGGTCTCATTCGTATGTTTGGAACAATCCAAGGTATTTGGACGATCCTAGCTTACTGGGTGCAAATAGGCTATTTAAGGTCGACGGTAATCCGATAAACTTGGTGCGGGTAGTTGACGCTGATGGTGGCTTATGTAAGAAAGATGGGTCTGGTAAGTATCCAGAGATGGTTGATTTAGCAAAATCGTCAAACTTACTTAGGTCTATAAGTAGCGGTGATGGCTCGATTGGCATGCATGACGTTACATTGGAGAAAATCACATCGGACGATTCCAGGGAAGCCCTTTACAAGTTGACCTTTACTTTAGGGACAAGTAAGATGAGTGAAATTAGAAATTCTTCTTGTAAAGATCCGAGCGAGACAGATAATAATTTTGATTTCTGTTCTATAAATAAATTTGAAATGATTGTGAGGACAAATGGGTAGAGGTGTGCGACAATCGGGCGCTGTGTCGCTTTTTGCGGTTATTTTTGGGGCGATGTTGCTAACCATTGTCACAATTGGATTTATGCGATTGATGATTATGGATCAGAGACAATCTTCTAATAATGATTTATCGCAGAGTGCTTATGATGCCGCATTGGCTGGGGTTGAAGATGCCAAGCG
Source organism: uncultured Candidatus Saccharibacteria bacterium (assembly GCA_947095985.1). Taxonomy (GTDB): domain Bacteria; phylum Patescibacteriota; class Saccharimonadia; order Saccharimonadales; family Saccharimonadaceae; genus Nanosynbacter. Next base: position 28,866 of record CAMUPZ010000002.1, on the reverse strand, counting down.
AGTGGTTCGTGCTGCACAAACAGGAAATATTCAGGCTGCAGGAGTGCTTAACGGTCCGATTAATTGTAATATGGTTGCCGCCTCTGGCGTTGTCGGCGGTAGTACATCTGGCGATACTATTATTCAGACCGGCACTGGCGCTGGCAAGAGGTTTGATCAGGCTTATACTTGTGTAAAGATTACTATGAAATCTCAGGATTTTATATATAAATCTATTGAAGATAAGTCCCAGCTTATACCGCTACGCGCAACCAGCTCATTTAATAAGATATCAATTGAGTGGTATCGCCGCGATGATGAAAGCAACCTTGGTGGCGCAAACGCAGTTAATACTGAGATATCTACCACAGGAGAATTGCCGGCAAGGAATAGCTGGCATAGTAACACTCCTCAATTGATGAGGGCACAGCTAATTAATCCAGGGTCAACATTTAACTTATCAACATTGGATACGACTGGCGTCACCTCCTTTTTCCGACCAAATGTATTGAGGTCAGATGTAGCAGGGCAAGATGGAACTGCAGTTTCTAGCAAGACGTCAGATCGACCAAGGGCAACTGACGGAAATGAGCATAATAATGGAACGAATATAGTATCTTGTAGCAAGACCTTTAAATTTTCTGGCGAATATTCGTGCAAGGCGGTGATTGATGTTGATGAAATTGTTGCAGGCAGTGAAACGGCTTTTTTGAGGCTAACTTCTATATACAAGGGCGGTAGCGTAAAAGTTTCACTTCAAAAAACGGATGGCACTATCGTAAATTTCGATGGAGTTCAGCCTATAGTTGACTCAACGGGACGAGCGAGTAATTTATTTAGACGAGTCGAGGCGCGTCTGCAAATTGGCGATGATTTTGCTTATCCAGATAACGCGATTGAGCTAAAGAATAGCCTCTGTAAAGATTTCTCCGTATCTGGTAGTGGATCTGCCGTTGCTGGTCGATGCAAACCTTAAAGGTAATTTACGTATCGCTATGAAAACGTTCGTGAATATCTTTTAGGTGTTGATCTGTAACATGGGTGTACACCTGGGTTGTTGATATATTGCTATGTCCTAGCATAGATTGGACCGAGCGTAGATCGGCACCATTCATTAGAAGGTCGGTTGCAAAACTATGCCTCATGGTGTGTGGACTTACGTGTTTGGTAATACCAGCTAGGCGGGCGTATTGGCTAATCATTCGTTGAATGCTACGAGCGCTTAGGCGTCGGTAATCGCCAGAAGTGCTGGGCGCTATAGTTCGTTTACTGTAACTTAGGAATAGTGCAGGTAGGTTATCTGTTCTTGAGTCCAGATATGTTGATACATGTTCGGCGGCACCTTTTGATATAAAAACTGGTCGGTCTTTTTGTCCTTTTCCTCGCACCATAAACTCGCGCCTTTTCAGGTTTATATGATCCCGATTTAAGTTGACCAATTCAGAGACGCGGAGTCCGCTGGAAAACAGCAATTCAACAATTGCCCGATCTCTCAGCCCCGATTCGGTGTCGGTTGGTATTTGCTCAATCATTCGCAGTACCTCGTCGTATTGCAGAAAAGTTACTTGTTTCCGGACAGTCTTGGGTAGGATAATTTTATCCGCAGCCAAGCTTTTGATGTCACGACGAGAAAGGTATGTGAGTAGTCCTCGAAGTGCAATTAGATGGTAGCTTTGTGTGATTAAAGATAAGCTTTCGCCTGTGTTGTCATTTTTATAACGGTTTAGCCAGAGACGATATTGCCTAATTAGCTCTGATGTAATTTCATCAACATGTATATCGCCAGCAAAATCGATAAATCTTTCTAGATAGAGCTGATAATTTATAATAGTTTTTTGACTGCGTCCACTCTCAACTTCCAAGTGTTCTAGAAAATCAGTTAGGGCTTCTGATATAAACATATACTTATTTTACAGTTAGAGGGCTGGTTTATCAAATCGTCTATTTTTGGTACTATAATAAAAATAATAATGAGCAAAGGAGCAATATATGTCAGATAGTGAAAAAAAATATTGTGGCGTTGAAAGAACGCTGATTGTTTTTAAGCCTGATGCTGTTCAGCGAGGAATAGTTGGGGAAATTTTACAACGTTTTGAACGAGTCGGCTTGAAGATAGTTGGTGTAAAAATGACATCACCATCTAGAGACCATTACTATGCGCACTATGAGGATATAGGTAAGTTGGCCACGCGTCGGGGCGAGGGTACACTAAATATAACGTTAGATATGATGATGGACGGTCCGGTCATAGCAATGGTATTAGAGGGGGTTGAGGCTGTAGCGGTCGTTAGGAAGATCGTTGGACCAACTGAGCCAAAGTCAGCAGATATGGGAACCATTCGTGGCGACTATTCTCATATTAGCTTTGGCTATGCTGATGAGTGCCAAAAGGGTGTGCCAAACCTAATCCACGCTTCAGGTGACCCAGAGGAGGCTGTTAGCGAGATTAACCACTGGTTTAAGCCGGAGGAGCTAGTTAGCTATCATACACTAAGTGAGAAGTTTACACGTTAGGCTGGTCTACCTGAGAGCTACTCGTGGTATAATTAGGTTATGCCTCGGTAGCTCAACTGGATAGAGCAGATCCGTCCTAAGGATAAGGTTGCAGGTTCGACTCCTGCCCGGGGTACCACGTATATGACAGGACAGCTAAAAGATAGGCAATTTGATGGACAGCGTGACGGGGAGCAGCTATTGTTCGTATTTCGTCGTCATATTATTGCTATGCGTAAAGGGTTTTACCTACTTCTCGGGTCAATGGCGCTTGGGTCGTTACCGTTTCTTATCTGGCAAGATAACCTGAATTTATTATGGTTGTTTCTAGGTGGTTTTGTTTTTGGTCTGGTACTGTTTTCTTACCATTTTCTGATGTGGTTTTACACTTATTACATTGTTACAGATCAGAGAATCCGTCAAATTACACAGCATGGTTTTTTTGGTAAGGACGTAATTGAGCTGAAATTATCAAAAATTCAAAATATTAGCTATAATATTCCAGGATTTAGTGGGGAGATGTTTAAGTTTGGCACAATTATTATTCAGACGTTTGTTGGTGATCTTGTTATAAAAAATGTAGAGCATCCGGACGATGTCTATAATAAACTACAGGATGCGGTAGAACTTTCGGTGAAAAAGGAGGGTGATAATGAAAAATCTATTGAATCGTAAAGATAAAAAACAACCAAAGAAGCTACCTACGAGAATTACAAATGATACTGTAGCTCAGCATCGCGAAAAGGTCTTAGCGGCTGGTCGTAAGCATAAATATCCCATCCAGTATACTAAGCGTCGGTTGGTATGGATAACAATGTTTGTCAGCGTGGCAATTTTAGCTATTTTCGTTGGTCTTGGTTGGGCTCAGCTGTACTTGTGGAAAGATACTAGTGATATTGCCTATAGAATTACTAAAATTTTGCCCCTTCCAGTGGCAAATATAGATGGAGAAAATGCAAATTATAGTGATTATTTGCTTTACCATCGAAGCTCGCTGGCTGTTCTGCAGTCCCAAGGGCAATCTGATCAAAAAGATAAAGTTAAGTTTTATCAAAATCAGTCAATAAATAAAGCCCTAGAGGTCGCATACGCTAAAAGGCTTGCAAGAGAAAATAATATTACAGTTGACGATAACAAGGTTCAGGATCTAATTAAAAAGCAACAAGAATCCAGCAAACTTTCACAGTCTGCTTATGAATCTGTAGTAAAAGATAATCTGCACTGGTCTATGGATGAGCTAAAGATAGCAATGAAATACACCTTATTAAAGCAGGAAGTATCGTTTAAGATTGATAAGACGGCTGACGATTTGGTGTCTACTATCCAAAATAAGGTGAAGAGTGGAAAATCTTTAAAAGATATTGCTGATGAGATGGGCAATAAAGTCCAGCCTGTATTTAATCTGTCTGTTTCTACGGACAACTCTGATGGTGGATTGACAAAATCTGCTACATTGCTAGCAAAAGGTAAGATATCAGAACCAGTAAAAACCTTAGCTGGCGACGGCTACTATTTTGTGACACTTAACAGTTTTGAGGATAATACGGTAAATTATTCTTACGTTAAGGTGCCGCTAACAGAATTTAATAATCGGTTTAATTATCTTAAGAACAACAATAAGGTAAAATATTTTATCTCCATTGATAAATAATCTTTTTGGTTTGAAAAACCCTCTATTTTTGTTATAATTTCTTAAGGAGTTTGCCGTTGTAGCTCAGCTGGTAGAGCAGCTCATTCGTAACGAGCAGGTCGCTGGTTCAAGCCCAGTCAACGGCTCCATTTTATGAAAGATACTGTCAATAAATCGATAAAAACCGTTTTAAGCGATCGTGGAATATCTATCCTTTTGATTGTTAATATCATAGTTTTTATTGCTATCTCTATATTCTTGATTACATCTATTAAGCATAGTGAGGCGCAGGTCATTACTCGTTACACTGCGTATGGAGTTGCAAACTTTTATAGAAACCATTGGTACAGTTTGTTCGGATATATTGCTTTAGCTTTTATGATTGTATCTGGACATTCGATATTAAGCATTAAGTTGGTTTCGCTAGAAAAGCGCAGTATGGCTGTATTTTTTCTGTGGTTGACTTTGGGTATCTTGATTTTTTTGACTGTATTGGCATATTCAATTATTAAAATTGCATCATTAGGATAAATGTATGGATATTGAAATTCCACTCGGCAAACGAACAAAAAAATATCGATTTTTTGAAATGTTACCGGGATTGTTAAGCTACGGAGCTATCATTCTACTCATTATTCTATCAATAGTTAATCCTGTTCTGGCGTCAATATATCTTCTGACTATTATTTTAGTTGCTTTTGTGAAGACGATTGCCATTAGCTATAGGGTGGTTAGTGGTCACAGAAATATGGAAAGAGCATCTAGGGTTGATTGGAGCGGGCGTTTATTGGACTTAGAGAGTCCAAAAGAATCGTATTCTAGGTTGAGAGATATCCCCTCTGGAGCGTTGCTTTATAAACAACACTTAGAGAATCTGAGGTTTATGTCAGCTGCAGAGGAAGGGCATTTCCCAAATCCTAGTAATATTTACAACGCCCTCATAATGCCGGCATACAATGAAAGTATTGAGGTGATAGAGCCTGCACTAAAGTCAGTCTTAGACACGACCTACGACAAGACGCGTTTGATTGTTGTTTTTGCCTATGAAGAACGTGGTGGTGCTGAAATTGATAAGACAGCCCATATTTTAAAGGAAAAGTACGGTAAGAATTTTCACTCTTTCCATATAGTAAAGCATCCAAAAGACCTACCAAATGAAGTTGTTGGTAAGGGGGGGAATATTACCTATGCTGGTAAATGGCTGCAGCAGTATTTACAACATGAAGGAATAGCCTTTTCTGATGTAATAGTTACAACAATGGACTGCGATAATAAGCCGCACAAGCACTACTTTGACTATTTAACGTATGAATATATTACACATGAAGATAGGAAGCATTTATCGTTCCAGCCAATATGCTTGTTTACTAATAATATATGGGACGTACCTGCGCCGATGAGAGTGGTAGCGACGGGTAATTCGTTTTGGAATATCATTAGTTCTATGAGGCCTTACTCTTTGCGCAATTTTGCGTCTCATGCACAGCCTATGAGTGCGCTTGTGGAGATGAACTTCTGGAGTACTCGTACAATTGTCGAAGACGGACATCAATATTGGCGTAGCTATTTTTATTTCAATGGCAATTATGAGGTTGTGCCAATGTTCGTTCCAATCTATCAGGATGCGGTATTGTCTAATGGCTATGTAAAAACTTTACGCGCTCAGTTTATTCAATTACGCCGTTGGAGCTATGGCGCGTCAGATGTGGCATATGTCGGTAACAATGTATTCAATAAGGACAGGAAGGTAAGGTTTTTACCGAGCTTGGCAAGGTTTATAAGATTATTAGATGGACATGTTACACAGGCCTGTATTGCACTAATCGTTGCGTTTGGTGGATGGGCGCCGCTTGTATTAAACGGTGAGGCTGCTCGTAGTGTTGCTGCTCATCAATTGCCAGATACAGTAAGTCTGATACAGCAGGTGGCAATGGTGGGTATATTGGTATTAATTTTTGTATCATTTAAGCTTCTGCCTCCACGCCCAGAAAGATATAAGAAGCGTAGGAATATACTTATGGTTATGCAGTGGGCTTTGATGCCAGTAATCGCTATTGTATACAGTTCAATGGCTTCGTACAATGCTCAGACGCATCTTTTACTGGGTAAGTATCTTGATAAATTTGATGTAACGGAAAAAACTACTGTCGAGATGAATGACCAGGGTCGTTCTCAGGGTAATAAAAAGAGGGGCGACCGCGCCTCTTCCGCTGACTAGTGATTAGATTATGCTGAGCGGCGTACTGTAGGGCTGCTATTTGATCAAAACTCTGTAGAGTAGAGTGGGTGATCTTGGCTATGTCTTGTGTCGATATTGTGTGTTTGTTTTGTAGAAATAGTATCTTATCTTGTACGGTATTTGCTAAATCGTAGCTGTAAAAATCAGCTGCTTTTTTATCATGATTAAAACTTCGTGCAATACTGATGATTAACTTGCCTATAGAGAAGTTATTAATATTGTTTTCTTTTGATAGGACTGGAAGGTGAATTACCGGTTTCTCGTAGGTTGTAAAAGAGTGTCCGCATCGTGTACACACATGTCTTCTCCATGTTGCCGGATATTTTTTATTTTGACGAGAGTTTACTATACGGGTTTTGTCGTGAAAACATTTTAAACATATCATATCAATATATTGTCATATAACTATAAAAAAATCTAGTGGAAAAGCACTGTGTAAAATAAAAATCCCCATTTACAGGGGCTTTCAGTGCTACTGTGTATTAAGTAGAGGTCTAACGATTGCGCGTATCAGTAGACAGTGCAGATCTCTCCTCGTTAATCTTCCTATTGTATTCATAGTGAAGTTGCGTTTTGCTCAACAAGGAGCATGATTGTTTGATTTTTGTGTCTAATTGCGGCGAGCTATGTTTACTCATACTATGGATATTAACATATTTAATCTATAATGTCAATGCTTACATCGATAAAATTAAATACCCTTTATTGGTAAATAATAAAGGGTATGTTTTTTGTCGTATCTGGTGGGCAATAGAGGATTCGAACCTCTCACCTCTTCAACGTCAATGAAGCGCTCTAGCCAAATGAGCTAATCGCCCAGATGTAATAATACTATCACAACAGATATCTGTTCGCAAGGAGCGTGCTATAATATTGATATGAGTGAAGATGAATTAAAATCTATGAGACACAGTTTGGCGCATATTATGGCTCAGGCCGTTCAGCGTTTATGGCCTCAGGCAAAATTTGGTGTAGGCCCAGCTATTGATAATGGTTTCTATTATGATATATATCTTGATGGTGCGACAATTTCTGAAGATAGTCTGCCAAAGATAGAAAAAGAGATGCGAAAAATAGTATCTGCTAATTACCCGTTTGAGAGACGTGATGTGGCAATAGATGAGGCTATTGATTGGGCTAAGGAAAATCAGCAGAACTTTAAGATTGAGCTATTAAACGACCTTAAGCGGTCTGGTACTACCGTTGCTAGTGAATTGTCTGGTGAGGATATTGGCTCTACAGATGAAGCTCCTAGTAAGGTCAAGACTGTGTCTTTGTATTCGCAAGGTGATTATGTCGATTTATGTAGGGGTGGACATGTTGATAGTACGGGTAAGGTTGGTGCGTTTAAGCTGACTAAGGTTGCTGGCGCATATTGGCGTGGTAATGAAAATAACCTACAAATGCAGCGCATATACGGCGTGGCATTTGCCACCCAGGAAGAGCTAGATGAATATTTGGAAAAGATAGAGATCGCAAAGCAGCGCGATCATCGAAAGCTAGGTAGGGACCTTGATTTATACACGACCTCGCCACTAGTGGGCGTTGGTTTGCCATTATTTACACCTAGAGGAACTATTTTGCGTGAGGTAGTGTCTCAATATTCGAATCAGTTGCGGCAGAAATTCGGTTTTGAGAAAGTGTGGACGCCCCATATCACAAAAAAAGATTTGTATGAAAAGTCGGGTCACTGGGCAAAGTTTGGTGAAGAATTGTTCCTAGTAAAGAGCCAAGAGACTAGTGATGAAATGGCCCTCAAGCCTATGAATTGTCCGCACCATACGCAGATTTTCGCCTCACGTCCACGAAGTTATCGAGATATGCCGGTAAGATATCTGGAGACGACAACTGATTATCGTGATGAAAAGACTGGAGAGCTAGGTGGATTAAATCGTGTTCGTTCATTGACACAAGACGACAGTCACGTATTCTGTCGGCCAGACCAGATTGAGGAGGAGATTAATAACTTGTTGTCGGCGGCTCGTGAGCTGTATGAGTCAATCGACATGAAGCTAAGAGTTCGTCTGAGTTATCGTGACGATTCTGATTCATACTTAGGTGATATTGACCTATGGAACTCTGCGCAAGGTCAATTAAAGTCGGCTGTTGAGAGGGTAGGCCTAGGCTACTTTGAGCAGGAGGGCGAAGCGGCCTTTTATGGTCCAAAAATTGACTTTATGGCGACTGATGCAATTGGTCGTGAACATCAGGTGGCAACTGTGCAGTTAGATTTCGTACAACCTCAGAGGTTCGGGTTGGAGTATGCAGACATTAATGGAAATTCTACAACACCTGTTATGATCCACTGTGCTTTACTAGGTTCGATTGAGCGATTTTTGAGCGTGTTTATTGAGCATACAGGTGGTTGGTTTCCATTCTGGGCAGCTCCAGAGCAGGTGCGTATTTTGACCATTAATGATTCTGTATTAGGCTATGTTGATAAAATAACAACTATTTTGTCAGAAACTACCCTAACGAAGCCTGTTAAATATAATGATGTAAGATTTACATCAGACCTAAGAAATGAATCTTTGGGTAAAAAGATTAGAGAGGCGACGTCTATGAAGATACCAGTTCAGCTTATAGTGGGGCCAAAGGATATGGAGGCGGGCGAGGTTAGCATTCGAACTCAGGCTGGCGAGGAAAAAATTCCTCTAGAGAACCTCTCTGGATATCTAAAATCTTTATAAGGAGAGTTTTTGGAAAATATAAAAGTTGATAATCTCCGGGATAGAGTATATGTACTGATGGCTCTATTGCCGTCCGATAAGGTGACTACTTACGGAGATATAGCAGCTATGGCTGGACATCCCTATGCAGCCAGACAGGTTGGAGAGATTGCTCATGGCGGACCGAGTAATTTGCCGTGGCATAGGCTTGTTAATTCAAGAGGCGGTTTGGCTGTTGGTTTTCCTGGAGGGCAGTGTGCGCAACGGTTGATGCTGGAGCAGGATGGTATTCTGTGTGATGATCGTTATAGGGTGGCTAATTTTAAGGAGCGAAGATGGCGTCAGAATTGATAAGCAGTAGGCCTAAGTTGCCGTTAATTGTAATTGTTGGTCCAACTGGTAGCGGAAAAACATCTCTGGCGGTACGTTTAGCCAAGAAGTATAGTGGCGAAATAATCTGTGCCGACAGTAGAACTGTCTATAGGGGTATGGATATCGGTACTGCAAAACCCTCGCTTCATGAACAACGGATTGTACCTCACTGGGGTATTGATTTGGTGAATCCAGGAGTTTCTTTCAGCGCTGCACAGTTCAAAGATTATACTAATCGTAAAATTGAAGAAATTAGGAGCAGAGGCAATATACCTTTTCTTGTGGGTGGTACCGGTTTGTATGTTGATGCGGTTGTTTTTGACTTTGAATTTGGTAATGATTACGACAAAGACAGGCGTAATAAGCTGCAGAAAATGACTGTAGCGCAGCTCCAGGATTATTGCATTAAACAGGACATCTCTTTGCCAGAAAATAATAAGAATAAAAGATATCTGATTAGGTCAATTGAATTGGCCGGACAGAAGGTGTCTAGACAGTCTACTCCGTCAGGAAACACTATTATTGTTGGAATTACAACAAAAAAAGATCTACTAACGCAACGGATTACAGATAGAGCAAAAAAAATGTTCAATGATGGTGTTGTCAAAGAAACAATAATATTGGGATGTCAGTATGGCTGGACTAACGAAGCGATGACTGGTAATGTTTATCCGATTATTAAAAAGGTAGTAGATGGAAGTATGGATCAGTCGCAAGCGGTCCAAGAGTTTATAAAAAGGGACATAGGTCTTGTGAAGCGTCAGCTAACATGGTTTAGGCGCAATCCGTTTATTGAGTGGGGAGATATAGATTCGTGCGAACACTATTTGTCACGATTATTAGATGACAAGTAAAAAATATGTTACAATTATAGTGCAATGATTGATTCATTATTTGGTTCAAAAACAAGAGTAAAACTACTGTATTTATTTCTTAATAATCTGGAAAAATCGTTCTACGTAAGAGAAATTACTAGAATGATTGATGAGCAAATAAATTCTGTTCGTCGTGAATTGGCGAATATGGTTTCTGTGGGCATTGTGAAGCAGGATGCTATAGATAATAAGTTATATTACAGTGTGAATGAGGATTATCCTTATGTGAAGCCTCTTATGGTGATTTTCTCTGATAAAAATAATGATGATAAAAAGCCGGCAAGTGCTTCATGGGAAGATTCAATAAAGAGAATACGAGGCTTAAAAATAGCTATAACTGCTGGAAAGCTGGATATTGGCTCTATAGCCTCTGTTGATTTGCTCCTGGTTGGCGATAACATGTCTGAGGTAGCAATAAAGAACTTGATAAAAAGAATTGAGAAGGCTAAGAAGAGTGAAATAAATTATGCCATAATGACGTATGATGACTTTTATTATAGGATGAGTGTCAAGGATAGGTTTATAATGGATATAATTAGGAACAAACATTCAGTATTGGTAGATACAGAAGGTATAATGAGAAAGGAGTAGGGATGTTTGAAATAGAATATAAGGGCGCTAATGCCGTTGTCATTAATACTAAGAAGCTTCGTGTTGTTTTTGACCCGAATTTAGATATTGTTGGTGGTAAAAATGTGCCCGTCAATAATGATATAGAGGTGGTCACTGAAGACAGATTTTCTAATGTAGAATCGACGCCAAGATTGCTTTTCGATGGACCTGGTGAGTATGAGATTGGAGACGTGTCTGTGTTAGGTATCCCCGCGCGCAGGCATATTGATGCTGGTAGTGATGTAAGAAAAACTACAATTTACAGAATTACAGTCGGCGACGTTAAGGGTGTGGTTATCGGTAATGTGGAAGATGGACTTTCTGACGATCAGCTAGAGAGTATTGGCGTTGTAGATTTTGCGGTATTGCCTGTAGGGGGTGGTGGCTATACGTTGGATGCCGTAGGTGCAACTAAAATGGCTCGCCAGCTAGACGCTAAGGTGATTATTCCAGTGCACTATAGTGATTCAACTTTGAATTATGAGGTTCCTCAAGCTGACTTGGATGAGTTCGTGAAGGCTTTGGGGGCTCCGGTTATTGAAGCTGGGCAGAAGTGGAAATTAAAGAAGTCTGCCGATTTGCCTGGCAGCTTAACTATTGTAAAAATATCTAGAAGCTAGTCTTTACAATAAATTAAAATCACCCCAGTTCTTGGCTGGGGTAATTTTAATTTAAATAAGCTTTTAGGTAGATATTTACTTGCCAGGCGCGCTTAAGATGCCTTTTTTCTTCAAAGTACGAATCGCTTGTGTGCTTAAGGTCATGGTGATTTTCTGACCATCAACAACAAAAGTTTTCTTTTGAAGATTTGGCTTGAAGACACGCTTGGTGCGGCGCAAGGAGAAGCTGACATTATTGCCATACTGCTTGCCTTTGCCTGTTAAATCACATCGTGATGCCATTTCCACTCTCTTTACTTTATTATTGATAACAATCTTTATTATTGTAGCGACATTTATGTAATTAGTCAAGATGGCCGGTTGGTGCTATAATAGCACCTATGGTTTTGGAGATAATAATAGTTATAGTCGTTATACTGCTATCTATGACTATCCATGAGGCTATGCATGCATTTATGGGTTATGCTTTGGGTGATGATACAGCCAGACAGGAGGGCAGGTTAACATTAAATCCAATAAGACACATTGACCCTTTTATGACCGTATTGCTGCCGCTAATGATGGTGCTGTTGCACGGGCCAATTTTTGGTGGTGCTAAGCCGGTTCCATTTAATCCAAATAGAGTACGCTTTGGTGAGTGGGGGGCTGCGCTGGTGGCTCTTTCTGGTCCAATTACTAATCTACTAATTGCTTTTATTGTATTTGGTTTGGGGGTGATTTGTGGCATTATTACTTCCGGGGGAGTGATACAGCCAACTATATATGGGATGGTTATCTCCACTGCTGTATCTGTAAATTTAGGATTTTTTATTTTTAATATGCTACCAATCCCACCGCTAGATGGATCGAGAATTTTGTATGCTGTAGCGCCAGAGGGGGTTAGGGTTATTATGCAAAAAATTGAGCAGCAGGGCGCTCTTTTGGTGCTTGTTCTTGTTTTACTGTTTTCTGGCGCGGTGGGTCAGGTAATGTTTGGCTGTACTCGGGCTATATTGCATATATTTATGATAATTTTTGGTGTATAATATTAGTGGACCCTAGGTTTTTCCGTGGGCGCGTATGATTTTCCTAACATCATATGATAGGGAGCTCTAATGATTTATTACTGTGGTAATACTTTGCGGGCACCCACCTTGCATCTACGCGGGGAATATCGAGCGCTCACGGAAAAGCTTGGGGTTTTAATGGTATAATGGATAGGTAGCCTGTTGGGTAGTCGCTTGAGTTAATCTTAAGAGGAAAGTCCGGGCAGTGAAGGACGACGGCAGTCGCTAACGGCGACCGGGGGAGACCCTAGGGAAAGTGCCACAGAAACGAAACTACCTCTATCTATATAGAGGAAAAGGTGAAACGAGTGAGGTAAAAGCTCACAGTCGTCTACGGTGACGTAGATGAGAGGTAAACCCTGCCGACTGCAAGGAGGTCTGCATGCAAAGAGGAGTCCACTCGTAGGCCGATAACCGCTTGATTTGTTTGGCAACAAGCAAACTAGATAGATGATTACCCTAGACAGAACCCGGCTTATAGACAGGCTATAAGAAAACACCCTGATATGACACAGGGTGTTTTCCATTATGACTAGGAGGTTATATTATAGGCTAGCTTTTACTATCTCGGCAAAAGCTTTTGGCTCGCTAACTGCTAATTCAGCCAGAATCTTTCTATCAATCTCAATATTTTTGGATTTCATAGAAGCTATTAGCTTGCCATAAGTTGTGCCTTCCTGGCGAGCGGCTGCGTTAATGCGGGTAATCCATAGTCCACGCAAATCGCGTTTTTTATTGCGGCGGTCACGATAAGCGTATTGTAGGGCACGAATAACCCCTTGTTTTGCTAAACGAAAACTTCTAGTACGGTTATGTTGCATCCCTGCGGCTGCTTTTAAAATCTTCTTATGTTTGGCGCGTGCGGTAACTCCTCGTTTTACTCGCATAATTATACTCCCATTGCTCGACGAGCATTCTTAGCCATCGAACCAGTTACGGTTGCTGTTGTATTTATTGCACGCTTACGGCTTTTTGACTTCTTAGCCAAAAAGTGACCGCCAAATGCGCGCTGGCGTGTCAATTTGCCGGTACTGGTCAGCTTAATTCTCTTCGCAGTGCCTTTATGGGTCTTTAGCTTTGGCATTACTTACTCCTTATTACTACGCTCAGATTGCGACCAGCCATCTGAGGCTTTTGCTCTAATATTGCATCGTCACTAAGTTGATCCATTAATTTGTCAATCAATTCGTAGCCAATTTCTTTGTGGGCCATTTCGCGCCCCTTGTAAACTACTTGTATGCGAACTTTGTGTCCGTTTTTCAAGAATTTACGGATTTTTTTCAGCTTTACCTCAAGATCTCCAGCTCCTATCTTTAGACCAAAGCGCATTTGCTTTAAGTCTCCAGACTTTGCTTGCCGTCGGTTTTTTTGCTGATCTTTCATCTTCTGGTACTGATATTTGCCCCAGTCAATGATTTTTGCAACTGGCGGTTTGGCTCCTGGCGATATTTCAACTAAATCAAGATTCATGTCCTCGGCCTTTTTCAAGGCTTCTTGAAGCGACATGATTCCCAGCTGCTCGCCGTCAGGACCAATTATCCGCAGTTCCTTTGCACGGATTGCTCCGTTGATACGGATTGACTTATTAATCTCTGGCTCTCCTTTTGAAGCAATTTTAGATTAACTCAGTTGCTATTGTAACAGAGATGTTTATTATTTTCAAGGATGTAATTAGTTAATGTTAATTTGTCTATACTGCAGACTTTCGGCGATATGTGAAACTTCTATCGAGGTTGAATTTTCTAGGTCGGCTATTGTGCGGGCAACTTTAATTACTTTAAAATAGCTGCGCGTGCTTAAGTCTAGTCGCCTAGCTGCGTTAATCAAGAAGGCTTTCGTAGCGGCTGAAATAGATGTAATTTTGTCAACATCGCTACTTGAAAGGTCGTTGTTGTATTTATAGCTACACCCATACCTAGTTTTCTGAATGGCACGAGCTTGAGAAATTTCAGATAAAAATAATGAATGTTGTGATTTTATCAACGAGCTATTACTGAGTAGCTTTTCGTGGGGAACTCTTGAAACTGATACGGTTAAGTCTATGCGATCAAGTAGCGGTCCTGATAACTTTTTTTGATAGTTAAGGATTTGATTTTGTGAGCAGATGCAGGTTTTGTCTGAGTCACCAAGAAACCCACATGGGCAGGGATTCATAGTGGCAATCAATAAAAAATTGGCAGGAAAGTTGAACTTACCGTTAGCACGACTCACTGTGATCTCGTGGTCTTCTAGGGGCTGGCGTAGCGACTCTAGGATATTTCTGGGATATTCTAATAGCTCATCTAGGAATAGAACACCTCGATGCGCCAGACTGATTTCTCCGGGTTGTATCCTTGACCCGCCGCCGATGATGGAAGCCCTACTAGCGGTGTGGTGGGGTGATCTGAATGGGCGCTCTCTAATGGTACTACTAATAGTGTTAGTATTGCCCAGGTTGTGTAGTTTGGTAACTTCAACGATTTCAGTTTTTGACAGTGGGGGTAATAGGTTTTTTAGAGATTTTGCTAGCATAGTTTTTCCTGATCCCGGAGGGCCAGATAGCAAAATGTTATGTCTTCCAGCTACGGCAATCTGAATGGCTCTTTTAGCCTGTTCCTGTCCGTAGATGTCGTCAATTGTCGTATTGTCTTCTGGCGTGTTAGTTTCTATTTTATTTTTAGTTCTACTTATTGATTTAATGAACTTCTCCTTTTTTAAGTGCAGGAAGAGAGATTTGAGATTGTCTACTGGGAATATTTCAACACCGGGAACTAGAGATGCTTGTTCTGCGTTCTGGGCTGGCACGAATACTGATTTAATTTTGTGGTTTTTAGCAACCTCAGCTGTGACAATTGCTGATCGTATTGGTCGTAGGCTACCATCTAAGGCTAGTTCACCTGCAAAAATTGCACCTTCTATGTCGTTTTGAGTTAGCATACCTCCTATACACAAGATGGCTAGTGCTATTGGCAGATCAAACTGCGATCCGTCTTTTGGCAGTTCCGCTGGAGCTAAATTAACAATTAATTTGCCCTTTGGAAAATCTAGGGATGAATTTTTTATTGCACTGCGTACTCTATCTCGAGATTCATCAATAGCCTTGTTGCCCATACCTACAATTTGTAGGCTAGGTAGCCCCTTTGACATGTCGCCTTCAACCTCAATAATCTTTCCAGTGAAACCATAGGGTGTGGCCGAGACAACTCTGCTTACCATAAGTCTATTAAAACATAAGTGTATAGATTTTTAAATGAGGCAGTGGTATAATCACTATTGATGTGCGGGGCTGATATAGCTTTCGACAATTGGACTTTATCAAGATATTCTGCGAGCCGACGATACGCGTAACGTATGATTTTAGATGCAAGAACATCTTTGAAAGATCGTGTTGCTGCATTCTTTGATTCGTTCAAAGTTGCTCAGCCGGTCGCTATCGCTGCTTAGTTTTTAGCGATCATCCTAGCATCGTGGCAACAGCCGATGTGTAGGGTGTCATATATATGTTGCTAGCTGCACGCTCGGAAGCGGCGGGCATGCGGGACTTTTTCCGCGTAACGAAACTTGGTTTTTTCGACTCATTTTTTAGCCAGGTGACGTTATAAAATTTTTAAATGAGCCTATGTTCGTAGACGAGTATCATGATACCAGTTGGACCCGGGGGCAGTACCCGGCAGCTCCACCATGTATATTTGATTCGGCCGAGAGGCCGGTTTTTTATTTGGTAAGTAATGTAGGCTGCAAAAAAACAACCACCTGCGAGTAGTGGTTGTTTTTAAAAAGTGGAGTTTTACAAGTTCTTTTTATTTTTGGCTTCTGTATAACTTTTTTATTCAGAAGCTACCCCCATAATAAGTCATAGAAATGCTTATGTCAACAGTATTTTTATAAAAAACCTAAGTAAAAAATACTACACTCACTATCATCATTATTTATCACCGTCTATGCTGGCGAGGTGCTATAGAAGATTGATTTGTGGCTGATCGTTTGTATCACCTGAGAGTTTTTTCTTAGGACGGTTTGTGTCATAGTCTGCTGGGGTAAAGACGTTATTTGTATAGTCGGGTCTATGGCTTATGTCTTAATATATTTTGAGCTGGCTTGTAATGTCCAGGGCGATTGTGTAATTTTGGAATAATCACTATTTGATATGACGCAATAATTATTTAAAAAAAGTATGCACGATAGCTGTGACTGTGGTGATGAAAAGAAGAAAAAAAAAGGGGGGTGATAATGATTGTAAATATTTAATATATTCTGATTGACAAAATACTTAGTTCATTTTGTGAAGTATCTAAAGATTTGTACTGTAGATTTATATAGGTAAAAAATAAACCAATGTTGTTGAGTTCGGGCGTGTTGGCGAAAAGAGTGTAGTTATTTTAAATTGCACCTTCTGTAATGACTTTAGCTACCTTGGCATGGGTATCATTATGGGACTGCAATAGGGCAGTATTCGTAATATTGTTGTAAAAAACACTTAAGTAGATAAAATTAGGCTTACCGATTTAACAGATGATAATTTTAACAACAGCTAATAATAAGTAAATATTACAATAATTTTTAATAATGTTTTGGTTGACACAATAAAGGGGTTGTGCTAGTATAAACGTAAGCTTTTATTGAAAACCAAAAAGCAAAAAACACATTAACAATTCATAGACAAGACTCAACATTTAAGAGTAAGTACTTGACGGACAATTGGCTGCATGATTTTTATAATGACGCAGCCAATGCTCCGCCTTTACGATACTTCGCAAATTGTAAAAGCGTTGAGCGCGCGGCTAGTACCGCATGCATCCAGTTAATCCTCGTTAAGATGTTAGCGATTATGATACTGGATGTATGCAGAGGAACGCTGCAGGGGTGCTCCTTAATTAAGGAGCGGTCAATCGCCTCGAGCGGTAGCTAAAAGCAGCTATAGACACCCGCGCCTAATAGTTATTTTTTATCGGCGGATGGTTGTGTTTATTTCTGATAATACTATCGCTCAGGCTTCTTGTTTATGGTATTATGTGAGTATGGGGATAAGAATAGTTAGTCTCATTGCATTGATTGCTGCGATATTTATTGCTGTTTTGTTGAATGCGACTAATCCAAGTAGTGCGGGTCCGTTTGGAATTTTGGTATTTTTTACGTGCTTGTATATATTGTTTATCTGTATAGTCTATGTGATATTTTTAGTTTCGGAGCGAATAGCTGCGAACTTTTTTAATTTTAATAAAATCTCTGAGAAATCTAAGTATAAAATATATTATTATTCTACTATGATATCTCTTGCTCCGACTATTTATGTTGGAATGCAGTCAATGGGCGGTGTTGGGTTTTTCGAAGTAATGCTGCTGGCAATTTTTGAGCTGTTGGTATGCTTTTTTATACATAAAAGATACTAATATCTCGGAGCGCCTAAACGTATGCTTTTAAGTGGTGACGTGATACAATGTATATGTATGAATCCGGAATTACCACAAGTCAGCAGGAATACTGAGGTAAAGCCCCAGATCTTTGTGGGTGGCGAGAATGGTGTAGAAAGTACAACAGAAAGCCCTGAACTGACATCTGATACAGAGCGTAGACAGTCTTCTGTCGTTGAGCAATACAATAATATACCAGTAGCATTGCCCGTCGATGACACCGATGACTCAGCTGCTCCTCTGAATGATGATAAAAATACAACATCGGTAAATGCAGGTTCGACTTCGATCCCTAGCGACGATACGCCATTAGTTGCAGCAGACGAGGATCTAATTGAAAAAGAGTGGGTAGATAAAGTAAAAAAAATTATAATTTTAACGAAAGATGACCCTTATGAGAGAAGTAGGGTTATTACCCAGCTGCAAATTGATTATTTGAAAAAAAGGTATAATAAAACGTTGGGTAAAGATTATAATAGTGGTGAATAGGTTTTTATATGGGTGCGGGTCCTCTAATTGTTAGTTTTATAGTAATAGTTATTATTGCGGCTGGTATTACGGTGGCTTTTCTTCAGTATCGTAATATGCTCAGGGAGGCTAAAAATTATGAACGTGGACTGAAAATGGTGCCACTACTTATTCATTTGCCGCCAACTAGCGAAGATGTTAATGGCTCCAATAGAGACGAGAGGGACCTTACGGAAGAGGTCTTGTCCCAAGCTCAGGTGATGTACAATATTATCTCAAGTACGGCTACGAAAGGGTTTAAAAGTAAGGTTTATGGACAGCGTCATATGTCATTTGAGATTGTTGCGCGTGGTGGGCTTGTCCATTATTATGCTGTAGTTCCGTTAGTGCTAGTGGATGTTATTCGTCAGGCCGTAGCAGCGGCTTATCCATCTGCTCGACTAGAAGAAGTCACTGACGCTAATATATTTAGTAAAGTGGGGAAAATGAGCGGCACTATAGGTGGTGAATTTACTTTAAAGAAGTCATTTGTATATCCAATATCTACTTACCAAGAGTCAAAAAGGGACGCTTCTAGGGCACTTTTAAATGCATTGTCTTCTGCTTCTAGAGAGGACGGTATAGGTGTTCAGTTCTTATTGAGGCCAGCTTATGATGGGTGGTCAAAAGCTTCAGAGTCTCATATTGATGGTATGAAAAAGAATAAAGGTAAGAAAAAGGGACTGGCTGGTGTTGCTCCCCTTGATATTATGGAGGCATTGTGGAAGCCGCCAGAGGGTGGAGATAAGGACGAAGCAAAGAATCCAGAAGATAAGCAATTGACTTCTTTAGAGCAGGCTGAGGTTGATGCCATTAGCGAGAAGACTAGATATCCTGCCTACGAAGTTCTTGTGCGTGTTGTAATTTCCTCAAATACCGCAGCTCGTTCGCAGGTGTTGCTAAAAAATATCATTGCTGCTTTTTCGCTATTTGATTCCCCTCGTAATAACGGTTTTAAGTTTTCTTTAACGAGAAACGTTGAGGAAATGACAACGGCTTATATCATGCGATTCTTTCCTCAAGAAGCTCGTAGTAATATTCTCAACAGTGTTGAAATGGCAACATTATTCCACCTGCCAGGATCTAGCGCAATCCCAACTTCACAGGTTAAGCGTCAAATGTCAAAGCAGGTTGATGGACCAACTGACATTCTAGACGAGGGTCTCCTAATAGGATATAACGAGTTTCGGGGAGTAAAAAAGCCAATCCGTATAGGCACAAAAGATCGCCGCCGCCATGTTTACATTATTGGTCAGACTGGTGTCGGTAAGTCAGTGCTTCAGGAGAACATGGCATACCAAGACATGATGGATGGTCGTGGGTTTGCTTTTATTGATCCGCATGGCGATTTGGTAGAATCATTGCTAGGAAAAGTGCCAAAAGAGCGAGTTGAGGACATCATATACTTTAATCCGTCAGATATGGCTAATCCAATTGGGCTTAATATGTTTGAATTTGATACGCCGGATCAGAAAGATTTTTTGGTTCAAGAGGCAATTAATATGCTATACGGCTTATACGACCCAGGACATACAGGTATTGTTGGTCCTCGTTTGGAACATATTTTTAGAAACTGTGCATTACTACTAATGGCAGATCCCGCAGGTGGAACATTTATTGATGTGCCAAAGTGTCTTATGGATCCAGAATTTGTTAAGGGTAAGCTGAAATATGTAAAGGATCAGCAGGTTATTGATTTTTGGACAAAGGAATTTCCGGCATCTCAGCGTTCGAATGAAGCCGGTGAGGTCGTTTCGTGGGTTGTGGCAAAGTTTGGCCCATTTATCTCTAATGATGCTATGCGTAATATTATTGGTCAAACAAAATCTGGCTTTAATCTGCGTGAAATTATGGATAATAATAAGATTTTACTAGTTAACTTGTCGAAGGGTAAAATGGGGGAGCTAAACTCAAAGTTGTTGGGTATTATCTTTGTGATGAAATTTCAGGCGGCGGCAATGTCGCGGGCCGATATTCCAGAGGATCAGCGAGTTGATTTCTCGTTATACGTCGATGAGTTCCAGAACTTTGCTACAGACAGCTTTGAGTCTATTCTGTCAGAGGCTCGTAAATATAAATTAAGCCTTATTATGGGTAACCAATTTATGACCCAATTAACTGATAAGATACGCGAGGCTATCATTGGTAACGTTGGTACGGTTATCTCTGGGCGTATTGGTGTGACAGACGCGGAATTGATGGTTAAGAAGTTCCAGCCGACTTTTGATGTTGACGATTTGGCTAAATTGCCAAATTTCCAATCTATAACCTCTGTAATGATTAATAACGTGCCGTCAGCTCCATTCAGTATGAACTGGATTCCTCCGATGGGGCAGGCCAATAATCAATTGAGAGATGCTCTAGTAAGGCTGTCTGCGGCTAAGTACGGCAAGCCGCGCGCAGTTGTTGAGAAGGAGATTTTTGATAGACTTAGGAGTAGCCAGATACCAAAGCCGAATTCTATGCAGGGCATTTCATCTGCTGGTCAGAAACCATCAGCCGGAGGTTCGTCTTTCTTGGATGAATGGCTAGCAAAAAGACAGCAGCTAGGCGGAAAGCCTGCGGTAAATCCGGTTACTAAACCCAGTGGCGTGCAAAGTTCTTCATCGGCGCAGCAGATCTCAGGTAATGTAGGGGCGATAGGCAACACTTCTTCTATGGCCGCTCCGGTGGGCAATCCTATCTCTTTACAGAATAAAGACTCTGAGCGGGAAATAGCTACAGTTAACACTAATAGACTACCTAGTACCGTAGAGCCTAGCCGTCCTGTAGTTAAAAATCGACTTGATTTACGTAGCAGTGATAATGATGACAACGAAGTGACAATTAATTTACGATAATATCGATAGTTAATTAGCGATTTTTTCTATTATTTATGAAGCCTATCCGGGCGTATTCAATGACTGCGCCGATAGACCAACCTGCTACAAATAACACAATCACCTCTGATCCTGATAATAAATAGCCGTATCTTTTCGCAATAAAGTACACAAAAACAGAGGCTATTGCACCCAGCGCGCCAGAAATAATTAAATTAGGGCGGGCAATAGTATTGCCAATGGCGTCACTAGTTTTTTCAACAACTGGATTATGGATAACCTTACTAAATGCCCTAGATGGGGCTGATAATTGATTTTGGACGTTGGTCAGAGTCTTTTTGTATGAGTTATCAATGTCTTTTTTAGTGAGAGGTTTGTCTTCTTTAGTTTCTTTTGTTTTATGCGTCTCTAATTGGCGATTTTCATGGCTAGCGGCAATCTCTAAGGCTTCGTGTGTAATCTTGTCTTTATTTTCAATATTTGTTGGTAATTTTTCTACTGCTTTTTCTAGGGAATTTGCAATTTCAACAGACCTCTCGTTGCTAGCCTTATGCCACTCAGTGTCGATAGCGTTTTCTGGGGTTTTTCTTAATTTTTCGCTCATTTTTAGCCTCCTACAAAGTTCCTGCGGACATATCTCGCCGGATTATTCTAACCTCTTTGTTTAATTGACGCGACCGAGCGTAGAAGAACACTACTACTGCTGAGACAATTCCGGCAAATAGCATATTTTCACTAGCACCAGTTTTTGGCAGCTGAGAAGTTGTTTGCTCGATAACTTTTGGCGCAGGGCAATCTACCTTCGTGCTGACAGTGTTGCCGAAGGTGTTGTCAATTCGACAATCATAAGATGTTGGGTTGCTTTTGCCGCTAGCCATAGCTGGTATGTTGCTTTTTATTTGGATAGTAAAGCTGCGCTGTTGGGTTTCACTAGGTTTAATCTTAACTGGGTTCCATACTAGAGTTTTTGCATTACCGCTACCAGTGCTGGCGCCTTTATCGTCTGTTAGGGTGCCGCCACCAGGATCGAATATATCGGCATATTCCAGCAAATCGCTAACTTGATCTTTAAAAACAAACTCCTCTTCTTTTAGGCCTTTATTCTTTACTGATAGGGTGTAGGTAATACGATCTCCAGATTTAGCAACTGTTGTCGTTGCGTTGGAATTATTCTGGGTAAGATTAGTTGCAGTTTTTGTTTGAACAAATGAAGCTGAGCATCGGCTATCGTTAATCCATATTGTAGAGTCACCGGGGCATGGTTGGCATTGAGGATCGTCTTTTAGTAGTTTAGGATTTTGCGGACACCTTTCTGGTTCTGGTATAGTGAACGTCTTCACGCAGGTATCCGAAGTTTTGTCGCCTAGTGAGCTTTTAACGGTTAGAACTACTTTATAGGAGCCAGGAGTTTTTTCTGTATAGGTGACGATTTTATCATTACTGGTGATAGTTTTTATCAGCGTGTTATTTCTATATATATTGTATACATACTGTTGAATAGTTGCGCCATTGGCTGCACTTGCATCAGCAGTGAACTGATAGGTGTCACCATTCTTTTTTATATCTAGAGCGTTACAGGTTGCTACTGGTTTTGGTGGAGTTGAACAGTTTGGGTATGTTCCAACCTGTCCGGTTGGGCAGTGGTGGTTAGGTGGCGCAAATTTTAAGATTAGGTTGCCGCAGTTTAGCATAATTGCAAACCAGCCGGTTCCAGCTGAATAGCCGACGAATGCTCTATAGGTAAAATTCCCCCATAGGTTGTGTGGTCGATAGTAAAAAGTTCGAGCGCCGCCTTGTGAGGTGCGAACAACGTAAGATCCTTCGCCTCTTGAGGCGCCAAAATGAGGAGTGAGGCCCCATGAATAAGTCCCCATATTGCTATTTAAGGTCTGTAAGTTTCCTGTGGCGGCTTCTAGGTCGGAGCGACTAATCCCCAGATGGTTATAGAGATCGTGGATATTGTTAGTGTTAGCATCATAGTGCGCTAATAGTTGGGAGCCGCTGGAGATTCCGCCATAAATCAGGTCGCTAGAATCTGCGGCATTGGCGGATTCTGGCGGAGAGAATATTGTAAAAGACTGCACGATAAGGGCTAGGGCGGTCAAAATAAGTCCGATTTTTCGTGTAGCTTCCTCTTTACGAAGGCGTTTTGCGTAAAAGCCCAGACTGTGAATCATTGAAGGGCTGTACGGTAGGCGCGAGATAATTTTTTTGAACATTTTGACCTCTTTTGTTTTTATTATAGAACTTTAATTCAACTTTAGCATAAGCATACTAGAAAAGTAAATAGTTTGATAATGTATCTATTTTTATGTATAATAAATGTGTTGAAAAGAGCTGATAATTCAGATAATAGTGAGGGAGATATGGCTAAACAAACAAATGAACAATCTTATGATGGCTCGCAAATTCAGGTCCTGGAAGGGCTTGAGCCTGTCCGTAAGCGTCCAGGTATGTACATCGGTAGCACTGGCTATGATGGCGTGCATCACTTAATTAAGGAAATTGCCGATAACTCTATTGACGAAGCAATAGCTGGCTATGCTACAAAAGTTGAAGTGACGCTGCTGGAAGATGGTGGGGTGCGTATTTCTGATGACGGACGCGGAATCCCTGTTGATAAGCACCCAAAGACAGGTAAAAGTACCCTTGAGACGGTTTTAACTATATTGCACGCTGGTGGTAAGTTCGGTGGCGGCGGCTACAAGGTTTCATCTGGTCTTCACGGTGTTGGTTCGAGTGTCGTGAATGCGTTGTCTACGCGAATGATTGCCGAGGTTCGGAAAAATGGTAAAGTCTATCGTCAGGAATATGCGACTGGCGTGCCACAGAATGATCTAGAGGTTGTTGGTAAGTCTGATACCTCTGGAACCACCATTACGTTTTATCCAGACCCAACTATTTTTAAAGAGACTGTTAGCTTTGACTATAAATGGGTTGTTAATTATCTTCGACACCAGGCATATCTAACGAAGGGTGTTTACACGTCAGTTGTTGATGAGCGAACTGGTGAGAGAAAAGCTTTCTACTTCGAGGGTGGCATTAAGAGCTATGTGAAGAACTTGAATATCGGTAAAGAAGTCTTGTCGGAAGATATATTTTATGTTGAGAAGCAGGTTGAGGATTGTATGGTGGAGATCGCTGTGCAATATAACGATACTTATGTTGAGGTGGTAAAGCCATTTGCTAATAACGTGCTTACTCCTGATGGCGGTACTCATCTGGTCGGTTTTCGAACAGCCCTAACTCGAGTTATTAATGATTACGCCCGTAAAAATAACCTACTTAAAGAAAAAGAGGATAACCTAACTGGTGATGATATTCGCGAAGGCCTGACAGCGGTAATATTAGTGAAGTTGCCTGATCCGCAGTTTGAGGGGCAGACTAAGAATAAGCTGGGTAATCCTGAGATGCGTCGCTATGTAGATCAGGTGATGAGCGAGTATTTTGCGTACTACTTAGAGGAGAATCCAGCTACGGCCAAGAAGGTCGTTGGCAAGGCAACCTTAGCGGCACGAGCGCGTAAGGCGGCTCGAGCGGCTCGCGATAACGTTATCCGTAAGGGTGCGTTTGAGGGTCTGAATTTACCTTCTAAATTAACGGACTGTTCGTCGCGTAATCGAAAAGATTGTGAGTTATTTATCGTTGAGGGTAACTCGGCGGCTGGTTCGGCCAAAGACGGTCGTGATTCGACTATTCAAGCTATTCTTCCTCTGCGTGGTAAGGTGTTGAACACTGAGCGAGCAAGGTTTGATAAGATGTTTGCTAATGCTGAGATTGTTTCATTAATTAAGGCTATGGGTGTTGGTATTGGTGACCAGTTTGATATTAGCGGTATCCGTTACGATAAGATAATCTTTATGACGGATGCTGACGTTGACGGCGCTCACATCTCAACTCTTCTTATGACCTTTTTCTTCCGCTATATGTCTGAGGTTATTGAGGCGGGGCATGTGTACTTGGCGAAGCCACCTCTGTTTGGTCTAAGTAAGGGGACTGGCAGTAATCGTAAAATAGATTATGTTTATGATGAGGCAGCTCTCGAAGAAAAATTGACAGAAAAGATTAATGAGCGTAAGGCGGCTGGTGTAAAAATTGATGAGAACGCTGAGAGGTTCAAACAGGCTGGCTATACCGCCCAGCAACGATTTAAGGGTCTTGGCGAGATGGACGCGTCTCAGCTATGGGAGACGACCATGAATCCAGAGAATCGAACTTTGGTGAAGGTGAATATCGAGGACGCAGAGCGGGCGGATGCGATATTCACGAAGCTGATGGGCGACAGTGTAGAATTGAGGAAAAATTTTATTCAAACAAATGCCGCTAAGGTTAACGTGGAAGATTTGGACTTTTAAGGAGGAGATATGGCGGATAACGATAATAAAAATATAGTAGAACCAGAAATTCTGAACGAAGAACCAGAAATTCGCGGTATTGAGAAGTCGACAGTTGAAAGTGTCATGGAGGACTCCTTCTTAAAGTACTCCATGTCGGTTATCATTGACCGAGCTCTTCCTGATGTTCGTGATGGCCTGAAGCCTGTGAATCGTCGTATTTTATATGCAATGAATAAAAATGGTTGGCGCGCTCCTCATGCTACCGTGAAATCAGCAAAGATCGTCGGTGAAGTTATGGGTAATTATCACCCGCACGGTGACTCTTCGATTTATGACGCTATGGTGAACTTGGCTCAGCCATGGAAAATGCGCTATACGCTGGTTGAAGGTCAGGGTAACTTTGGCTCTATGGACGGAGATGAGCCGGCGGCTTCTCGTTATACTGAGGCGCGAATGGATAAAGTTGGTGGCGAGCTGCTGGCTGATATTGATAAAGAAACAGTTGATTTTCGTGATAACTTTGACGGAACGGAGAAGGAGCCAGTGGTTTTGCCGTCTGCTGTGCCGAATATTCTGCTGAATGGACAGATGGGTATTGCTGTCGGTATGGCGACAAATATTCCACCGCACAACCTCGGTGAGGTCGTTGATGCTACGGTGGCGCAGATAGATAATCCTGAGATTACGCTTGACGAACTCCTAACTCATATTAAGGGTCCTGATTTTCCAACGGGAGCAGAGGTCTATGGTGGTGCGCCAATGCGACAAGCCTATGAGACTGGGCGCGGATCGGTAACGATTAGGGCGGTTGCGACTATCGAAGAGCGTAAAAACGGTCGCTACAGTATTATTATCACCGAAGTACCTTATGGCATGAGTAAGGAAGGTTTTGTTGATAAGGTCCGGGAATTGGTTTTGGCAAAGAAAATAACCCACATTGCTGATGCCCGAGACGAAAGTGCTCGTGGTAAAGTTAGGGTTGTTGTTGAGCTAAAGAAGGATGCTTATCCGAAGAAGATTCTTAATCAGCTATATAAATTAACTGGGCTACAAACATCATTCCATTATAATGTCTTGGCCTTGGTTAATGGTATCCAGCCTAAGGTGATGGGTCTCAAAGAGATTTTGGCAGAATTTATTAAGCATCGTCAAGGGGTGATTCGTCGTAGGACTGAGTTTGAGCTACGTAAGGCTAAAGAGCGAGCTCATATTCTTGAAGGTCTGAAGATTGCGCTTGATCATATTGATGAGGTTATTAAGACAATTCGTGAGAGCTATGACGATGCTGACAAGCGATTGATGGAGCGCTTTCGTCTCTCTGAGATCCAGGCGGCAGCAATCTTGGCAATGCAGCTACGACGATTGCAGGGTCTGGAGCGCGATAAAATTGAAGATGAATTGAAGCAGCTTCATGAATTGATTAAGAAATTGGAAGCAATTTTGGCAAGTGAACAGGAAATCCTCAATGTGGTGAAAGCTGAGCTGTTAGCTATGAAAGACAAATATGGTGATGAGCGGCGCAGTAAAATTATCAATCACGAGCTAGGTAAGTTCTCTGACGAGGAGCTGATTCCAGAAGAGGAGTCGGTTATTTTGCTGACTAGCGAGAATTATATTAAACGAACATTGGTTAGCGACTATCGTAGGCAGAATCGTGGCGGTAAGGGCAAGCGTGGCATGACAACCAAGGAAGAGGATGTTATCGACCAGGTGGTTCAGGCAAGTACTCATGACTATCTACTGTTCTTCACTAATATGGGTAGAATTTTCCGATTGAAGGCTTACGAGGTTCCGGCCGCCAGTTTGAGCGCTAAGGGTGTTGCTGCGGTAAACCTCTTGCAACTTCAGCCAGAAGAGAAAATAACGGCAATCATCAAGCATGAAAAGAACGCTAACGATGATGGTTATCTCTTCATGGCAACACAGAAAGGTACAGTAAAGAAAACTCCTGTGAAAGATTATGCTAATGTTCGCACAAACGGATTAATTGCCATTAAGCTTGATGAGGGCGATGAACTTCGCTGGATAAAGAGAACGAGTGGCGATAATGACGTAATCATATCTACATCGGCAGGACAGGCTATCCGCTTTAATGAAAAAGATACGCGGCCAATGGGCCGATCGGCGCGTGGAGTTCGTGGTGTGAGATTGCGTCCAAATGACTCTGTTGTCGGTATGGATATTGTTACTGGCGATGATCAGACTTTACTGGTTGTTAGTGAGGAGGGATTTGGTAAGCGCACTAAGGTCTCCAATTTCCCAAGTCATAAACGTGGCGGGGTTGGCATAAAGGCTGCGGTAGTAACTGCCAAGACAGGTCCAATAATTTCTGTTCAGACGATTGACCCAGAAGTGACTGAGGCGTTGTTGGTCTCTCAGAATGGCCAGACGATTCGTTTGAGTCTGAGCGACATCAAGCTGCTTGGCAGGACTACTCAGGGGGTGACAATTATGCGCTTGTCTGACGGTGATGCTGTATCGTCGATTGGTTTAATGGCGGATCGTCCGCAGGATGAAGGCAAGTAGCAATGAAAGTTCTGGTAGTCCCAATAATCGCGTGGGTGATATCTCAGGGATTGAAGCAGGTCTTTCACCTTATGGGGCGTAATCGTCGAGTATTTAGCGGCGATACCAATCCGAAGATACTGCTGTCTGGTGGTATGCCGAGTGCGCATAGTGCGATTGTTGTGTCGCTAGCGGTGTTCTTGGGGCTACAGGACGGATTGAATAGCTCAGTTTTTGGGTTGTCTGTTTGGTTGTCTATTATTGTAATGTATGATGCCATGATGGTCCGGTATTCGTCGGGTATGCAGGGAGAAGCGTTGAATAAGTTAATTGTGGAGCAGGGTAGCAAGCAAAAAAAACTGCGTGTCGCTCATGGTCATACCCCTGTAGAAGTGTTTGCTGGAGCACTCATAGGCGCCGTTGTAGCTATTGTTGTATTTTTCGCAACAAAATAATTAATAAAACCTATTGACCTATCTAATTAGATAAGGTAAGATTGGTATTAAGTCTGGTTGCTGGAGTGCGAGTTAAGCAACGTTTTACAATCTGTAAAGTGGAGTAATTGATACTTCAGGCCGGCTTAAAATGAACCTTAACAATTTGATTGTGCAATATCATCGTCAGTTTATATTTTGTAGAGCCTTAATACTTTGATACAAAGTAGATTTTTAACGGAGAGTTTGATCCTGGCTCAGGATGAATGCTGGCGGCGTGCCTAACACATGCAAGTCGAGCGGCAGCGAGGGGTGCTTGCACCCTGTCGGCGAGCGGCG
>CAMUPZ010000001.1 GCA_947095985.1 uncultured Candidatus Saccharibacteria bacterium | reverse complement strand
TTGCGCAGCTGCATTATCCGTTTGAAAACCAGGTCAAGTTTGAGCAGAATTACCCGGCGGATTTCATCGTTGAGTACATCGGTCAGGTGCGAGCGTGGTTCTACTACGTGCACGCTGTCAACGCCGCTTTGGCCGAAATCGGCGCCTTTGGTGAGGCCGGCGCGCAGCACAAAAATGCCTACAGCAACGTTATCACCACCGGTGTGGTGGCGGGCAATGACGGCCGCAAGATGAGTAAATCCCTGGGTAACTTCACCGACCCGAACGAGCTGATGGATAAGTTTAGTGCGGACTCCTTACGCTTCCTATTGCTGAGTAGCCCGCTACTTAACGGCGAGGACTTTGCTCTGCATGACAAGGACGTAGGTGATGTGGCACGCAAGCTCAGTATGATTTGGAATATGTATGATTTCTTTACTATGTACGCGGAGGTTGATGGCTGGGAATTTAATGGCGAATTGAAAGATCCGCTGGGCGAGTTGACTAATCCGCTCGATATCTGGATCGTCAGTCGGCTGCATCAGTTGGTGGCAGAGGTTGAGCGTCACATGGATACCTACAATATTCCTGATGCGCTGAGCCCGATTTTGCCATTTCTCGACGACGCGTCCAACTGGTACGTGCGCCGCAGCCGCCGCCGCTTCTGGAGATCGTCGAAAGGGGCCGCGGGCGGTGAGGATGATGGTGACAAGAACGATGCTTACCGGACGCTGCACTATGTGCTGGTGCGTCTGAGCTACCTGCTAGCACCGTTTACGCCGTTCTTGGCTGAGGAGCTCTACCATAACCTGACGGGTGATAACGAGTCGATTCATTTGAAGGATTGGCTGCCAGCTGGTGCGGTGGATGAGCAGGTTCTAGCCGATATGGCTCGGACGCGTGAATTGATCAACAATGGTCTTAGTTTGCGTATGAAGCAAGATGAGCATCAAGCATCAATTAAGGTTCGCCAACCGCTGCAGTTTGCGGCATATGCGGGCGTGAAGCTGGCTGAGTATTACGAGCAGATTATGGCTGAGGAGCTAAATGTTAAGGAGATTCGCTGGATTGAGAATTTAGACGAGCACTTGGCTGATTATGATGTGACCGAGGGCGTGATCAAGCCAGAGAGTTGGGTAGAAATTAGTAAGCACTTAACGCCCGAACTCAAACGCGAGGGTCTGATGCGTGAAGTCATTCGCCACGTCCAGAGCGCACGTAAGAAAGCTGGGTTGCAGGTAGATGATCGGATTGAGCTTGCTATTTTTAGTGCGGATACAGAAATTACTCAAGCCATTAATACGTTTGCCGAAGTTATTACTACCGAGACATTGGCTGTAAAATTAGACTCTACGGTAAATGATGCGGAAAAATATGACGTTAAAATTGATGATAAAATGGTAGCAATATCATTGCAAAAGGCTAAATAAGCTTAAGTCTGTCAATTGAAATAAGTAGCCTCCTTACCATAAGAGGCTACTTTATTGACTTTTTATAATATTTATGTTAATATTGTAATCAGTTATAAGTAAAGATAAAAATTATGCAAAATTTATTCAATAAATTATTTGGTCGTAAAGTAGGATTTTTGCCGGTTGATCCACTTGCTGATGGTCTTGCTGAGGAAATTATCAAGGAGCGGCAGGAGCCGCAGGCAATTCGTTTGGATGTTGATGAGATAGAGGATATTCGTCAGTTCTGGTCTCGTGTTGACAATGGTTGTGATGACTATGGTGTATAATTAGTTCATGACAAATGAAATTCTAGTGCTTTTTGCACGCGCCGGTGGTGGCGGGTCAGGTTCTTCTGGAGTCTATTTATTATTTGCGATTCCTGTAGTTGTTTCGGGTGGTGCAGCGACTTTTGTAAAGAGAAAAACCCGGTCAAAAATAGTAGGTTTCTTAGCGGGCGTTGTCGTTGGATCGGTCGTTAGCTTATTATACTTATTTGATATTTCTTGGTTCATAGGTGCTATTTTTGCTACTCTGGTCGGGGCTGGGGCTGCTGTATTTGTTGACAAGTTTGGTGTATTTCGCCAGGGTAGCGAAAAGGCTAAGTCGGATGTTTATCAAGCGTCAATTAATGATCCATTATGGCAACCAGATGATATTACCAATTACGCCAAACAGGTTTTTGAGAGGTTTCAGCATGATTGGAGCAATCTTGATTATGAATCAATTCGAAAATATACTACGCAGCGCTATGCTAATCACATAGGACTAATAATGCATGCCTTGCGTCAAATGGGACGCAAAAATATTGTGGATAAAGTAAGAATAAATGAGGTAATTTTTGCTGATGCGCATGATGATATTAATAATCAAAGTGATCGTGTTAGTATTGCGTTTTTGGCGGAAGCAGACGACAGGCTAATAGAGGTGGATACGGGTAGGAATATACTGCGTAAAGAGGATGAATTTGCAGAGCGATGGAATTTTGTTCGTGAAGGCAACGAATGGAAGCTGGATGGTATAAATCAGCCTACTGAAGATGTAAGCACATTGATTGGTTCTCTTAATAAGTTCGCCAAAGATAATGGTATGTATTTTAGTCTGGATTGGGGTAGGTTGCTTCTTCCGAAGGGTGGTAATCTATTTTTGCCGCGCTATTTTAACTCTGCTGACGTAAATAATCATGTTATTGGTGTTTGGGATGACGGTATTCTTGTCCAACTTTATACTTGCGTGCTTAAAAATGGCAACGGATTTACGGATGAAGGCAAAAACAAAGATGAGGTTAACTATCTTATCGGCCAGATTATGTTGCCCAAATCTTACGGGGGAATTCTAATTGACAGGGATGATAATAGTATTTTTAAGAAGCGTGTGATGTCACCAATTGGCTATAGAAAAGTTAAAATGGAATGGGGAGATTTTAATAAGCGCTACACTGTTTACGCTACGAATAAAGATCAGGCTGCAAGCTTTGAGCTATTAAATCCGAGTTTTATGGCGTGGTTGTATGACCAGGGCATAAAAGCTAATATTGAAGTGATGGACAATATAGTTATTTTATATGCCAGGGTTTCCTCTGATGAAAAACGCTACGCAGAAATGTTGGAGATTTTAAGAAGAGCTCACAAAGAGCTGAAGATGTAGGAGGTGCTATGATTACTAAAGCTATTATTCCAGTTGCGGGCTGGGGAACGCGGATGCTGCCGATTACCAAATCAATCGAAAAGTGTATGCTGCCGGTGGGGACACGGCCGGTGGTCGACTACATTGTGCAGGATATCGTTCGGGCTGGTGTCAAAGATATTTATTTCGTGGTGGGCGAGCAAAGTACTCAAGTACAGAGTTATTATCGGTCAAATATTCAGCTGAACGATTATTTGCGGCGTGCCGGTAAAGAAGATAAATTACCACTGGTGGCGCCACTCCGCGATGTGCGAATACATTTTTTAATTCAGCCGAGCACTGGCGGCTACGGCACGAGTATTCCCGTGGGTTTGGCGAGTGAATTTATCGAGCCAGGCGAGTCAGCCTTTGTAGTGATGGGCGACCAATTCTTTTGGCGCGGTGATGGCGGTTCTAATGCGGCCGATCTAGCGGAGTTGGTAGAGGAGCGCGTACTGTCGGCTGGGCTACTAGGTAATCCTGTTGAGGAATCGTTTATCCCGCAGACGGGTATCATCGAAACTGACCAGCAGGGTAATTTTGTCCGTATCATTGAAAAGCCGAAGCTGGAAGAAGCGCCAAGCAATCTCAGCAATTCAAGCTTTTACGTTCTCAACAAAGAAATTTTCGAACTGGCGCGTACATTGCCTGCCAATCCGCAGCGCGGCGAATTTGAGCTGACTGACGCCATCAACGCGTACATCGCGAATGGCGGTGTCATCGCGGTTGGTGAGGCTAAGGGTGACTATATGGAGTGCGGCTCGCCGAGTGGCTGGCTGCGGGCAAATAACGCTATGGCTGAGTTACAGAAAAACTAGTTGCATGTATTGTCCGTCTCTGTTATAATTGGTCACTGATAGTAAATATATTTTAAGGAACGAAATGAAAGCAGTCGTAAAGATCTCTGGCAAGCAATACGTTGTCAGTGAAAAAGAGTCCCTCTTGGTGGATCTCCTCCCTGAAGGCACAAAAGAACTCACTCTCGACGCACTTTTAGTGATTGATGGTGATAAAACAAAGGTTGGCACGCCAACGGTAAAAGGCGCGGTGGTAAAGGCGAAGGTCGTTGAAGCAGAAGTTAAGGGCGACAAAATCCGCGTCATCCGCTACAAAAGCAAAAAACGCGTTCACAAAGAAACTGGTCATCGCCAGAAGTACACCAAGATTCAGATTACATCAATCAAATAATCGAAAGAGCCGCTTCCATCAGAGAAGCGGTTTTTTGGTGTCTGTTATTTCTGTTTTGCTCATGCTATAATTAGGGTAGGTAAAAAGGGGAACGAATGACAAAAATCATTGCGGTGACAAATCAAAAAGGTGGCGTCGGTAAAACAACGACGTCGATTAATGTAGCATATTTTTTGGCAAAAGCTGGTAAGAAGACTCTGTTGGTGGATTTTGACCCTCAGGGCAATGCAACCAGCGGTCTAGGGATTGATAAGCAGAATCTGGGCGCAACGATATCTGAGGTGATTATGCGGCAAATTGATTTGGCGAATATTGTCCTGCCGACCGAATATAAAAATCTGTCGATTGCACCAGCCACGCCTCACCTGGCAAATACAGAAGTTGAACTGGCTCAGGCGGAAGGTAGGTTTATTCGTTTGCGTGAGGCGCTGAAAAAAGCAACAGACTATGATTATATCATTATTGATAGTCCGCCGAGTTTGAGCTTGTTGACCGTTAATGGCATGATTGCCGCTAATTATGTACTATTGCCAGTTCAGGCGGAATTTTATGCGCTGGAGGGATTAGGGCAGCTACTTGAAAGTATGAAATTGATAAAGAAAGGACTTAATCCACCTCTGGAATTATTGGGTGTTCTGTTAACGATGATGGATTCTAGAACTACATTGTCTGGGCAGGTTCACGCGGAAATTAAGAAGTATTTTCCAGATAAAATTTTTAAGAATAACATTCCGCGAAATATTCGTTTGGCAGAGGCGCCTAGTCACGGCGCACCAGTTGGTGCCTATGATCGATTTTCAAAGGGTTCTCGCGCCTATAAAGCATTAACGAAGGAAATTATAGAGAGGGTGGAGCGATGAAAAAAGGTTTAGGTAGGGGCTTCGAGTCGTTGATTCCAACTAATTTGATTGACGAAACATTTGATCCGACAGCGCAGCAGGACGAGAAGGTGTCGCGCTTAAGAGATATTGCAGTTGATAAAGTTGTTCCAGATCCAGATCAGCCGCGTCGCTTTTTTGATGAGGTTGCCCTGAATGAACTAGCAGAGTCGGTGCGTGAGCACGGCGTGGTTCAGCCAATTGTGGTGACACCAAAGGGCGATAAATATTTGATTGTGGCGGGTGAAAGGCGCTGGCGTGCTGCTAACAAGGCTGGATTAACAGAAGTGCCTTGTATTGTTAGGAGCATGAACGACCAGAATCGTTTGGAGATTTCTTTGATTGAGAATTTGCAGCGGCACGATTTGAATGCTCTGGAGACGGCTACAGCCTATCAGAAACTACGTGACCAGTTTAATATGACTTTAGAGGAGATTGGCAAGCGTTTGGGTGGTAAGTCCATTAGCGCCGTCAGTAATACGCTGAGACTACTGAAATTGCCAAAGTCTGTACAGAAAGCATTGTTTGAGGGAAGGCTGAATGAGGGCCAGGCTAGGCCGCTTATTGGTCTACCTGAAGAAGCGGCGGAAGACATTATGGAGCGGGCGATTCGTGAAGAATGGTCGGCGCGTCGGGTTGAGCAGGTGGTGACGCTGTGGAAGCAGGCTAAAGATAGTCCAATTGAGAATAAACGTCGTCCAGCGGACATGCCGCATGCGGATGTGGTAGCGAGCCTATCTAAGAGGTTTGGCACAGGCGTGAAGATCCGTACTAACGGACGTGGAGCCGGTCAGATTAGTATCAAATTTAAGGATGGTCTTGAGTTTGAGCGAATACGAGAATTACTTGAAAAATAGTTAGAAAGAGCGAATTTTATTGAAGGGGAATATCCGCAAGCTAACGGGGCCAACTATGTCGTATAGAGGTATTGGTCCCATGCAGTTTCGGGAGTCGCATGAATAGCTACCCTGTCGGTGGTCGCCCATAACGAACACGGTGCCGTCGGGCACGGTTGAATCAACATCGCCAGAAGTTGGTTGACCTGGCTCATTTTTATTAACAGAGGTGTCTGGATTGAAGCCATTAGGGTTTTCTTTATTGTAGACTGTCACGGTACCGTTTTTAACTGTTACTCTTTCTCCGGCAAATGCTATAATTCGCTTAACAATATATTCATCCTTACCGGTCGAGGCATTAAAATTAGGATTCTTAAAAACAATAATCTCACCGCGCTTGGGAATGTAGTTCTTATTCTGTAATTTTGAAGACGTAACTGGCAAGCGATTAACGATTAATCGGTCGCCAGTATACATGGTAGTTTCCATGCTGGCACCTTCGACGTTAAATGTCTGAAACACAAATGTGTTCAATAAAATAGTACCAATCACCACTCCTACAACGAAAATGACCATCCCTAGGCCATCTTGTAACTTTGGATGACGATCCATAAAAGTAGCGTCCATTGCTTTAATTATAAGCGTTTCGTGTGCTATAATCAATAGATATGAAATCACGCAAACAGTCGATGGACGGTTTTGTCACCGGACGACCGCAGCGAGCTTCGTTGGGGGAAATTTCTAGTAAGAAAACGACCACAATCGGGCGTGTCAGCGATACCCAGGACAAGCCGCGTGCTTTGAGTAATATTCAAGGTAATGTTCAACGTCCAGCTTCTACTGCCAATAAATTAAAGCAGAATATTAGTGAATCATTGGCAGCTATTGATGAGAGCACCAAGCCATCACATCGACAGGAGCGGAAGCAAAAACGTAAGAAAAAGCTTATCGTGAGGGTTATTCTTGCGATTATTGGGATTATAATAGCGCTTGTTGCTGGTTGGTTACTCTTGAAGATATGGCAAACAATGCACAGTGTATTTGGTAATGGTAATATCTTCGATCTATTCTCGCAGCAGAAATTAAAAGAGGATTCTTATGGACGAAGTAATGTGTTGATTCTCGGTACAACTGATGACGACCCAGATCATCCAGGTGCAACACTAACTGACTCGATGATGGTCCTTAGCGTTAATCAGACGAAAAAGGATGCTTACATGTTTAGTATTCCACGCGATCTATACGTTAAGTTTGGCATGGCATGTAATTCCGGCTATGCTGGTAAAGTTAACGAATATTTTGGTTGTGTGAATAATGGCAATAGTCCGGAGGCCGAGACTGATCGGATGGACAAAACAAAGAAATTCATCGGCGATATTTTTGGTATGGATATTCAATATGTGGCACATATCAATACAGCAGTGATTCGTGACGCAGTGAATGCGGTTGGTGGCGTTACGGTCAATGTGCAGAGTCGTGATCCGCGAGGAATTCTCGATCCAAGCATGGACTGGATGTGTCGTGCTAGGGAATTAAATGCTCAGCAGCGTCGAGCGCGTTGTCCAACCGGACACTACATGCAGTTGACCAATGGTAATCACGAGATGGACGGCGAAAAGGCTATGTGGTTTTCTAGAGCTCGTGGATTAGTGGCGCCGACATACGGCCTGGAACAGTCTAACTTTGACCGTGAGAAGAACCAGCAGTTGGTGTTGATGGCTCTTAAGAGTAAGGCAACCTCTACTGGTACTTTAACAAACTTTGGTAAAGTGACTTCACTAATGGATGCTATGGGTAAGAATTTGCGTACCAATATAGATACGAAAGAGATTCGGACTATTATGAACCTGGCGTCAGAAATCAAAGAATCCGATATTCATCGGTTGAGCTTTGTGGAGTCAGATAATACATTGATGACAACTGGTACAGCAGGTGGTGCAAGTATAGTGCAACCAGCCGCAGGACTGTATGATTATAGCGATATTCGTGCCTATATAAAGTCAGAAATTTACTCCACGCCGCTATCCAAGGAAAAGGCGACGGTTGCTGTCTTGAACGGTAGCGGCATAAGTGGCGCTGCGCAGAAAGAGGCGGATAGACTGTCGGAGTTAGGCTTAAAAGTAGTTCATGTCGGCAACACCCCGGGCAACGAGAAGTCGACAAAAACTCGCGTCTATCAATTGCCAGCCGGTAAAGAAAAATCTGCTACAAAATTGAAGTTTGAAGAAATGTACGGTTCAGTTTCGTCTGACTCTCCGAAATATAACCTAAGCGTTGACGCTCAGTTTATCGTCGTGGTGGGATCTGGATCATAGTTTGGTATAATAAGGGGAAGCTATGGAGTTACTAAAGACAGTTAAACGCAGGACATTTTGGAGTGAGTTGGTCTACTATGTCTTAAATATTGGCTTAGCGGCGGTACTATTTGCTATTGCCCAAACTATTCAGTCGCCATATCCAGCATTAGCGCTTGTTGTGCTGAGTAAGTGGCGTATAATCGCCGTACGGCCACGTTTTTGGTGGGCAAACATGCAGGCTAATTTGGTTGATTTAACTGTTGGTGTCGGCGTGGTTGGCTTGATGTATTTATCTACGTCAAGTTTATATTTCCGAGCTTTCTTGGCGGTATTCTACGCTATTTGGCTGATTGTAATTAAGCCAATGTCGAAGCGTTGGCAAGTAGCTTTGCAGTCGGCTGTCGCTATTTTTATTGGAGTTACCGCACTAATGGCCGTGTCTTATGATTGGCCAGTTTCTGTGATCGTTTTCTTGATGTTCTTAATCGGCTATAGCGCGGCGCGTCATTTCCTACACAGCTACGACGAGAGACAAACTGTACTACTATCTGCAATTTGGGGAGTCGTCTTTGCTGAATTAGGCTGGTTGGCTTATCATTGGACGTTTAGTTACGGCGGCTTGTTATTCGGTGGCGTTCCACAAATTACCATAATTTTGCTGCTACTATCGTTCGTTACCAGCAAGGCTTATCAATCGTATAAAAAGCATAAAATTGTTCGTTTTTCAGATATATCTGGGCCGGTAATTCTTACAATTGCGATTATATTCGTGATGTTTGCGTTTCTCAATTCGGTGACTATTTAATTGATAGGGGGTGAAAATATATGCAAAATTCTGGCAAACAGAAGAGATTAGCCTTATGGTTGGTTGGTGGTGTGGTAGGCGCTGCCACACTGGTTAGTATAATATTCTTAACGAGTTGGATAACGCTTCAGCTGGCTAATCGTCCATCTCAAGACGTAAAGAATGACGGTAATTCAATAACAGTGAGCGATGGCGACGTCTCAAAAGTTGTTGACAAAGTTTCGCCTAGTGTCGTTTCTATAGTTGTCTCTAGTGAGGATTCTGAGAAGATGGGCGCCGGGACTGGCGTTATTATTAGTGCTGATGGTTATGTTTTGACAAATAAGCATGTTGTTAAAAATTCTCAAAAAATTAGAGTAGTTACACATAATGGAGACCAATTTACTGATGTTTCATTAGTCGGTGTCGATCCACTTAATGACATTGCGTTTTTAAAAATTAAAGATGCTAAGAAGCTGCCAGTGGCGGAGCTTGGTAATTCTGGCACAGTAAAAGTTGGGCAAAAAGTTGTTGCTATCGGGAATTCTCTGGGGCAATATCAGAATACTGTGTCTAGTGGTATAATTTCCGGCAAAGGACGACCAGTTGTAGCAAGTTCTGACTCTAGGGGTTCTAAAACAGAAAGCTTAACTGATCTACTGCAGACTGACGCGCCGATTAACCTTGGTAACTCTGGTGGGCCACTTATTAATATGGCAGGACAGGTGATTGGCATCAACACAGCTATCGCCTCTGACGCACAAAGCATCGGTTTTGCTATTCCGATTAACGCCGTAAAAGGCATGGTGAGAGGCGTTATAAGCGGCAAGGGTGTCCAGAAGGCTTATCTGGGCGTCCGTTACGCATCTATTACGCCAGACATTCAGTCAGAATATAAGCTGCCGGTAAAGTCTGGCGCTTACATCAATGGAGGGTCGGAGTCCACTATAGAAAAAGACGGTCCAGCTGATAAAGCTGGTATAAAAAGTGGCGACATCATCACTAAGATTAATGATAAAAATGTCGGTGATGATAGTAGCTTATCGACTTTAGTGTCTGAATTTTTACCGGGAGAGACAGTTAAAGTTACGGTCTTGCGCGGCAATAAAGAGTTGATTTTAGATTTGGTTTTGGGTGCGTATGAGCCGCAGAACTAGAATATAGTTAAGTCTTTTTTCTTCTTTGAATCCGTTTTTTATAGCAATATTGATAATTCTATTGTGCTGGCAGGGGTCGGCCTCAATGAATAGTAGTCCACCTGAAGTGAGACACCTTGGCGCCTGTGATATTAATTCTGAGATTAGTTTAAGTCCTTCATCCTCAGCGAAGAGGGCAAGTTCTGGCTCGTATTTGAGCTCCGGTGAAACGTCCCAATCCTTATCAACATAAGGTAGATTAGCAAAAATATAGTCAACTGGCCTAATTTGCCCATTAAGTAAAGACTGCTGCTGAATTGTAACGTCTGCTTTCAGTGTATCGGCGTTTTTTTCGGCAATTTTCAGAGCTGGTTTGCTAACATCGGACAAAATAACAGACAGGTTATTCCTCTCTAGTTTGGCGGTTATTCCCAGACAGCCAGAACCGGTACCTACGTCAATGAGGGTTTTTTCAGTAATCTCACTAGCGGTCAATTCTAAGAATAAAGAAATCAAATCTTCGGACTCTGGGCGGGGAATTAGAACTGATGGCGATACGGTAAATTTGCGGCCATAAAATTCTTTATAGCCCAGAATGTAGGCGATTGGTACGCGGTCTAATCTTAAATCTAATCTGGCATTGGCGATGTCAAGTCGCCTGGGATCGATTTCTTCGTCCAGATGAGCGTGTAAGTAGGTACGGTTTTTGCGTAAAGTGTTGGCTAATATTAATTCTGCGTCTAATCTGGCGGATGGAATTCCAATATTTTTCAGGGATTTGGTCGCTGTTTTTAGCCATTCAGAGATGATCATATTAGTAACTATAACATATATCTATGGAATGTAAAAAGGTAAAATGCTTGCAAAAACTGAGAAAAATGGTAAAAAGTATTGACAAATCAAGAGAGAGTATTATGGGGGTATATTACCAAATATAGAAAGCGAGAAGATAAATGACTTCACCAGAAAAAACTAATACTAGCCAAGCAGCAGAGCAAATGACATTTACTGCGGATTTTGATCATAATTTAAGTGATCAAGAGAAGCGAGAGGCGGCAGCAAAACTGGATGCCTTGGTTGGATCAACTTTAAAGAGGTATCAAGATCAGGTGAATGACTGGTCTCACCTTAATATTAACAAGGATAAGAAAGAATGTTTGAGTTTGTCGTTGCAGGTTCCTCAGGAAGATGGATCGTATTTATATATTGGTGTAGAATCAAAATTATCGACCGACGGTATTAGCTCTAGGGAAATTAATGTCCAAGAAATGAGGAGTAATGGAGGTGGAGAGTATCATGGGTACTATATAGAAGATGGTCAGGTTTTAAGGTTTGATAAGGACTTTTCAAAGCCGAAAAGGGCACCGAGTGTCTTTGATAAAAATACTGGAGTATCTATTATAAGGGATTTAACCTTGCAGGAAGAGAAAGATAGGGGTATAAATCATCAACCAGTTGGTGTGGATGAAATAAATAAGCTGGCGGAGCTATTGGAGTCTGCTGAGCCTGTTAAGCTGTACTAATTACCAGCATTCTGAGCTTTCAGCTCACGCTCAGATCTCTGTAGATTCTCAATCAAATCGTCGATATCCCCGTTCATTGCAGCGGGGATATTACTACGACTGTAGTGAATGCGGTGGTCAGTGATGCGATCTTGTGGGAAGTTATAGGTGCGA
Source organism: uncultured Candidatus Saccharibacteria bacterium (assembly GCA_947095985.1). Lineage (GTDB taxonomy): Bacteria > Patescibacteriota > Saccharimonadia > Saccharimonadales > Saccharimonadaceae > Nanosynbacter. The sequence continues at coordinate 66,920 of CAMUPZ010000001.1, read as the reverse complement.
ATCTTCTCTGAACGGTCGCCAGTCCCAACCAACGAGCGTCGCTCGGCGGTTAATTTGGCGTTTTCTTCATCAATTTTCATTTGTAATAGTCGTGAGCGTAGCACGCTGAGTGCTTTTTCCTTGTTTTTAATTTGAGACTTCTCGTCTTGGTTGGTAACGACGATGCCGGTCGGCAGGTGGGTGATACGCACTGCTGAGTCGGTTGTGTTGACGCTCTGGCCACCGTGTCCACCTGAGCGGAATACGTCAACGCGGAGGTCATTTGCATTTATCTCGACATCGGCCTCTTCTGCTTCTGGCAGCACTGCGACTGTGGCGGTTGAAGTGTGAACTCGTCCTTGACTTTCGGTAACTGGCACACGTTGAACGCGGTGTACGCCACCCTCAAACTTTAATTGAGCGTACGGTGAATCGCCCTTAATTCCAAAAATTACTTCTTTGTATCCACCAGAATCGTTCGGGGATTGGTCAATCAGTTCAGTTCGGTAATTGTGTGCCTCGCACCAGCGTAAATACATGCGGTATAGTTCCGCCGCGAACAATGACGCTTCGTCGCCGCCAGCCCCAGCACGTATTTCCATGATGATGTTCTTTTCGTCATTGGGATCTTTGGGGGTGAGTAGGATAAACAACTCTTCTTCAAGTTCTGCCAATCTTGTCTCAATTTCAGCAATTTCCACTTTTGCTAGCTCTGCCAATTCATCGCCACCAGTAGCGAGTTCTTTAGCTTCCGCTAAATTGCTAGTTAATTGCCGACGCTCAGTTGCTTTTGCAATCAAGGTTTCCAGCTCTGAAAATCGCTTATTTTTCGCTGTAAAATCTGGTGCATTATAAGCGTCTGGTCGTGCTAAAAAATCGCCCAGCTCGGATCGCTCAGCGTTTAATGCTTCTATGTCTAGTGCGATTTTAGTCATACTATAAAATTATACCACAGGTAGGCTGGCCTATGTGTTGCAAAGCTGTGCGGAGACTGCGATATAATGTGTCGCGGCGTAACGATTGTCACGTTGGACTAGCCGTGGTTTAATGAGAGTATGAAGTTTTCCACCTGGCGGGAGTTTATTGAGGATCAGGCTGAACAGCCTTATTTTCGGGCATTGATGAATCGGGTTGATGCGGAGCGTGAGAGATTTGATATTTATCCGCCGCGTCAGGATATGTTTTCATGTTTCGCGGCTTGTCCGCTGGACAGAGTAAAAGTAGTAATCATTGGGCAAGACCCGTATCACGGGCCAGGGCAGGCGCATGGCATGAGTTTTTCGGTGCGTCCTGGCGTAAAAATACCACCAAGTTTGCAAAACATATTTAAAGAGCTTGTGGGTGATATCGGCGGTGATATGCCGACTAGTGGTTTTTTGGAATCGTGGGGTAAGCAGGGGGTGCTAATGATGAACACTAGTTGGAGCGTTCGTCGTGGTCAGGCGGGCAGTCATGCCGGATATGGTTGGATGGAATTTTCCGAAAATTTACTAAAAATGCTTAATAATTATGATCAGCCGCTGGTGTTTATACTTTGGGGTGCGCACGCTCAAAAAGTCGGACAGGTTATTACTAATCCGAAGCATTTGAAAATATCTAGCGCCCACCCGTCGCCGTTTTCGGCACATCGCGGGTTCTTTGGTAGTCGGCCGTTCTCGCGTGCTAATGATTTTCTGGTGCAACAGGGTCGCGAGGCAATTGACTGGCGTTTGCCTTGAGTGATGAAGAATAGTTTTATGTGGTATTACACTACTTATGAATAAAAAACCACCCAACTATTGGGTGGTGTTTAAGGTGCTACACCTTACTATTTGCTAGATTTCTTAGCCTTTTTATCTGATTTTGGAGAATCAGCTTTTGTGGCTTTATTGGCGTTAGCTTTCTTGGCTTTATTTGCCAATGTGGCACGGCGAGCTTCAGCTGCTGCCTGACGCGCCTTAAAGCGATCAACTCGACCTTCGGTGTCGATAATCTTCTCCTCACCAGTGAAGAACGGGTGAGAAGCTGATGAAATATGAACTTTGACTAACGGATATTCGTTGCCGTCTTCCCATTTAATAGTCTCTGTTGTTGGCGCTGTTGACTGAGTCAAGAACGCGAAGCCCGCTTGATCGTCGCTAAATACGACAGGGCGATAGTTCTGTGGGTGAATACTGCTTTTCATAACTGTTCAATTGTACATAATTTATCGGAAAATGTCAAAAGTCCGTAACCTTAACTTTGCTATTTTGGCGAAATTATGACATAATATAGGTATGATTGAGTTGTCAACTAGTTCTGGTGTTTTGGATAGGTTAAATCCGACGACACTACCAGATTTATCGTCACAGGCTAAAGATATTAGTCGAGCTAGCCCTGTATCTTATGTATGTACAGATGAATATCTTGACACGATGACGAGCGATCCTTGCTTTAGATGGATGCAACGTAAAACAACTGAATATGAAGCTCTGAATGAATTTTTATATTTTATGGAAATGGTCGAGCCGTATTTACCTGATTACAGAAAGGGTGACGCTAGAGAATTAAGAAGTGAATTGACTTTTTTGGGTATGCCAGAATTGCATTTTGCGGCAACAGCGCTAGCGAAAAGGCTTAGGCATCATTTGGAAGTCGATAATAAACCCGTCTATGTTGACGTGGGAAATTCACTAAGTCAGTGCCGCGATGACAAAGAGATGAAAAGTAGCCAGTATATTTTAAGTCTGGTCTTATCTAAATTTCCAGACGATGAATTCGAAGAATGTGAAGGTAGACTGAAAGTGTATGGCGGTAGAGGTGGGATTGACAAGAGTTCTAAGATTTTATTTCTTGATGATTGGATTGTTAGCGGCAATCAGGTAAAGGAGCGAATTGCAGGATTTGAAGTAGATAATGATCCTGAGGATCATGAGGCAAGTGTTTTGGTTATGGCGGCCAGTGGAGATTATCTTGATGGCGGCATAAGTGCGTACTCTCAGTATGGAGGAGCGACATATCCCGTAGAGGCTTGCTACAGACTCAAGAATAGTCCTGATGCTGAAGGTATGAGCAGGGTAACGGGTATACATTCTTCGACCGATAACACATTTGGCTATGAAGTTGATGGCATAGCGTACTGTGCTATCAAAAGAGGAATTCTCAAAGGAGAGGGCATTGATGAGCTAAATCTGCCGGCATTGGCAAATATAGTGCGACCGTATCTAAACGGTAAAAATTTCGACGGTCTATCGCGATTTAGACAATTGCTAGAGAAAGGGTAATATTTGCAGATTTATTGACTATTTGGTATAATTGCCAAGTAACTAATTTTAATGACACAATCCGTTTCACACTCCACATCGTGAGCGGATGAGGCAAAAGGAGAAGAGAATGTCTGTAAAGGTAGACATTAAGGCTTTGCTGGAGTCAGGTGTTCATTTTGGACACAAAACCAGCCGCTGGCACCCAAAGATGGCGCCGTATATTCACTCTAAGCGTCAGGACAGCCACATCATTGACTTGGTCAAGACAGTTGAGGCATTGGACAAGGCATTGCCAGAACTAACAAAAATCGCAGCGTCAGGCCGCAAAGTATTGTTTGTTGGTACGAAAAAGCAAGCCAAAGACGTGGTGCGTCAGGCTGCTGAAAAGATCAATCAGCCATATGTGGTTGAACGCTGGATTGGCGGTATGTTGACCAACGGCGCGACGATTACTCAGCAGATCAAAAAGCTGAAGAACTTGGAAAAGCGCATGGCGTCAGGTGATTTGGAAAAGCGCTACAACAAATTGGAAGTACAGCGTTTCCAAGAGGAAATCGATAGCTTGAACGTTAAATATGGCGGCATCAAAGACTTGATGGGTAAGCCAGGCGCAGTGGTCGTGGTTGACGCCTTGACTGATGCAAATGCAGTACGTGAGGCTCAGACGTTGGGTGTGCCGGTATTTGCTATCGTTGATACCAATGTCAATCCAACTGGCATCGACTACGTCATCCCTGGTAACGACGACGCTATCAAGGGTATTCAATTGTTGTTGGATTATTTCACTGAAGCTGTTGCCGAAGGTGCGGGTAGCGTAAAAACTGAAGAAAAACCAGTGAAAAAAGAGGAGAAATAGGATGGGCGTTTCTGTTGATGACATTAAAAAACTGCGTGAATTGACTGGCGTAGGTTTGACCGACGCAAAGAAGGCGTTGGTTGAAGCTGATGGCGACTTTGACAAGGCACTGGAAGAGATGCGCAAAAAAGGCTTGACTAAGGCTGAGAAAAAAGGCGACCGTGAAGCGCGTGAAGGCTTGATCGAAAGCTATGTCCACTCTGGTCGAATTGGCGTGATCGTCGAGGTTAACTGTGAGACTGACTTTGTGGCTCGCTTGGACGACTTTAAGACGTTGGCGCACGAAATTGCTATGCAGATTGCCGCGATGAGCCCAAAGTATGCTTCTACAGAGGATATTCCAGCTGAGGAAATGGAGCGGGTAAAGGCGGAATTGATGACCAGCGAGGCACTAGCAAGCAAGCCTGAAGAGATGCGCGAGAAGATTGTGGCTGGTCAGCTGAACAAGCACTTTGCTGAGCAAGTGTTGATGAGCCAAGCGTACATCTTGGACGACTCCAAGACCGTTGAACAGCACGTTAAAGAAGCAATTGCTAAATTAGGTGAGAACATCGTAGTTCGCCAATTTAAGCGAATTGAGCTGGGCGTCAGCGAATAAATTTTCACATACAGAAATAAATCGGCTGTAGCAATGCGGCCGATTTTTTATTTTGTCAATATTTATCATAAGCATATTGACAATATTACAAATATGTGCTAGTATGAGTACATATCAAAAATGACAGTAAAAACAAAAAAAGGAAATATATGAGTGAAACGTTAGGCAAAAATACAGCCGCTTCTCCGGAAGTTACATATATGGAGCCACAGAAGAAAACGCGTGATGAGCGAATTGCTGATGGTAAAGAAAAGGTGGATGCGTTAAAGACTAAGGTGAAGGAAGGTTTTTCTAAGACATGGAAAAAATTGTCCGAGAGCTTTTATATTGGAGTGAGTCGTGGCTCTGAATTACCTGGGCAGGTTGCAGAAAGGGCTGGTCAAGCTAAGGAAAGAATCAGCAACGCCTATACTGCAGCAAAAGCCAAGGCTGCAGAATTATTTGCGGGTGGTCGTGAAGTTATTTCTCAAAAAGCGGCAGAAGCTCGTACACGCAAGAGGGTGAGGCAGTGGCAGCGTGAAATGCGTGCAGGAGATCGAGACGTATCTCGAAGTGAGCGTGAGGCCGAAAGACAACAATACCGCCAAGCGCGAGAGCAGGATAAGGCAGATAATGAGGCTGACAAGTCGACGATTGATAGCAATAAAGAGGCTGTAAAAAATTCTAAGCAAGAGCAAAAAGAAGCGGCTGCCAAGTTGGAGAAAGCAGAGAAGGAGCGACGAGAAGCGGAAGAAAGGGCTAAGAAGGCGGCCGCTGAGGCTGATAAGGCCAAGCAAGCTTCAGATGCTGATCCGTCTAATAAGAAATTACGTCTAAAGGCTGCTGAAAAATATAATTTAAGTATGGCGGCTAATATGGCATTAGAGAGTGCTAAGCTTGATGTAGATAATCTCAAATATACGATTGATTCTACTGAGGAAAAAATTCACAATACTGAAGTAGCAATAAATGAAATCAAGGAGAAAATAAGAGATCGTGCTGCAGCTGCCAAGGAGCGTAAGACTAAACGAAGAGAGGCTCGTAGGGAATACCTTGGCGATAAGTGGGAATCTGCTAAAGAGAAAATTGCGCGAGTTGCTGGCAAGGGTGCTGACTGGATGAAGCAGCTCGGTAAGAGTATTTCATCAGGAGCTGGTAGGCTCGCCAGAAGGGTGGCAGACAGGCTTGATCCAGTAGAGTCAGATAGTAACAAATAAGCATAATTGATAATAAAAAATAAAAAGGATATCATAAAATCATGAATAACGACCAAACCCAATTAAACATTCGAGCAACAATAGTCACCAAGGCGCAGCTGAATTCAGTCGGCATCAATTTACCAGATGATCAGATGCAGGCGTTAATCCAGCACGTAGAAGATACGATCAATAGCCAAATTGGCGAAGAAATCGTTGAATCTCTGGATGATGATCAGCTGAAAGAGTTGGTGCAGATGCAGGACAATGACGCGTCAGCTGAAGAAATTGACGCATGGATTCGTGAGCGAATTCCAGAATATGATGAGATCATCGAAGATAATGTGGCGATTGTTCTGGGCGAATTAGTTAATAATTCTGATGCGATTCAAGCATAAATAAGCCTAGGAAAAATAAATCCGCCTTCACGCGAGAGGGCGGATTTTTATTGCGTGGAAATAATTAAGCAGCCGTCTTTTTGGTGTCGTGCGTCTGTTGTGGTGACGATGAATTGATGATGCTGAATGGTTTCCTGGAGGAGTTTTTCGCGTGTGGCGTCTAGCTCCGAGAAAACGTCGTCTAGTAGAATTAATGGTCGCGATTGGCTGATTTCTGTTTGGAGCTCCAATTCTAGTAGCTTAAAGGCTAGCATAATAGTGCGCATTTCGCCACGTGAGGCAACCTTAACGGCGGGCTGGTCATGGAGAAAAATTGTGAAATCTTCACGGTGTGGGCCGACAGAAGTGAAGCCTGTGGCAATTTCATATTCGCGAGCTTTCTCTAGGCGGTCAAGTAAAGATTGGTCGTAGTTTTCTAGGGGTGCAGTGGCGCTATACTCTATTGATAATTGTGTATTTTTCCCCGCTAGTGATTCGTATAAATTTTTTATACGAGGCTCGTTAGCTTGGAGAAATTTAGCTCTTTTTTGGGTTACGTTGGTTGCGTATTGAACAAATTTTATATCCCATGCAAACAGGTTATCGCGCCAGATTTGTGAATCTTCTTGATGGGATTTTAGGAGCTCGTTGCGCTGTAATAGTGTGCGATTGAAGGCTCGCAGGTCAGTGTCGTATTTGGAGTCAAGTCGAGCAATTAGCCCATCTAGAAAATCGCGCCTGCGGGAAGGAGAGGAGGAGATTAAACGTAGCTCACTTGGCTCAAACAGGACTACAGGCAAACGGCTTTTCCTGGTCAAGGCCTTTGATTTATTATCGTTAATGATGAATTCTTTGCTAATTTTTCCTGATGCTGTGTTTAATTTAATTCGCCTTGTGCCAAAGTCCCCCTCTAGGTGAATAACTGTTTGAGGGGCGTTAAATGTCATGCAATCACTAAGACTGCCACGAAAACTACTACCGCGTAAGGCTACGTAAACCGCTTCAAGTAGATTTGTTTTGCCGGTGCCGTTTGGCCCAACGATAACTGTACCAGAATCACTAAACGTTGCTTCATGTAGGCTGTAAGATCGGAAATTATATAGCTTAATCTTAGAAATCACTCTGTTATTATATCACGGGTCAATAGGTGAAATTAGCAGACAAGGCGCCTGAAGTTTGGTATAATAGCGGTAGATAAATTGGAGGAATATATGTTTGACACAAACCCTTATGAAGAGAAAATGAATGCCGCATTTGGCTTTTTCCAAGATGAATTGAAGAAAGTTCGAACGGGCCGAGCGCATGCTGGAATGCTGGATGGTGTTATGGTTGAGGCTTATGGTACAAAAATGCCGCTTAATCAAGTGGCTAATATTACTGCACCAGAAGCTCAGACGCTGCTGGTGACGCCATTTGATCCAGGTAATATTACTGCAATTACTTCTGCAATTCGCGACAACCAGAGCTTAGGATTTAATCCGTCTGACGATGGACGAGTGGTGCGCGTGCCAGTCCCAGCTTTAACTGAAGAGCGCCGTCGTCAGTTAGTAAAGCAGGTGAGCGAGAAGGTTGAGGAGGCTCGAATTGCGATGCGAAATATCCGTCAGGACGCCCTAAAAGAAGCAAAGCGGATGAAGGATACAAAAGAGCTAAGCGAAGATGACTTGAAGTTGGTCGAGAAGGAAGTTGATAGCTTAATGAGTAAAATGCAGGCGCAAATCGATGAGGCGTTTAAGGCGAAGGAAAAGGACGTCTTGACTGTTTAATGAGCGAAACTTTTGCTGATAGAGTAAAAGAGTTGGGGCTGCCTCTTGAGCAGATTATTGTTATTGGCAGTGGTATTTTAGACCAATTAGGAATTCGTCGGGCTGAAGATGTTGATATTGTAGCGAGCCCTGAGTTGATAAAAAAACTTTCTAAAGATTATGGCGATTGGACTAAAAAGCTTGATGGTAATCAGCGTCCGTATTTTGTAAAGATTGATGGCTCGGCTGAGTTGTGGGACGGTTGGGAGTTTGACGGTCAGGTTGTTGGCTATGACGATTTATTGAGCTATTCAGTGGTGTGTGATGACGTTAGGTTTGTTAATTTGGAATTTTTACGACGATGGAAAAATTGGCGCGGGCGAGAAAAAGATATTCGAGATGTTGAATTAATTGATGAGTGGAGGGCAAAAAATGAATAGAAAATCAGAGTTGCCGCAACATATTGGTTTTATCGTGGATGGAAATCGACGATGGGCCAAGCAGCATGGTTTGCCGGCGTACGAAGGTCACTTGGCGGGCTATAATGCACTGAAAGATGTGGCTTTAGAAACGCTTCAGAGTGGCGTAAAATATGTCAGTGCTTATGTTTTTAGTACGGAAAACTGGAAACGATCAGAGGAAGAGGTTGGCCACTTGATGAAATTACTGTTAAAGATGCTGAAGGCTGACTTGCCGGCATTTATTGAGAACAATATACGCCTGAGGGTGATTGGATCTAGGGATGAGTTGTCGGACGCGCTAGTTGAGGCAATTGACGATGCTGAAGCAAAGACAGCTAATTTAGATAGTGGCGAATTGGTCTTATGTCTAAATTATGGTGGACATTTGGAGATTGCTGATGCGGTTAAAAAAATTGTTCAATCTGGGGTTCCTGCCGAGGATGTTACACCGGAGTTAGTAGCGCAAAATATATATGCGCCAGATGTGCCGCCCTGTGATTTGATTGTTAGGACTTCTAGCGAGCAGCGTCTCAGTAATTTTATGTTGTGGCGTTCGGCCTATAGCGAGCTGATGTTTGTGGAGAAAAATTGGCCAGACATGACTACTGACGATGTGGCGGTGATTTTAGAGGAGTATGCTAATCGGAATAGGCGGTTTGGTAAATGATTGTTTGGGGGATTCTTTTAGGTCTATTTTTGCTTATGTCGCTGGTGGTCTTGCACGAGTTGGGTCACGCACTGGCGGCTAAGCGAAACGGCGTTAAGGTTGAGGAGTTCGGGATTGGATTTCCGCCAGCTGCAAAAAAGTGGAAAGTTAAGCGGAGCTTTTTAGGTGAAAACGTGATTTTCAGCCTAAACTGGTTGCCACTTGGTGGATTTGTTCGTCTAAAAGGCGAGTATGATTCAGCGAAGGGCAAAGGTACGTATGGTGGTTCGACATTTTGGGTAAAAACCAAGATTTTGCTAGCCGGCGTTATGATGAACTGGCTGACGGCAATTATTTTGTTTACGGTTCTGGCGGTAATTGGGCTACCAAAGGTGTTGTCGAATCAGGTCCAGTTGCCATTTGACACTGAAGTACGTCGTTCGCCGGTATCGGTGGTAAAAATTACTCCCGACTCGCCGGCTGATAGAGCAGGGATTAAAGTGGGCGATCAATTGATTGACATAAATAATCAACCACTGAATGAGGCGGAAAAATTGCCAATTATAACTAAGCAGAACGCTGGCAAAAAAGTGCCAATTAAGTATAGTCGTGATGGCAAAGAGTCGTTGATTGATGTGCAGTTAAATTCTGAACAGACTGCCAAAGCTGGTGGATATTTGGGGGTTGTTCCTAGTCAGTCAGAAAAAATATACAGCACTTGGTCAGCGCCTATTATGGGGATAGCGACGACCGGACAGCTGTCTTATGAGACTATAAAAGGTGTTGGCGTACTGCTGGCGAAAACCGCACATGGTTTATTCGGGCAGATTTTTGGCTCCGAACAGTCAAAGCAGTCAGCCCGTGCTGATTTGTCTTCTGTTGGCGAAAACGTCGCCGGGCCGATTGGTATATTGGGCGTGCTATTTCCGTCGGTGGTTAATTCTGGAATAGCCCAAGTCATTTTTGTGGCGGCGTTGATTTCACTGACGCTGGCGGTAATGAACATATTGCCAATACCAGCACTTGATGGTGGGCGCTGGTTTACGATGGCGATATTCCGTATTTTTAAGAAAGAGCTGACGAAAGAGCGTGAAGAAAATATTCAAGCTACCGGCATGTTGATTTTATTAATATTAACAATTTTGGTGACTGTGAGCGATGTGGGGAAGCTTCTATAAGAAATTAAAAGGCCGAAAGTGGTGGCTATTGGTGGCACTGCCAATTTGGGTTTACGGTGCGTTCTTAATAGTGGAGCTCATTATTTCACTTCTGATTAATCAGCTAGTCGGGCTTGGTGTGCCTCTAAAATCGATAAACCCAGTTATTTTTAATACCGCGATTTCAGTTTTTGTTTATGGTATATCCTTGGCTGTAGTTGTTGGTGTACCAATATACATTAAAAAACGGCGAACGTCTCTTCAGGATTTAGGGGTAAATGACTGGCCAACGTTTCTGGAGATATTTATTTCGCCCTTGGCTTTTGTGGCTTATTTTCTCTTGACGATAGTCACGATGAGTATCGCTAGTGGTGTCTTCTCGGTTGATGTACAGCAGCGGCAGGAGATACCCTTTAGTCAGAGTATGCTTGCGTCACACTGGCAGCTCTTAATGGCATTTACGGTAATGGTAGTATTGGGTCCGATTGTCGAGGAGTTGTTGTATCGTGGATATCTTTACGGCAAACTACGCAATTCATTTTCAATTTGGCTGTCGGTTCTTATGACGAGCATAACATTTGGCTTGGCGCATCTTTGGGTCGGTCCGGGCACGCCTTTGCAGTGGGCAGTGGCAGTTGATACATTTACTTTAAGTTTGGTCATGTGTGCCGCTAGGGAGTATACTGGGGCAATTTGGGTGCCGATGATGATGCATATGATGAAAAACGGTATAGCTTTTTATTTTCTGTTTATCAATACAAACGCCGTCGACCAAATAGGTGCTTTATTGCCATTTATATAAAGGAGGAAAAATATGCGAATGACACAACTTTTTACCAGAACTTTGAAGCAGGCGCCAGCAGGTGAGGTGGCTCGTAACGCTCAGCTATTAATTCGTGCTGGTTATGTGCATAAGACGATGGCAGGTGTCTATTCTTTCTTACCGCTTGGTCTGCGGGTGCTTGAGAATATTAAGCAGATTGTTCGTGAGGAAATGGATAAGGTTGATAGCCAAGAGCTAACAATGAGCACTTTGCAGCGTAAAGAATTATGGCAGGAAACCGGTCGTTGGAGCGATGAAGTTGTTGACGTCTGGTTCAAGTCTAAATTGCAAGACGGCACTGATGTAGGTTTTGGCTGGACGCACGAAGAGCCGATTGTTGATTTATTGCGTAATTATCTAAAGAGTTACAAAGATTTGCCAATTAGCGTTTACCAGTTCCAAAACAAGCTGCGTAACGAGCTGCGCGCCAAGAGCGGAATTATGCGTGGTCGTGAATTTGTCATGAAAGATATGTATTCGGTGCATGCTAGTAAAGAGGACCTAGATAATTACTATAATACCGTTATTGAGGCGTATAAGCGCTGTTACGATCGTTTTGGTATCGGTGATGAAACTTATGTAACGTTTGCTTCGGGCGGTGCGTTTACTAAATTTAGTCACGAATTCCAGACAATTTGCGATGCTGGCGAGGACTATATTTATTTACATCGTGCTAAAAATATTGCGGTGAATGAAGAAGTCTTGGATGAGGCAGTTGCGGAGCTTGGCGTTGACCGTAGTGAGTTGGAAAAAGTGAAGACGGCTGAGGTTGGCAATATCTTTAATTTTGGTACACAGAAATCAGAGGAGATGAAGCTGGTGTTCACCGATGCCGACGGCAAAGAGCAATATGCATATATGGGTAGCTATGGAATTGGCATTACGCGAGTGATGGGGGTGATTGTTGAGAAATTTGCCGATGACAAAGGACTGGTATGGCCGGAAAATATTGCACCGTTTAAGGTTCATATTGTCGCAATCGGTGAAAAGGGTAAGGAATTGGCGGGTAAGCTTTATAGTGAACTAGCGGATAGCGACGTGGATGTGCTACTTGATGATCGTGATGAGCGGCCGGGCGTGAAATTCGCTGATGCGGAATTGATGGGTCTGCCATGGCGGATTACGATTGGTGATCGGGCGATTGACAGTGATGGATTATTTGAACTAACTGAGCGAGCAACTGGCGAGACGAAAAAGATGAACTATCAGCAGCTACTTGAATTTTGTCTAAGTCGTTAAGCTCGGCTATATTGACATAATAAATGGCGGTTGTTATACTCAGATAGACTTCATAAGACTAGATAGAACACTATATTTAGTGTAGTTTATAAGACTAATACCGCTATATGTAATAGAGGAGGAGATTTTTATGAAAAAAACTTACCAGATTACCGAAGCTGGAAAAGCTGACTTGGAAGTCGAGTTGGCGGAGTTAAAAGGCAGGCGTGGTGAAATTGCTGAAAAAATTGCGGTAGCGCGAGATTTTGGCGATTTAAGCGAGAACGCAGAATATGACGCTGCACGCGAAGAGCAGGGCTTGGTGGAGACACGGATTTTAGAGATTGAGGATATTTTGCAGAATGCTGAAATCATTAAATCAAGTGGCAGTTCAAGTGTTGGTCTGGGCAGTACGGTTGAATTGCAGTGTCCGGAAAGAACTGTGTCTTATACGGTGGTTGGGCCGGTTGAGGCTGATCCGTTGGCAGGAAGAATTTCTGATCAATCACCAATTGGTAAAGAGCTAATTGGTAAGAAAATTGGTGATGAAGTGACGATTAAAACGCCGAAAGCGGAAATCACTTACGTTGTTAAGTCCATCTCTTAAGTCCTCTAAAATAATTTACAGATAATGTGCTATAATTATCTCTGTTATGGCCACACTGCAAGATTATCGAAACGAACGATTACGAAAATTAGAGACATTACGCCAATTGGGCGTTGATCCATATCCAGCAAAGTCGGAGCGGACGCATGGTTGCGGCCAGGTTTTGGCACGGTATGATGAATTGGCGGGCCGGGAAGTGGTGGTTGCAGGTCGCATTACTTCAATCCGCAGTTTTGGTAAGCTGGCGTTCATCAAACTGCGCGACCAGTCTGGTGAAGTACAGCTATATTTGCAGCGAGATGATGTGGCGGAGCTGGATGCTAGCCGCGGCGTGTTGGGTATGAAACAGCTGAAGCTTTTGGATACGGGCGACTTTGCCGAGGCGCGCGGGGTGATGATGACGACGCAGACTGGCGAAAGGTCGGTTGGCGTGCATGAGCTACGGTTGCTAACTAAGTCGCTTAGGCCGATGCCCGAAAAGCTCGAGAATAAAGAAGAGCGTTTTCGCCGCCGCTATGTCGATATGAATGTCAATCCAGAGGTACGCGAACGGTTTGTTCGCCGCAGTAAGTTTTGGCAGGCGACGCGCGATTATCTGAATAGCCACGGCTTTACTGAGGTGAATGTGCCGGTATTGGAGCATACCACCGGTGGTGCTGATGCTAACCCATTTGTGACGCATATGGACGCGCTGGATAATCAGCAGTTTTACCTACGCATTTCTCACGAGCTGCCGCTGAAGCGATTGGTTGGCGCTGGGTTTGAGAAGGTGTATGATCTCGGGCCGCGTTTTCGCAATGAGAATTATTCCGATGAGCATTTGCCAGAGCATATCGCCATGGAATGGTACGCCGCGTACTGGGATTGGCGAGCTGGCATGCGTTTCATGGAGGACATGTACAAATATGTTCTGCAGGAAACGTTTGGTACGTTGCAGTTTCAGCTGGGCCGGTTCACGGTGGATATGAGCGGCGAGTGGGAAGTTTGGGATTATGCTGAAGTTATTCGCAAGCACTATGGAATTGATGTGTATAATACAACGATTGAAGAGGTAGCTGCCAAGCTGAAAGAACATGGCTTGGAAGTGGAGAAGACCGATTCCATTCCACGCGGTATTGATAAGCTATGGAAGAATATTCGCAAAGATGTGGCGGGGCCGGTGTGGTTGGTGAATACGCCGAAGTTTATCAGTCCGCTGTCTAAGACTAACCCCGAGAATCCGCAGACGGTGGAGCGTTTCCAGCCGATTATTGCCGGGTCAGAGCTGGGGAATGGTTTTTCCGAGCTGAACGACCCGATTGACCAGCTGAACCGCTTTATTGAGCAGCAACAGATGCGCGATGCTGGCGATGATGAGGCGATGATGTTGGATATTGACTTTGTGGAAATGTTGGAGTACGGTATGCCGCCAGCTTGCGGCTGGGGCTATTCTGAGCGGGTATTTTGGATTTTTGAAGGCGTAACTGCCCGCGAGGGCGTACCATTTCCACAACTGCGTTATGAGATTGATGAGACAACGCGGGCGATCTACCCGCAGGTGAAGTTGCAATTGTAGCGTGATTTTAGTTTGTTATAATTAGAGTATGAAGCGATTTATATTGGGGATACTAATCGCTGGATCTCTGTTGGTTGGATCTGGCCAAGCGGCGTTTGCGGCGCAGACGGACAATTTTACCGTCACTAAATTTGATGCAGAGTATTCATTGGGCCGCGACGGCGAGAATCGTTCAACGTTGGCGGCAACGTGGCGAATTACTGCTAATTTTCCGCCGAATCAAAACCGTGGTATTGCACCAATATTTGTGAAGAAGTATGATAGTCATCCGACGAGTTTTTCATTGCAATCGGTGACTGATGAGCAGGGGAAAACACTGGAGTATAACTGGAATGGCGATGAGCTAAGGATTGGCAAGAAAGATGTTTACGTTCAGGGTGAGAAAACCTACGTCATCAAGTTTACTCAGCGTGATGTAACTAAGCACTATGACAATACGGGGCGTGATGAGTTCTACTGGGACGTCATCGGCAATGAGTGGCGGGTGCCCATGGAGAATGTACGAGTTTCAGTGAAGCTTGACGAGTCACTTCAGGCGGCGCGGCGCGGCGAAGCTTTCTGTTATGTTGGTAAGCAGGGATCGAGGCAGCGGTGTAGCATCAGTGGTGATAAGAGTGAAATTGTTGCAAATGTGAATCGACTGGACCGTCGGGAGGGCATAACGATGGCGGTTGGTTTTACTGGCGGTACGTTTGCTGGTTATCAGGAGACGTTGATCGAAAAGTTTATAAAAATTTGGTCAACGGTACAAGCGGTAGTGAGTAGTTTGACGGCCATTTTAATATTGTTACTAATCTGGCGCTACCGACGGCTGTTTGGTAGATATAGCGAACTCAAGCCAATTCCGCCAGAATATTTGCCGCCAAAACAGGCGAGTGTGATGATGTCAACATATATTTTGAAAAGGTATGATCTCTTTATAGTTAAGGGCTCGGCGAAGGTTGCTCAGTTGCTGGATTTAGCGGTGCGGCATTATATCAAATTGTACGAAGTGAAAAAGGCGTCATTTTTACGGTCGGCGCAGTATGAAATTGAAATTGTCAAAGACTTGACAGAGCTGAGGCCGGAAGAGTCTGAAGTTATTCGGGACATGTTTGGCGAGTCGATGCCAAAACCAGGTCAGCGGCTAAATCTGAAAAAGCTACAGAATAATTTGTCGTATGCGGCGCGAACAGGTGATGATGATAACAATTTGAAGAGTTTGGCTCGCGGTAAGTATGCTTTGTGTGAGCAAAAACCAGAAAATAAGCGAATTGTACAGAAGTGGGCTTTATGGTTTTTTGTTATCGGTGCATTATTGCTGTCGCCGGTATTATTAATAATGGCGGGTATAGTATTTGCCTTGTCATTTGGTTGGTCACTGACTGATGAGGGCTTAGCACTCAGGCGGTATTTGGCGGGATTGAAAATGTATATTGGTGTGGCTGAAGCTGAGCGCCTACAGATGTTACAAAGTCCTGAGGGTGCGGAAAAAGTGAAGATTGATACGGCTGATGAGCGGCAATTGGTGAAATTGTATGAGCGAGTTTTGCCATACGCGGTGCTGTTCGGGCAGGAAAAAGAGTGGAGTAAGCAGTTGGGCAAATACTATGAGCAAGTTGGTGAGCAGCCAGATTGGTACAGTGGTCAGGGCGCGTTCAACGCGGCGGCATTTGCGGCTGGAATGAACAGTCTGTCAAGCGTGGCCAGTAGCGCCAGCGACTATTCATCGACCTCTGGTGGTTCGACTGGTGGCGGCTTCGCTGGTGGTGGCGGAGGTGGCGGCGGAGGTGGCGGCTGGTAAGCTATGTCTGATATTTTACTGTGGTTGATGGCCGTTTTATTATTGGCGTTATCTGGGATATTTTCAGGCCTGAATATTGGCTTGATGATGGCGAGACCAGACGACTTGAAGCGCAAAGCCAGACACGGCGATGTGATCGCTGCACGGGTGTATCGCTACCGCAAAGATGGCTACTATCTGATTTTCTGTATTTTGCTGGGCAATGTCGGCGTGAATACGGCGATGTCGATTTTGCTGGGCAATATGACGAATGGCGTGGTTGGTGGGCTGATCGCCACACTACTCATCACGATGTTTGGCGAGATTTTGCCGCAAGCGATTTTTACGCAGCGCGGCTATCAGATCACGCGTTATTTCTTCTGGCTGCTAGATGTGATTTATGTGCTATTTTGGCCATTGGCCCGGCCGATGTCCAAGCTACTCAATCGCTGGGTAGGTAAGGAAGCGCCACAGCTGTACTCACACCAAGAGCTAGAACAGATCATTCATGAACATGCTGAGCGTTCGGATAGCCCAGTCGATTATGATGAAAGTCGAATCGCGGCGGGAGCGTTGCAGTTTAGTAAAAAGACGGCTGGTGATTTGGTTACACCAATGAGTGATGTTTTCACTGTCGATTTGGATGATGAACTTGACGCGACACTACTAGCGCAAATTAAACACGCTGGCCATTCGCGAATCCCAGTTTGCTCCGAAGGAAGATTGGTCGGCGTTTTATATGTGAAGGATGTGGTGGGGCGCGATCTGCCACTGCCGATTAGCCAATTGTACCGTGACAAGATTCATGACATTGACGCGCGGTCGCGGCTGGACACGGTGCTGAGCCGATTTATCCAAACTCGCAATCATTTGTTTGTGGTGATGGACGATGAAACTGAGCTGGGAATTATTACACTGGAAGATGTGATTGAGGAGATTTTGGATCAGGAAATTGAAGATGAATATGACGAGGAGTAGGGCATTCGGATTCTGTTTCGTGGTATTCTAAAAGATATTTTTAACAATACGGTGGTATTCTAATTAAAAATAAATAGAGTACTTGACTATTTACAGTACCTTGTATAACATAGTACTATGTATAGCAAAACTATAAGGAGCGTAGTATGAGAAGAATAGATATTATTAAGCGAGCCGGGCGCAACCTTCGCCAGTCGAAAGGTCGGACGATTTTAACGGCACTGGCGATTTCAGTCGGGGCATTTACAATTGGGCTAGCGATGATGGCGGGTGAGGGTGGTCGATTATATACCAATAACATAGTTGATTCTGCTGGCGATAAGAAGGTGATTACAGTATATAAAAAAGCTGTTTCATCATCAGCAGAGGAGGAGTCTTTACCAGAGTATAGCGACTCAAAAGATAAAAATAAAAGTAGCGAGGTAAAGGATGATTCTTCATTGCGTAGTAAGTATTCAATGGGCGATGAGGATCTCGCAAAATTACGCAGTATTCCGCACGTAGAAAAAGTCATACCATCCTACTCTACGTCTGGAATTGTGTATGTTAAAAGTTCGGGGAATGGTAAGAAATTTACTCCAGATATAGCAGTTAAGGCGGACCGGACTCGGGCGGAATTGGCGGCTGGTAGTTTGGACGATTTTATGTTGAAGTCGGGTGAAGCTATTATTCCAGAGTCTTATGTACAAAAAATGGGCTTTGCTAGTGCTGAGTCGGCTATCGGTAAAACTATTACACTAGGTATTCGTGGCGGATCATCGTGGAGTGCTAGTGCTTCTAAAGAGATCTCGTTAAAAATTGTAGCGGTTGATAAACAGTCAGACACAACAATCTTCTATCAGCCTGCCGTGAGGATATCGTCAGACGACGCTAAGGATATTTACGAATATAGTCATTATAAGCGGTTGCCTAACGAATACTCATTGGTGATTGTGTCTGTTGATGACGTAAAGAATGTTGACGCCGTAAAGGATGAAATCAGCAAAAGCTATACTGCGTCGTCAATTCAAGATGCTCGTAAGGCGCTTCTGACAATGGTTAATGTGGCTCAGATGGCTTTGATAGGTTTTGGTGGACTGGCGCTACTGGCAAGTGTGTTTGGTATCATTAATACTATGTATATTTCAGTTCTGGAGCGAACCAGTCAAATCGGTTTGATGAAGGCGTTGGGCACGAGTGGCCGCGATATCGGTAGGTTATTTAGATATGAAGCAGCTTGGGTTGGTTTATTGGGCGGACTAATCGGTGTTGGCTTTGCAAGCTCGATAACATTGTTTAATCCAGCAATTGCTAGTGCGCTAAAACTGGGGGCGGGTACTAATCTTCTGGTTATTAATCCAATACAAATTATTTTACTGATAGTCAGCCTAATGGTGATGGCAGTGCTGGCTGGTTGGCTACCGAGCCGCAAGGCAACAAAGTTAGACCCAATTGAGGCGTTAAGGACAGAATAGGAGAAATATCATGATTGAACTTAATAACGTAACGAAAATTTATGGCAAAAAGAAAAATCAATTTGTAGCGTTAAATGATGTCAGTCTGAAAATTCCAACGGGCGTTAGTGTGGCGATTCTTGGTAAATCTGGCTCAGGAAAGTCGACATTGATGCACGCAATTTCTGGACTTGACCGTCCGCAGCAGGGTCGAGTGATTATTGATGGGCAAGATATTTTGCAGCTGAAACAGAAGCAGGTTGATGAATTCCGGGCTAAAAAAATAGGGTTTATTTTCCAGAGCTTTTTCGTTCAAGGTAACGAAAGTGTTGAGGATAATGTTAGTCTGCCGCTAGAAATCGCACAGCTGCCACAAAAAATGCGCGAAGCGAAAATCAACGAGGCTCTGATGGCGGTGGATTTGTATGAGAAGCGTAAAAGCCGCGCCAAAGATTTGTCTGGTGGTCAAAAGCAGCGTTTGGCGATTGCCAGGGCGATTGTTGGCGATCCGCAGATTATCTTTGCTGATGAGCCAACGGGTAATCTAGACAGCGAAACTGGCGCTAAGATAGAAGAGCTACTGTTTAACTATAACAAACAAAAAGGTGCGACGTTGATAGTGGTGACTCATGATGATGATTTGGCTAAAAAATGCGATTACCAAATCCGTATAAAAGACGGGCAAATTGAAGGTACTAATATTCCACAAGAGGAAAGGTATGAATCCTAGTGATTATGCTGAAAGCCTAACCATTCAGCTACGTAAAGGTTTTTTGGTGTACTGCGTGCTGCTTTCCTGCTCTAAGCAGGAGCAGTATGCTGGTGACATCGTTAGGCGATTAAGTGACTCGGATCTAATGGTTGTTGAGGGCACAATTTATCCGCTGCTAAACAGACTGCAGAAGTATGGGTATTTACTGCATGAATGGCGGGAAAGTGAGCAGGGGCCGCCCAGAAAATATTACTCATTAACAGATAGTGGCTTTCAGTTAGTTGATGAGTTAAAGTATCGCATAAAAATGTTGAATAGTTCGCTTAAAGATCTTGAGAAAGGTGTGAATTAATGAAAGAGATAACTAGAATTCATCTAGCAAAAACGGCTTTTAGTATAGAAATTGAAGCTAAAAGTTTGCTAGAAAAATATCTTAATTCAATTCAAAAAAATATGCACGCTGAGCCGGAAGCTATGAGGGAAATCGAAGCGCGGATGGTTGAGATTTTGGCAGAGCGCGGCGTAATGAAAGAAGGAGTCATTAGTGTTGACGATGTTTTAGCGATTCAAAAGCAAATGGGTGAGTCGCGTGATTTTGCTGATGGAGATAGCCCAGTAGATGATGATCTGGATGGTGATGGTTCAGAGTCAAAGTCAGAAAAGCAACTAATGCGTGATACTGATAATGCTATTATCGGTGGCGTGTGTGCAGGCGTGGCGGCATATTTTAACATCAATCCGCTGTGGGTACGGCTAATTGCAATTGTCTCTCCGTTCGTAACTTTTGGTACGGCTGTATTAATTTACGTTGTGATGTGGCTATCAATGCCTCCAGCGAGGACAGCGTCAGATAAATTAAGAATGCACGGCAAGTCAGTAACTCTGGCGGCTCTTAAAAAAGCAGCTGTTGAGGGTGGCTCAGCAATAGCTAATGAGAGTAGGGATTTGGCCTCTAAGATTCTTCGCTATTCTGCTGGAATTATAATTTTCCTGATGACTCTTGGGGTAGTGATTGGGCTGATTGTAGGTGGCGCAGTTGGACTATCTGTAATTGATCTGCTGAGTGGATTAAATGCACAAATATGGGCTTGGGGTCTATGGATTTCACTAGTGATTTGCGGCATTTCAGCGGCGGTTTTGGGTATGATGTTGTCGCGTAGCGTTTTTACTTGGACGATGAGTCGCGTGTCTGCACTCTCGATGATTATTGCTACGGTCGTTATATCTATGGGTATGGCCAGCTCAATTGTATTTGGCATGAAAGCTAGCTCAGAATTTATATATGAATCGCAGTACCTGACAAAGAGAATGAATGTCGAAATTCCGGATGCAGATAATGTAAAAACAATTTCCATCAACGGCGCAATGGGAAGTGTAAAACGAACCAACTCTGATAAGCTGAAAATCGAGGCCGAGTACATAGAATTACCAAACATGAAGAAGCCGGACGTCAATGTACGACGCGAGGGCGATCGATTGATAGTGTCTATTGCTGAAAAATGTCCGCGAACGATATTTTTTAGTGGCTGTCAACTGTTCTATACGCCAATTGGGCTTAAGATTTATGCTCCTGCTGGCGTAAATGTAGATGGTCCAGCGTATTATGGCACTGATAATGTAGATCACTCTGACGCTTAAGATAAGAATTAATTTGAATGATTTTACCGCTAATGCTACACTTGAAAGATGAAAGGTAATTTTTAAGCGTGGCTTGGTGGCAAGCAATTATTCTTGGCGTGATTGAAGGAATTACGGAATTCTTGCCGATTTCTTCGACTGGACATTTGACGATTGTCGAGAAATTGATGGGGATGAAAATCGACGATCCGAGCGTGGTGGCGTTTACGGCGGTGATCCAAATTGGGGCAATTCTGGCGGCGGTAATTTATTTCTGGAGCGATATTTGGCGGATTCTGCAAGCTTGGTGGCGCGGGCTATGGTGGAAGCGGGCGCGCCGGAAGTTTGATTATAAATACGGCTGGGCGATCATCATTGGTTCAATTCCTATCGCTGTCGTTGGTTTATTGTTTAAGCATGAAGTTGAGACGGTGCTGCGGAGTTTGTGGTTTGTGGCAATCGGGCTGATCGGCTGGAGCGTGGTGATGTGGCTGGCGGATAATCGGGCGGCAAAAAATAAGCGCAATGAAGCAGAGACGAACTGGAAGGATACGCTGGCGATTGGCATGGGGCAATGTCTGTCGCTGATTCCTGGGGTCAGCCGTTCTGGTGCGACAATCTCTGTTGGTTTGTTCCGCGGATTTGACCGCGTATCGGTCACGAAACTGAGCTTTTTCTTAGGGATTCCGGCTTTGGTGGCGGCAGGACTATTGGAGGTCGTCACCAAGTATAAGCACATTTACGGCGGCGTGGGTTGGACGTCAACCATCATTGCTACTGCGGTTTCGTTTGTCGTGGGTTATATGGCAGTGTCCTGGCTGTTGAAATTTATCCAAAGTAATAATTTTCGTTCGTTCATAATTTATCGATTTGTGTTAGGGTTGGTGATAATAGGGCTGCTTGGCGCAGGGATAATCTCTCACGTTTAAGCGGAAGTTGTTATATAATTAGGATATGTTAGATATCAAATTTATTCGAGAAAATGCTGATTTGGTGCAAAAATCAGCACATGATAAGGGATACGCGGTCGATATTGCAACAATGTTGCAATTGGATGACGAGCGCCGCGACCTGCAAAAACAAGTTGAGGCATTGCGCGAACGGCGGAATGCAATTTCGGCGCAGATGAAGGGCGGTCGTCCAGATCAGGAATTGATTGATCAGGGGAAACAGCTGAAAATTGAGCTAGCGGAGCGCGAGGGCTACTTGAAAGCCGCTGAAGAAAAAATAGCCGCAATTCTGAAAAACGTGCCAAACATCACCTTTGATGACGTGCCGCTTGGTGGTGAGGAAGATTCGGTTGAGATAAAGGCTTACGGCGAACGTAAAACGGGCGCCAAGGATCATTTGGACTATGCTGTTAGTCGCGGCTGGGTAGACTTTGAGCGTGGAGCAAAAGTAGCTGGTGCGAAGTTTTATTACCTTAAGGGCGATCTGGCATTGTTGGAAAATGCTGTGACGCAATTCGCGCTGGATTATGTGACGAAACAAGGCTTTACTTTTATGACCGTGCCTCATATGGTGAATTTACGCACGGCAGAAGGTGCGGGCTTTACGCCAAAAGGCGAGGGTAGCAATGAGTACGTGGTTGAGGGCGAAGATTTGACCCTAATCGGTACTGCAGAAATGCCACTGACGGGCTACCACGCTGATGAAATTTTTGATGAGAAAGATTTGCCGCTGCTCTACGCTGGGTATAGCCCGTGCTACCGCAGGGAAGCGGGCACGTATGGCAAGCACACCCGCGGTTTGTTC
This sequence comes from uncultured Candidatus Saccharibacteria bacterium, assembly GCA_947095985.1. Lineage (GTDB taxonomy): Bacteria > Patescibacteriota > Saccharimonadia > Saccharimonadales > Saccharimonadaceae > Nanosynbacter. The sequence continues at coordinate 44,242 of CAMUPZ010000001.1, read as the reverse complement.
CGAGTGCACCAATTTAACAAATTGGAAATGTATGCGTTCTGTCTGCCGGAACAGTCCAAGGAAATTCATGAAAAAATCCTCAGCGTCGAGGAATCACTGTGGCAGCAAATTGGTATTTCGTACCACGTGGTGAATATCGCGGCGGGCGACTTGGGTGCGCCAGCTGCCAAAAAGTATGATATTGAATATTGGTCGCCAGTTGATCAGACCTACCGCGAGCTGACGAGCTGCTCGAATTGTACGGATTATCAAGCGCGCGGTTTGAATATTCGCGTGCGACGCGCGAATGGCAACATCGAGTCGGTTCACACCCTGAATGGCACGGCGGTTTCATTGGCGCGGTCATTGGTGGTGATTTTGGAGAATTTCCAAAACGAAGATGGCAGTTTGACGGTTCCAGAGGTATTGCGACCATATATGAATGGCCGTGACGTGATATAATGAAAGACATATTAGTTAGTAGGAGGAAAAATGATTAAAAATATTACTATTACTGGCGTTAAGTACGAGTTAAACGATACGACTAAGAAATATGTTGAGCGAAAAATTGGTGGTTTGGGCAAATATCTACCACGCCATGCCCGTAAAAGCGTGACCGCAGATGTAAAGATTAAGCAAATCGATAATCCTGGTGGTAATAAATACGAAGTTGAAGTTATTATTAACGTTCCAGATAAGAAAATTACTGCTAAAGATTCAACTATGAACGTTTTGGCGGCAGTGGATATTGTCGAGGCAAAGTTGAACGGTCAGGTGAGAAAGTATAAGGATGACGTGTTGGCGCACGTTGGTAGTAGCCGCGGAATTTTGGCTAAGTTGAAGAGAGGTCTGGGCCGAAAATAATTATTAGCTGAAGTTGTCATGAAGCGCTCACTTTCTGGGCGCTTTTTCTTTTCAAATTGACCTAAAAACGCTATAATAAAAGAAGTTTTTGAAAATGCCTGAAAGTGAGGGAGTTTTAAGTTTTATGGCAATGACACAACAAAAGGCGCTGAGTAAGATTTTTGGCGATCCGCAGAAGAAGATTCTGAAACGACTGCGAAAACAAGTTGACGTTATCAATGGTCTAAATGACAAATATGAAAAAATGTCTGATAAGGAGCTTCGGGCGCAGACTGATGAGTTGAAAAAGCGTTTGGATAAGAAAAACGTAACCTTGGATACGATTTTGCCGGATGCCTTTGCAGTGGCGCGCGAGGCAGCCAAGCGTGTCATCGGCGAGCGTCCGTATGATGTTCAGCTAATCGGCGGCATGGTCCTTCATGAGGGAAATGTGGCTGAGATGAAGACAGGTGAAGGTAAGACTTTGGTGGCGACATTGCCAACCTATCTGAACGCGCTGGAAGGAAAAGGCGTTCACGTGGTGACCGTCAACGATTATCTGGCGCAGCGCGACGCGGGCTGGATGGGTCAGGTGTATGACTTTTTGGGCCTGACGACTGGTGTGATCATTAACGAAGCGTCATTTGTGTACGATAAGGATTATGACAATGAGCATCATGATGATCCGCGCATGCGCAAGCTCCGCCCAGTTACGCGTAAAGAGGCTTACGCGGCGGACATTACCTATGGAACCAACAACGAGTTTGGCTTTGACTATCTGCGCGACAACATGGTGAACGACGTTGACTTGCTCAGGCAGCGCGAGCTGAACTTTGCCATCGTTGACGAGGTGGACTCGATTTTGATCGACGAAGCGCGGACGCCGCTGATCATCTCGGCGCCAGCAGCAGAGAACCCAGATAATTACTACACCTTCGCCAAGGTTGCCAGTAAATTAGTGCCAGAGGACTATGTTTTGGATGAAAAGCGCCGCAGCGTGGCGTTGACCGATGAGGGCGTGGAAAAAGTCCAAAAATTGTTGGGTATAAAAAATTTGTACACGCCAGATCACGTGCGCAGCGTTTACCACATGGATCAGGCGCTGCGAGCACAAACATTGTTCAAGCGCGACAAAGATTATGTGGTGACTAATGACGGTGAAGTGATTATCGTCGATGAGCACACTGGTCGTTTGATGCAAGGACGCCGTTACAACGAAGGCTTGCACCAGGCAATTGAGGCGAAAGAAGGTGTGCCAGTGCTGGAAGAAAGCATGACGCTAGCGACCATTTCGTTCCAGAATTATTTCCGTCTGTACAATAAGCTTTCCGGTATGACTGGTACGGCGTTTACTGAAGCTGAGGAGTTTCAACAAATTTATTCACTGGACGTTATCCAGATTCCGCCGAACAAGCCAGTGATTCGCGACGACAAAGAAGACCTGATTTTCAAGACCGAAAAAGGCAAGCTGAAGGCGGTGGCTGAAGCCATCAAGGATTATCACAAGCAAGGCCGTCCAGTGTTGGTTGGTTCTGGTTCAATTGCCAAGAATGAGCAGATTGCTAAATATTTGGAAAAAGAAGGCATCAAGTTTGAGATTTTGAACGCTAAGAATAATGAGCGTGAGGCGGCCATCATTGAGAAAGCTGGTGAAAAGGGTGCGATTACGCTAGCGACGAACATTGCCGGACGCGGTACCGACATTAAGCTCGGCAAGGGCGTTAAGGAGTTAGGTGGTCTGGTGGTGATCGGTTCAGAGCGGCACGAATCACGACGCATCGACAATCAGCTGCGCGGTCGTGGCGGTCGTCAGGGCGACCCAGGTGAGACGCAGTTTTACGTGTCGACCGAAGATGATTTGATGCGAATTTTCCAGGGCGAGCGTATCGCGGCGTTGATGGATCGGCTGGGCGTCGACGAAGAAACGCCGATTCAAAATCGCGCGGTGTCTAAGACGCTGGAGGCGGCCCAAAAGCGTGTCGAGGGTTACAACTTTGATACGCGCAAAAATGTTGTTCAGTACGACAACGTCATCAATCGTCACCGCCGCGTGGTGTACGTCATGCGCCGCAAGATTTTGGAAGGCGATAACATTAAGCCAGAAATTGAACGCTTGCTGAGAGCGAAAGTTAGTGAATTGACGACATTGCCAATTAAGAATAATCCAAAGTTTGTTGAAGAATTTGTGGCGACTTTCCCGGTTGATGAGGGCAAACTTTCAAAAATTGGCAAGGAAAAGAAAGATAAGCTTCGCTACGAAAAGGCGTTGAAGCTGGCAGAAGAAGCTTACGCAGCTAAAGAATCTGAGATTGGTGCTGATGATTTGCGTGGTGTTGAGCGCGAGGTTTATATGGCTGTGCTGGATACATTGTGGATGCAACATTTGGAAAACATGCAACATTTGCGTGAAGGAATTCACTGGCGTAGTGTTGGCCAGCGCGATCCGTTGGTTGAATATCGCTCAGAATCTCAGAAGCTATTTGAGAGCTTGCAGGCTAATTTACGCAATGAAGTCTTGGCGACAATATTTAACATCCATAAAGCTGATGCCGTGGTTCGTCAATCACAGGATGATGAATACGACACAGAACTGACGCGCTTGGCAGAAAATGCCGTCGAGCGTGGCGTGAACGAAATTGGTTCTGGTGAAGAAAATCGTGATGATGACTTTTCGGTGAAAAAGGGGAAGACTAGCGCGGAATCTAATCGTGCTAAAAACCAAGCGCGCAAGAAGAAAAAAGCGCAGCGCCAAAACCGCAAAAAGAATCGTAAGTAGTCAGAAAGTTAGGCGATGAAACATACAGTTGAAGAAGTTAGGCTGAAAAATGGCGCGCGTGGTTTACTGATTGATGTCCCAGACGCTACAGTGATGAGTTTTCAGGTGCAATTTAGGGCGGGCAATCGTTATGTCCTAGATAAAAATATCTATGAAACGGCGCATATTATGGAGCATATGGCATTTGGCGCTAATGAAAAATTCCGCTCAGAGCATAATTATGAGCAAGAATTCACTAAAAATGGCGCCTATCATAATGCTTATACGTCAGATTATTCGATGGTTTACGAGGCAATCTGTGCTGATTTTGAATGGGACCGGATATTGGAACTCCAGCGGTTAGCAATTACAACGCCGCGCTTCAATACTGATGAGCTGGAGGCAGAAAAGGGCAATGTTCGTTCTGAATTAACGGGCTATCTTAATAATCATAACCGTGTGATGTGGCCACGCATCCAGCAGGCACTGGGTGAGGATATATTGACCTATAATCAGCGATTAAAGACGATTGCTAATATTGAGCTTAAAGATATAAAAAATCACCATAAGCGTACGCACACTTTGAATAATATGCGGTTTGTGGTGGCTGGAAAATTGACAGGGCGAAAGTCTGCTATTAAGGAGCATTTGGAGGGGTGGCAATTGGAGACTGGTGAGAGGTTTGCGATTCCGCATGATGAGCCTCGTAGGGCAAATCCGGTTCTGATTCGACGCAAAGAAGCAACAAATCTGACATTTGGCTGGTCAATGGTCGTGTCGCGTGAATTAACAGATGAAGAGGCTGACGCTATGAGTGCCTTAAATCATATACTTACTGGCACGATGAGTTCAAGGATTTTTGGTTCGGCGCGTAAAAAGGGCTTGGCTTACAGTATATTTAGTGATACCTCAGTCGGTTTTTATGATTCGGCCTGGGATTTTGGCGGGCAAGTGAATATTGATACGGCCGAAAAGCTATTTGATATCATCGTCAGAGAATTAAAGCGAGTTTTATCTGGCTCTATCTCTGCTGAAGATTTAGAAAGTGTTAAATCATACTCGCTGGGTCGTTATCAGATGGGCGCTCAGACAGTTGGTCAGATCAGTAATTTTTACGTAGGCCGGTATTTTGCTGATGATTTTGTTAGGGATTATGACGGGGTGCCAGCTTCGATTTTGGCAGTCACTTCGGAACAGATGATTGAGACGGCTCGTCAATTCTTTGCAGCAAATACATGGACCCTGGCAGCAGTCAGTTCAGAAGAAAAAGAGTTGCTGACGAAGCTACACGATAAGCTGAGTAAGCTTTTCTAAAGATATTATATAGATTGACCGTGATATAATTATGTTATGAAAATTGTCATCGCTGGCTATGGGGTCGAAGGTCAATCTAATCTGCGTTATTTCCAGAAAAAGTTTCCGAGTGCCAGTTTTTTGGTGGCTGACGAGCGAGATTCTGTCGATAATCTGCCAGATGGCGTTTCTTTTCAAACGGGGTTTGCTGGTTTGGGCAACGCGGATTTAATCATAAGATCTCCCAGTCTTTCGCCAGAAAAAATAAAAACCAGCGGTCAAATTTGGTCGGCGACGAATGAGTTTTTTGCAGAATGTCCAGCCACGATTATCGGCGTAACTGGGACGAAAGGTAAGGGAACAACGTGCAGCCTGGTCGCTAGTATTTTGCGGGCGGCTGGAAAAACGGTACATCTGGTGGGGAATATCGGCGTGCCAGCATTGGATATTCTGCCCGAGATTAAGAAAAATGACATCATCGTTTATGAGCTGTCGAGTTTTCAGTTGTGGGATCTGGAAAAGTCGCCGCATGTGGCTGTGGTGCTGATGATTGAACCAGATCATTTGAATGTTCATGCTGACTTTGATGACTATTTGTTGGCGAAGTCGAATATTGCCAGATTCCAGACTGCAGATGACTATCTAATTTATAACTCTAAAAATGAGTTTAGTTCATCAATTGCCAGCGTTAGTTTGGCACAGAAAAAAGGATATCCGTTCACTCTTTCGGGTGATATAATTTCGGCAATTCGCCTGCCAGGAAAACATAGTATCGATAATGCCTGTGCCGCAATCTTGGCAGCATGTGCGATCATTCCTGATATTTCTGATAATGACATAAAAGCTGGGCTGAGCAATTTTACGGGTTTGCCGCACCGTTTAAAGTTTGTCGCTGAAAAAAATGGCGTGAAGTATTATGACGATAGCATCTCGACTACGCCTGGTAGTGCCGTTGCTGCACTAAAATCTTTCGCCGAGCCAAAGATTCTGATTTTGGGCGGATCTGATAAGGGGGCGGATTATAGAGAATTGGCGAGTGAAATTGCGGCTCAGCAAATGCGAGCAGTGGTTATTAACGGTGAAAATGCTAGTGAAATTGCCAAGGCTTTAAGCGAGGAAAAAGTCTCTTGCCGAGTTGTATGCTTAAAAATGGCAATGATGCCAGAGGTGGTTAAGACGGCAAAAAGCCAAGCTCAGCCTGGCGACGTGGTAATTCTCAGCCCAGCCGCCGCCAGTTTTGACATGTTTAAGAGCTATAATGACCGCGGCGAGCAGTTCGTGGCGGCTGTAGAAAAGCTTTAACTTTGGTAAACTTCTGGTTTTAACACGCCAATGTATGGCAAGTTTCGGTATTGCTGGCGAAAATCCAGACCATAGCCGACAACAAACTCATTTGGTGTATCGATGCCGATGTAGTCTGCCTGAATGTCAACTTCACGCCGTTCAGGCTTATCTAATAATGAACATATTTTTACCGAGGCGGCATTCTTGGCGGCGAACAATTTCCTCAACGCTTGGGCGGTTCGACCACTGTCAATAATGTCCTCAACTATCAGCACGTGCCGATCGGTAACATCAGTATCCAAATCCTTAATAATCTTCACCGTACCAGAAGATTCCGTGTCGTCGCCGTAACTGGAAACTGCCATAAAATCAATTTCCATGTAGCAATCCATCGCTCGTATCAAATCAATCATGAACGGTGCCGCACCGCGTAAAATCCCCACAACGATTGGATTTTTATCTTGGTAATCCTCGGTTAATTTTTGTCCAAGTTTTTGAATGGCTGCTTTAATGTCTTCGCTGGTAAATAAAATCTTTTCAATGTCGTTATCCATTCTCATATTCTAGCAGAGAAGCTGCTTCTGAAAAATGGTACAATAGAATATATGCAACCGCTAAAAAAGAAAATTGGAGAGTTGGAAAAGGAAATTGAGCAGACTAAGGAGGCACTGAAGTTTTCTGAGCTGGAGCAGAAATTGGCAGAGCTGGACGAGCAGCTTAATCAGCCAGAGATTTGGAATAACCCTGATCACGCTCAAGAATTGACCAAGCATGCAGCTAGTCTTCGTCAAACGGTTGAGCCGTGGCAGACGTTGACGGTGCAGGTGGGTGACATGGCTGAGTTGATGGAGCTTGGCGATGATGATTTGTTGCCAGAGTTTCAGACGCAGGTGGCGGCAATTGAAAAGGCGTTTGAGATTCATAAAACGGATTTGTTGTTCTCTGGTGAATACGATAATCGCTCGGCAATTGTGCGGATTTCCGCTGGTGTGGGTGGTTTGGATGCTCAGGATTTTGCAGCGATGTTGGAGCGAATGTATTTACGCTGGGCAGAAAAGTCAGGTATGAAAACCGACACACTGGAGCGATCGACTAATGATGATGCTGGAATTAAAACTGTTGTTTTGGAGATTTCTGGGCCGTTTGCTTACGGAAAAATGCGTTCAGAGAACGGCGTACATCGGTTGGTGCGACTGAGTCCGTTTAATGCCGACAATTTGCGTCAGACCAGCTTTGCGTTGGTGGAAGTGCTGCCAAAGATCGATACGCCAGATGAAATTGCGATTGATCCGAATGATCTGAGGATTGATGTTTACCGCTCGGGTGGCAAGGGTGGTCAAGGGGTGAACACGACCGACTCAGCAGTACGGGTGACGCACATTCCTACTGGTATTACCGTGGCGATTCAGAATGAGCGTTCGCAGATCCAAAATAAAGAGATGGCATTAAAGATTTTGCGCTCCAAATTGCTAGCGATGAAGTTGGAGCAGCATGCTGAAGCTTTGTCTGATCTGAGGGCTGGCGAGTCGGCCAACTGGGGTAGCCAGATTAGAAATTATGTTTTACATCCGTATACATTAGTCAAAGATACTCGCACTAAGTACGAAAACCGTAATGCCCAGGGAGTATTGGACGGTGATATTGATGAATTTATCACGGCATATTTAGAGCAGAACGCTAATTCTAAAAATATTTAGCTTATGGTATAATACTATTGATGATTCTGTTAGATAGGGTAACGAAGAATTATGGTAAAAGTAATAAGCCGGCACTGAATCGAGCTAGCATTCATGTTGGTGCTGGCGAGTTTGTAATTATTGTTGGTACGTCGGGTGCTGGTAAATCAACACTATTGAAGCTTTTGACAAGAGAAGAGAAACCGAGCTCTGGAAAAATTGTGGTTGGTGGAATTGATTATGATAATTTGAAGGATAAGCACATTCCGTTGTTGCGTCGTAAGATTGGTGTGGTGTTTCAGGATTTTAAGTTGCTTCCGAATCGGACGGTGTTTGAGAATGTGGCGTTTGCCCTAGAGATTGCGGGAATGACTAATCGAGAGATTAAATCAACTGTGCCGAAGGTGATTGAGTTGGTTGGTCTTAAGGGTAAGGAAAAGCAATTTCCACATCAGCTTTCTGGTGGAGAGCGTCAGCGCGTGGCAATTGCCAGGGCGGTGGTGCGGCAGCCGAAGATTCTAATTGCCGATGAGCCGACTGGAAACTTGGACCCAAAGCACAGCTGGGATATTGTTCGCTTACTGGAAAAGATTAACAAGTATGGCACGACGGTTATTTTGACGACTCACAACGTAGAGATTGTTAACAAATTGAAGCGGCGCGTTATTACAATTGATCATGGTAAAATCACCTCTGATCAGGCGAGGGGGAGTTATAAGCAATAATGAAATCATCTAAATCCAGTAAAAGTAAGGATAATATTCGTATACGTCAACGCCGACGGGGCTGGTTGACTTTTGTGCGGATGTGTCGGTATGGTATTAATAACTTTAGCCGTAATGCTTGGTTGACGATTGCCGCCACTGCGGTGATGAGTGTGACACTAATAATTGTATTTATGACTTTGTCGGCACGACAGATTTTGGTTGATACCGTCTCAAATGTCTCTAAACGTGCTGATATGTCAATTTATTTGAAGGGTGATACTCCTGAAAAGACCATAAATACTATCAAATCTCGTATTGAAAAACTAGATAACGTAGACAGCGTAAAGTATATTTCTGCAGCAGAGGCTAGAGAAAAGCAGGCTGAGCAAAATAAGGATGATCCAGATACACTAGAGGCAATTCGCGAATCTAGCAACGAAATGTCGGCGACGCTTCGTGTTTCCGTTAAGGAATTGAATAATCAACAGTCATTAAATAATTTTGTTAAAACCGACGATTTGTATAAAAAATATAAAGATCCTCGCAGGGAGCCATCATTCTCAGGCGAGCGCCAACAGGCCATTAAGACGGTGGGCAATTGGGTACGGCTGGCTAGTATAGGCGGTTCGATTGCTACAGTAGTGTTTGTGGTGATATCTTCACTGGTGGTCTTTAATACTATCCGCATGGCAATCTTCAACCGCAAAGATGAGATTGAAATGATGAAGTTAATCGGTGCTGAACGCAGCTTTATTAGGGGTCCGTTTATTGTTGAGGCAATAATGTATGGGTTCATTGCAGCAATTATCGCCACAGTGGCTGGCTATAGTTTACTGTTTTTTGCTCACGACCCAATGACGAAGTACGGTATTCCAGTTGATAATCTTTTAGGGCATTTAACAGTTTATGGCGGGTTGGTTTTCTTAGGTATGATTTTGGTCGGTGCGACAATCGGCGTAGCCTCGTCTTGGGTGGCAACACGTAAATATCTTAAACTATAAAATATCCTTGACAGTCGGATTACGCTTATGCTACTATAGATGCATGAAACTACGGTCCACCACACCAGTTTCGGTATCATTAGTCAGCAGAGCGTCTCTGGTGGCGATGTCTGTATTGCTCGCTGGGTCGGGCGTTTTTGGCTTGGCGTCGCACGTATTGGCGCGTGATTATAATGCCGAAATCCAAGCAAAGCAAAAGGAAGCAGAAAGTTATAACTCCGAGGCTTCACGCCTGGGGCAGATGGCTGACAGTCTGCAGTCAGAATTAGACAAGATTAATGGTCAGATTGCGGCTATTCAGGCGCAAATTGCTGATAGCCAGACAAAGATTAATAATCTAAATGACCAGATAAAAAAGAACGAAGCGTCTATTAAACAAAATCGGAAGGCTATGGGTCGGATTTTAGCAGACCTATATGTTGACGATCAGATTTCTCCGTTGGAGATGTTAGCCAGCTCAAAGAATATTAGTGATTATATCGATAAGCAGGAGCAGCGAAGTTCATTAAAATCTTCTCTTAACGATAAAATTAAAGAGATTAAATCTTTGCAGAAAAAGTTGGAAGAAAATAAGAAATCTGTCGAGAATACGTTGCGCGATCAAGAATTGCAACGCAACGCTATGGCTTATAAGCAATCCGAGAAAGCAAAGCTTATCGCTGATACAAAGAATGACCAAAATAACTATGCGGCGCTGGCTCAGAAGCGCAATTCCGAGGTAGCGAAGTTGCGAGAAGAGCAGGTCGCAGCTAACCGACGGTCTCTTAGTAGAAGTGGTGTATCAATCCCGGGCGGCATTCCAGGCGGTGGCGGTTATCCAGGTGCTTGGGCAAATGCGCCACTGGACGCTTATGTTGATCCGTGGGGATTGTACACGCGCGAGTGTGTGAGCTATGTAGCTTGGAAGATCCATAGTACCGGTCGTTACGTACCACACTTCGGCGGTGCGGGTAACGCTAATCAGTGGCCATCAACAGCAGCTCGTCATGGCATATCCAGTGGCTCAACGCCAAAAGTAGGTTCGGCAGCAGTGTTCATGGAGGGGGAATACGGTCATGTCATGTATGTCGAATCTGTCAATGGTAATGGTACAATTACTGTTAGCGACTATAATTGGAAGTGGGACGGCCTGTATCGATATTACACGCGTTCGGCTTCAGGATTGACTTACGTCTACTTCTAAACATCTTATGTATTTTACAAAACGCTCGTGCTAGGCGGGCGTTTTGTAGTATAATAAAAGAAGTATATGGTTACGGGAGAAAATAAACAGCGCCTGGGTTGGTTTTTAACGCTCATGATTGTAGCGACTATCAGTTTTGTTGCTGGGACGCGCTTTGATCAATTTTCTGCTTCAGTAGCGCCATTGTTTGGCGTTAGAACGTCGAGGGAAAAGATTGATTTATCAAGTGTTCAGGAGACGTATCGGCAGCTACTCGCAAATTATGACGGTAAACTAGACACCGAGAAGCTTATCCATGGCGCCAGTCGAGGACTAGTGGCGGCAGCTGGAGACCAACATACTGCATATATGGATCCAGATGAGACAAAGGAATTCAATAAGTCTTTAACTGGCAATATTGGCGGTGGTATCGGTGCGGAAATTGGTTCAAGGAACGGTAAGCCGACTATCATAAGACCTCTTGAGGGTAGCCCAGCTCAAAAGTATGGTATTAAGGCGGGTGAGGTTATTGTTAAAGTTAATGATGAAAACGTTTCTGACTGGGATGTTGATAAGGTTGTTAGTAAAATTCGCGGTGAAGTTGGTACCTCTGTAAAACTAACTTTGTTAAGTAATGGCCAGACTCGTGAAGTGTCAGTTGTGCGCCAAAACATAACTTCGCCTGCTGTCGAATTAAAAATTGATGGGGAAATTGGCATATTGAAGGTGAGTCGGTTTGGCGATGATACGGCAAGCTTGGCTCGAAAATATGGTTCTGAATTTGTTGAAAAAGGCGTTAAGAAGGTTATTCTAGACCTGCGCAATAATCCGGGCGGTACAGTTAGTGCGGCACAAGGGTTATTGGGTCTTTGGCTAGATAAGCAAGTGGCGATGACTGAGCGGCGCGGTTCTGAAATCGTTAAGACTATTAATACGACCGGTTCGCCAATTCTGGGTAATATGAAGACTGTGGTGCTGATTAATGGCGGCAGTGCTAGTGCTAGTGAGATTGTTGCTGGGGCGCTCCGTGATTATGATAAAGCAAAGTTGGTCGGACAAAAGAGCTACGGTAAAGGTAGTGTTCAGATAGTAATAGGGCTGCCTGGCGGATCACAGATGAAAGTTACGGAAGCTCGTTGGTACACGCCAAAGGGTAGTAACATAGATAAGACAGGTATAGAGCCTGATGTGAAGGTTGATTTATCGGCGGATGACATTAATAATAATCGTGATCCACAGATGGATAAGGCAAAATCGCTATAGAGCTTGTGTTTTTATGAGATACGACATAAAATGGAGGTAGGATGAACGAGCAGAAAAAGAAGATTTTACTAGTTGAGGATGATATTGCACTATCTGCGGTGTATAGGTCTCGATTAGAAATTGAAGGTTTTGATGTTAGGGAGGCAAATAACGGCGAGGACGCGCTGTCTGCAACTGTAGAATATCGTCCGGACTTAATTTTATTGGATGTGATGATGCCAAAGATTAGCGGATTTGACGTTCTGGATATCCTACGTAATACTCCAGAAACCGCCAATGTAAGGATAATTATGCTAACGGCACTTAGTCAGCCGAAGGATAAGGAGCGGGCCGAGAGTTTGGGGGTTGATGATTATTTGGTGAAATCTCAGGTTGTTATTGGTGACGTGGTAGCGCGCGTAAAGCACCATTTAGGTGTTAAATAGAAATTATTTCAGTAAAAAAAGCAAGTCAACCTCTGTTGGGGGGTTGACTTTTTGTTAGTTTTTTGATATAAAATAAACATATATGGAAAACTTAAAACCAACACAAAGCCGCGAACAAGAACAACGAAAAACGCTGGAAGATTATGTAGTTAAGACTTTTCCTGCTGATACTGATCCAGATAATGCAAGGTATCCACTAACTATTATTCGCAGTGGTCAAGACGGAGAGGACGTTAGGCCAGATGAAGGTTGGAATCCTATTCGTATGTTGGTCGTGTGTGACACTGATTCCGAGAAGGGTATTGGTCCGATTAAGTTGTTTATGGAAGTATATAAACTGGTTAAAGTTAATGGAGAGTATACTACTGAAACTGAGATTGTGCCATTGGAGAACATTCAGGGTCTAGAAGAAAATGAAGATTATATTAAGTATCTTTATGGAAAAACTACTAAGGAAATGATTGAAAAAGGAGTAGAGGCTGCTGAGCAAATTTGGCGACAAAAATATCCAGCTAACAATGGCTCTGAGTCTTCGACTACAGGGACGCGTCCAGAAAACTCCAGTGATGGCTCAGCTGTAAAGGAAGTTTCTGGTCATGAGAGACCTTCAATGGATAAAGTTGGTCCTGTAATGGGAGACGTGGCTGTTAAGGCTACTGGAGTTAGAGATCCAGTAGAGACGAATAAGGTAGACACCAACGAGCCAGTTAGAGAGCTAGTGAAGAGGGATGAGACTGGCGCCGGTTCATCAACCTTGGTGATGACTGAAGAGGTTATGGCGTCGATTGGGGCGATCAAAGTCAATGACCCAGTAGATTTGCCAGCAGCTAAATCGGTTGAAAACCCAGTGGTTGAAAAGTCGATGGAGACGAATGAAGCCAATACAGACATATTACCTGAGGACTTTGAGGCTGCGATTGATAGGTTTAAACAACTTGCCGAAGATAATAATAATCAGTTTTTTGCAAAGGTTAAATATATAACTGGAGAGCTGGATCGGTTTAGGGGGCTAATTAAATATAATCCAACAGCAGCAATGAATGATCCTGTGATATCAGAGATGATAACATCTGAGCCGGATAGAATTAGAAATCTTGAAGATTCTAGGGCTGAGGATGCGAATGAATTTAAGAATAAAATAAATAACATCCTGGAAGACTTAGAAAATAAGATTGAAAATGATGACGAGCGTAGGCGTCTGGTTAAGCTGACTGAGCATGTAAATCAGATGGGTGAGGATAATACGGTTCTGGGTGATACAACTAATGACTTGTTGGATAAATTAATAAGAATAAGAAGTAATATTGCGGAGTCGCAGAGCAGTAGTTGGGGAATAGACTACTACAAAAGTAATATAGCTCAGGTGATTGATGGAATTATTAATGATTTGTCGATAGCTAGTGGATGCCGTCGGGGTATCGTAGGTGGTATTGAGGGAATTAAGAGTGAGGGATATCATTAAAAGAGGTGATTGATATTAAAATAACTCCGCATTTACCGGAGCTATTTTAAGCAAAGTTTTTACCGATTAAAGAACAACAACTTGTGTTCGGCGTTCTGTTTTACCGGTAAATTTGGTTTTCTTAACCTGCTTAAATCCAACCACGCCGTCTTTTGCAGCATGAATGGTAAAATTGCGGCTAATGTATGTGCCGTCACCAGCAATCTTTGTAGCGCCAGTTTGGCGGACTAAGACCTGTCCAGCAGTAACTTTTTGGCCACCAAATCGCTTTACGCCAAGACGTTGACCAGCATTGTTGTGGATGTTCTTACTAGAGCCGCCAGCTTTAACCTTTGACATTCTTTACTCCTTATAGTTTTCTAAAAACAATCTGTTCTAGTTTATCGAAAATAAAGCCAGTTGTCAAGCGGTTTTAGTCATGTCTATGGGCTTTAATACCATAATTTCTCTGGCAACTACCTGATCTGGACGATGATATATGAGATTTTTATCGGTAATTGGCTGATATCCAAGTTTGCTTAGGCTTTTTATCAGGGGCAAATGTGTAAATTGTTCATGTTGATTTTGCCAGGCGGGAACGGCTATACACAGCATCGATTCTGGGCTAATTTGATCATGTATGTTCTTCAAAAACTCACTAATAATATGATTACAATTTCCAACCACCTCTTTAAGCTTTGCGGGACTGGGTGGGGCGGAGAAGGGTTGACCTAGGTATGTTTCGCAGACAATATGGGTAATTTGCTGTTTTTGCTCGGAGGTTAGTTTGACAGAGGTGGCATCAGCTTGAAAAACTTGCCAGGCGGTGTTTGTGGAAAAAGTTTTTTCCAGCCAGCGCATGTTTTCCGATGTGTAATCGACCATCTTATCGCTGAGATCGCTGCCGTAGGCGTTGATGCTTAGCAGAGTGGCCTCTTGGAGAACGGTTCCTGTACCACAAAACGGATCCCAGAGGTAATCGCCAGGTTTTGCGCCAGAAAGGTTAATCATAATTTGCGCTAGCTTAGGCGGGAGCATTCCGACAAAGGCATCACGCTTTGGGCGCTCGCGATCGCGCTGTGTGTATGAATTGATATTTTGAGTGCCACGGCTTTCGGCTATCAAAAAATCTCCATTTATAGCTCTGACTATGATAATCTCAATCTTCGTTTCAAACCTGCCAAGTTTATTATTATGAGAGGTGGCCGTGGAGAGGGCGGCGGTTTTATTGGGAATTAGACGTAGGCTAACGCCAGATTTTTTTAGGGAATTTTTCAAAATAATTCCGATTTTTTGAATATTTCGGGGATCTACTTTATTGCCGTAAAAGCTAATTCCAAAAGTTATTTTTTTCTGGCTATGTGAAAGATTTTTTGTGTACTTTTCAGTGATAATTTTAGATGCCTTGAGTAGGGTGTAATGGTCAGATTTTTGTGATTTTACGCGACTTACGACGCGGCCACATTTGATTGTTCCACCCAGTTTATCAATAGAAAAGTTATCAGAGTCGATTGTAGCAGCTTGACTAGAGATTTTTTTAACTCTTTCAGCACCATAAACCGCCTCTAACTCGGCGATAGATATTTCTGGTTGTCGGCCAAGGATAGCGATGAACATATCGTAATTATACCATTTATCGTGGTATAATGAAGGTTATGCTACCTAAGGTCTTGCAATTATTTAAGTCGCCGCGAACTATTATGAGCGTTTTGACGTTGGCAGTTTTAGCTATTGTTGTTTTCCTGTCACGACATGAGCTGGTAAAGGCGTGGGGACTATTTTTAAACGCAGATTTATGGCTGTTATTCTTACTATTACCATTTCAAATTATCGTGTATTTTGCTGGTGGCGAAATGATCTTCTCTTATCTTAGGGATAAGAATCTGATTCACCATATTTCCAGATTAGAACAGACAAGGATTGCCCTAGAATTGAACCTGGTTAACCATATTTTTCCGTCGGGGGGCGTTAGTGGAATTTCATATACAACATGGCGGATGCATAAGCTGGGGGTGAGTTCGGCGCGCTCGACATTTGCCCAGGTGATTCGTTATGTGACAGGATTTTTATCTCTCTTGATCCTATTGGTGATTGCCGTGCTGGCTCTGGCTGTTGATGGTAAGGTCAATAGGTATATTGTAGCGGCGAGCTTTTTGTTGATTATAATGGTACTGGCGCTGACTTTTGGATTAATATTTATATTTTCATCCAAGCGGCGTATGCAGACAACGGCCGCAGGTGTCTCGAAGTTTATTAATATACTAGTAAAATATGTGACTTTCGGTAAAAAACGACGGATTATGAATGCTCAGAAGGTGGAGGACTTCTTTGTTGACATGCAAGATGATTTCCAGGATTTGGCGAATCATCCAAAGCTGCTAAGGAAACCTATGATATGGGGGATTGTCTATACAGCCTTTGACGTGGCAATGTTTACAGTAGCGTTTATGTCGCTAGGGGTTTTTGTTAATCCAGCAATCTTAATGGTGGGCTATGGAGTTGCGGGATTAGCGGCACTTTTTGTATTTACGCCCGGTGGTACGGGGGTTTACGAGACAATCATGATCATATTCTTAAGCATGGCAGGCACGCCACCGGACTTAGCAATTGCTGGAATTATTTTAACGAGGGCAATTTTACTAACCGGCACTATTATCTTTGGCTATATTTTTTACCAGCACGCATTGATTAAATATGGCAAGCCAAATGACTCCCAGGTTTAGCGTTAGTAATTTCCTGGCGGTCGTTAATCAGACTTTTGAGGCTGTTTTTGCTGGCGCGGTTGAAGTTGAGGGTGAGGTTGCCAGCTTTAAGTCGTACCCGCCAAAATATGCCTTTTTTACTCTGAAGGATGAGGAAGGATCGGTTAATTGTTTTGTAGGGTTTGGTAATTTGCGGACGCCAATCGAGGATGGTATGAAAGTGGTGGTCCGGGCGACGCCAAGCCTGAGGGACGACGGTAAGTTTAATTTGCAAGTTCAGAAAGTTTTTCCACTAGGCGAGGGTAATCTAAAACGGAGTTTCGACATTCTGAAGCAGAAATTGGCTACCGAAGGACTATTTGACGTTAATCGTAAACGGTCGCTACCACGGTATCCACAGCGGGTGGCTGTTATTTCTAGTACAAAGGCGGCAGGTTACGCGGACTTTATGAAAATCTCTCGAGATCGTTGGGGCGGTGTGAAATTTATTGTCGCTAATGTTAATGTTCAGGGTGACGGCGCGGCAGATCAGATTATACGGGCAATTTCATATTTCAATCAAATGGCAGAACCGCCAGAGGTAATTGCTTTAATTCGTGGTGGCGGTAGTGCTGAGGACTTGGCAAGCTTTAATGATGAACAGCTAGTTAGAGTGGTAGCAGGTAGTCGCGTGCCCATAATAACCGGCATTGGGCACGAGATTGATGAAAGTTTATGTGATCTGGCGGCGGATGTGCGAGGTGCAACACCTAGTAATGTTGCTCAGCTGCTATTTCCAGATAAACATGAATTAGTCGGGCATCTACATTTTCGGTTAATTGGTGTAAAAGATGAAATTAAGAGAGCTATTGACGAGCAGATACTTAGAGCAACAATGTTGCAAAAAGACGCGCTTGAGCAGTGGTCAAGTCAGGTCAGGGATGCTATAAATGCAACATTGTCGCAACAAAAAATTATTGCTGAATACGATCCAGAAATGGCGTTACAGAGGGGCTACGCTATGATTAGCGGTGATTTACAGGTTGGTAGTATTGTTAAGATTACAACAAAGGATATAATTATGAAAGCGAGGATTGAAGATAGTGAACGACGAAATGACAATTGAGCAGATGATGACAGAGTTAAACGAGCGAATTGCGTGGTTTCGGAGCGATGATTTTAATTTGGATGAAGCTAAGCAGAAGTTTATTGAGGCTCGAGAGCTGTCAAAGAAAATTACGTCTACGTTAGAAGATATGCGACATGATATTGAAGTGCTTGGGGAAGATTTTAGCGTAGAATAGAGTGCTTTACATCACTTAAAGCATAAGCTATACTCTAAAATATGATGAAAAGAGATAAAAAAGAGCGCGGCTCAGTTAACGGCTGGATGGTCGGTACAATCGGCTGTTTGATATTATTTTTAATTGCTGGTTCACTGGCTATTTGGGCGTACATGCAATATTCCCATGAAAAAAGCAATGTTGATAGTAAAGTGGCAATTGAGGTTGCCAAGGGTAAGCGCGAGCAGGCTGAGTTTGATTGGAGGAAGTATTCAGACGAAGCTAAGAATCTACGTGTTGAATTTGTTGGTCCTACTGAATACGGTCGAGTATCGTTCATGTATACAAAAACTTGGAGTGTGTATATAGCAAACGATGGCAGCGACAGGGGTGATTACAAAGCTTATTTTCACCCTGTTTCAGTTCCTTCGATAACTAATAAAAATAGTCGATTTGCATTAAGGCTGGAGATTATCAACAAGAATATGGATACGGTGCTGAATGAGTATCAATCACGACTAAAGAAGGGTGAATTGACCTCAAGTAGCACTGAGTTTAACGGAATCTCCGCTACGCGCATTGATGGTACGTTCGAGAAGGAGCTGCGTGGATCTGTCGTGTTGATGAAGGTCCGTGACAAGACCATCCGCTTCTCAACTGATGCGGACACATTCAAGCCAGATTTCCAGACGATATTAGGCACTGTAAAAATTGCTGAATAGAAAAACCGGCTCAAGTTTTGCTATACTAGAAATGTATGGCAGGTAAAGAGTGGAGTGATGCTGATTTTGGAGGGCTGCCGAGTGTCTTGGTGGCGGCGCATGAGCTAAAAACGCCGTTGTCTTTAATACGGCAATTGACGCTAATGCTCGGCGATGATTTGACGAGTGAGGCTGATAAAAAACAGATCCAGCAGCGTATCGTCCAGACGTCCGAGCAGGCACTGCAGTTAACGGTCGACTTAGCAAATTCGGCAAATTTGACACCGTCATTGTTTCCGCTGGAGCCAGTTAATCCGTTGGCAATATGTCAGCAAATGGCCGCGGAAACGCGATTTAATGCAGTGCTTTATGGGCGGAAAATTAGCTGGCCTCGGAGCGGGCGCAATAGCCGATTGATATTGGCGAATCGGACGTTATTGGGGCGGATTTTGGCAAATTTTTTAAACAACGCTCTGAAATATACCGAGGACGACTCAGAGATAAAAGTGTCGGTTAAGGCTGTTGGTGGCGCGGTGAGGTTAAGTGTGCGTGATTTTGGACCGATGATGAGTTTGAAGGAATATCGGCGGCTGCTTGATGAGATGGATGCGCGAAAAACGGTGCGGACGCGGCCGGAAAGTAGCGGCTTGGGTATTTATGTGGCTAGCCAATTTGCCCGGGCAATGAATGGCCAAATTGGGCTAATCAGGCATCGGGACGGATTGACATTTTACGTGGAAGTGCCGATTAGTTGGCAGCTGAGCTTGCTATGAAAAAGTTGCTGATTGTCGAGGATGATAAAAATTGGGCGGATATTTTATGCAGCTATGCGGCGGCGGTTGGCGCGGAAGCGCGGGTGGTGGTTTCTGGCGGTCAGGCGATGGAAATGATTGACAATTGGCAGCCGGAAGCGATTGTCTTGGATATGCTGCTGGCGGGCGAAACGGCGGTGGCGCTGCTGAATGAACTGAGGTCGCATGCTGATTTGGCGAGATTACCAATTGTGGTTTGTAGTAATGCGGATGTTAATTTGGAGGATTTGCGGCCGTTTGGCGTGAGAGAGCTGCTGGATAAGGCGTCAATGCACCCGGATGAAGCGCGGGCAGTTTTTAGCGAGGTTTTGGATGGGAAAGAGTGAGCGGTTAAAAGCGATTGTACTGAGGCGGACGAATTACGCCGAGGCGGATCGAGTATTGCAACTACTGACGCCGAAAGGCCGGCGCAGTGTCATTGCCAAGGGTGTGCGGCGCGAGCGGTCGAAACTGGCGGGCGGCATTGAACTATTTGCGATTTGTGACGTGGTGATTCGTTCCGGACGCGGAGATTTGGGATTGTTGACCTCGGCGCGGCTGGCGGCGTTTTATCGGCATATTTTGGAAGATTACGAGCGGATGCAATTTGCTTATGCGGCGATGAAGCTGGTGTCGGCGGCGAGTGAAAATATTGACGAGCCGGAATGGTATTTTGTGCTAAGTCAGGTGCTAGAGCAATTAAATAATCCGGTAGTTAACCAAAAGCTTATTGAAACCTGGTTTTATATGCAATATGCCAGTCTGCTGGGCGATGAGTTGAATCTGCGCACCGATGTGGCGGCTCAGGCGTTGTCGCCTGATAAAAAATATATGTACGACAGTACAGAAAAGGGCTTGCGGCCAGCGGAGCAGGGCGACTTGTCGGCGGACGCCATCAAGCTGCTTCGGCTCATTCAAGCGAAACCGCTAGCGAATGTGGCGCAAATTGGCGGGATAACTGAGGTGGTCAATGATTGCTGGCTGGCAGTGCGGCAACACGCGGCGGTGTAATATTACCGTCAAAAATGGTATACTGTAGGTAATAATTGTGAATCGCCATGTTGCCAACATGGAGAAAGGTTTTTTGATGAGTCAAGCAAAAATGGAAGATATTATCAGCCTGTGTAAGCGTCGCGGCTTTATTTATCAGGGGTCAGATGTGTATGGCGGCCTGAGCGGTACGTGGGATTACGGTCCGCTGGGCGTGCAGCTGAAGCGTAATATCATGAATTTGTGGTGGCGCCGGTTTGTTGACGAGCGCGACGACATGTACGGTATTGATGCGGCGATTTTGATGAATCAGAAAGTCTGGCAGGCCAGTGGTCATGTCGATACGTTCGTCGATCCGCTGTGCGAAGATACGGTCAATCACCGCCGTTATCGTACGGATCATATCCTTAAAGACAATGGAATTGACGCGGATGGCTTGACGATGGAGCAAATGGACAAGTTGATTGCGGAGAAGGGTATCAAAAGCCCCGACGGTAATCCTTTGAGTAAATCGCGCATGTTCAATATGATGTTTAAAACTTTTGTTGGACCTTCTGGTGGAGATTCAATTGAAATAGGTAAGGACGTAGAGGGGGCTATAGTACCAAAAGGTAAGACGATATATGCGTTGCAATATAATCCAACTTCTATAAGTTATCTTCGCCCGGAAACAGCCCAAGGAATCTTCACCAATTTCAAAAACGTTGTTGATAGTTTTTATCCAGACTTGCCGTTTGGAATTGCTCAGCAGGGCAAGGCATTTCGCAATGAAATTGCGCCGCGAGATTTTGTTTTCCGTTCTCGGGAGTTTGAGCAGATGGAGATTGAATACTTCGTCAACCCTGAGTATTGGCAGGAGGCGTTTGATGAATTGCTGGCGGCGACGCATGCGTTTTTGGCAGAACTGGGCTTGAAACCAGAGCACATCCACGAGCTGGACGTGCCGGCGGAGGATCGGGCGCACTATAGCAAAAAGACGATCGACATTGAGTACGATTATCCAATTGGTCGCGAGGAGTTGATGGGCATCGCCTACCGGACCGATTTTGATCTGATGAACATTCAACGGGTCAGTGGCAAAAGCATGGAATACACCGTCAAGGGGACGAACACAAAATTTGTTCCGCACGTCATCGAGCCGTCGTTTGGTGTCGAGCGGGCACTTATGGCGGTGTTGTCGGGTGCGTACCGTGAGGACGAGCAAAACGGTGAAAAGCGGGTGTATTTGGCGTTGCCAGAGCACTTAGCGCCAGTCAAATTTGCCGTCTCGCCACTACTCAAGAACAAGCCAGAATTGGTGAAAAAAGCCCGTGAAGTCTACGCGAGCCTCGCCAAAATTAACCCCGGCCGGGTGATGTGGGACGACAACGGCAATATCGGCAAACGCTACCGCCGCCAAGACGAAATCGGCACCCCGCACTGTGTGGTTATCGATTTTCAGACGCTGGAAGATGACACCGTTACTGTTCGTGAGCGGGATACGACGGAGCAGAGGAGAGTAAGTATGGACAGGCTTTTAGGGTAATAGTATGCAGCAAATACATGATTATCTTGCTGAAGTAAAGCGTCAATTTCACAGTGGTCATGCCATAGAACATGCTTATCGACCTGCTTTGCAGCGCCTTATGGAGACTTTTGATGACGTGGTCGCTGTGAATGATCCAAAGCATTCAGAGCATGGTGCACCAGACTTTATTTTCTTGAAGCAGTCAAACAACTCAATTATTCGTGGCTATGCTGAAGCAAAAGACATCACGGTAAATCTTGATAAAACTGAGAAAACTAACCAAATGGAGCGATATGCTGGCTATACTAATCTTGTTTTGACAGATTATCTCGAGTTTCGGTTTTATAAGAATGGTGAGAAATATGAGACAGTCAGTCTTGGTTGTGTAAAACAAGGCAAACTGCATCTTCAGCCCGAAAACGGCGAGCGCTTGTTACGTGAACTACAAGCATTTTTGGATTTGCCACCAGAGAGTATCAAAAGTGGCCGTCGTCTTGCGCAGATTATGGGAGGTAAGGCTCGGCGTATTCGTGATAATGTGGAGATCTACCTCAAAAGCGAATACGTAGAAGCGCATGAACTTGAAAAGATTTATGAAATGATGAAGCGGCTACTTGTGCATGACCTTGATGAAACGAAATTTGCCGATATGTATGCTCAAACATTGGTATATGGACTATTTGTAGCGCGATACGGTGACGACACGCCAGAAAACTTTACTCGTAGTGAGGCGCGTGATCTAGTGCCAGCAAGCAATCCATTCCTGCGTCATTTTTTCGATCATATCGCTGGTACGGGCTTTGACAAGCGACTTGCAAAAATTGTTGACGAGTTATGCGAAATTTTTAGCGTCAGTGATGTACGGAATATTGTCCATCGTCATCTACGCATTGCAGACAATAATGCTTGTGATACCAAAGATCCAATTATTCACTTTTATGAGGATTTTCTACAGAGCTATGACAGCCTAGAACGTAAAAAGATGGGTGCTTACTATACACCAACCCCAGTAGTTCGGTTTATCGTTCGACAGATTGACCAGTTGCTTAAAACTGAATTTAGGATTGCGAAGGGGCTTGCGAGTAGCGATACGATAACGCGAACGGTTGCTACGCAGCCATGGCGTAAAAAAGGAGAGCGGAAGGATCGTCTAACGCGAGACATTGTAGAGTCACGAGTGCAAATCCTTGATCCGGCAGTTGGTACGGCGACATTTCTGAATGAGACCATCAGATATATCTATGAAAAAAACTTTCAAAGTGGGCAAGCTGGCTTATGGCCAAGCTACGCTAACGATAATTTAATACCGCGTTTGTTTGGCTTCGAGCTGATGATGGCGCCATATACAGTAGCGCACCTGAAACTAGCTATGATGTTGCGCGAAACTGGTGTCAATAAGCTAAAGACTCGTCTTAATGTTTTTCTGACCAATACGCTAGAGGAGGGGATTCCAGTACAGCCAGATCTGTTTAGTCTTGGCCTGACAGGGGCAGTAACCGAAGAGTCGCGCTTGGCTGCTGAAGTGAAGAGTGAGAAGCCAGTGATGGTAGTGATGGGTAATCCACCGTATTCTGCCGAAAGTAATAACAAGACTGATTATGCGAATTCCTTGGTTAATAAATACAAAGTTGAGCCAGGTGGATTGCAAAAACTAAAAGAACGTAATCCTAAGTGGCTTAATGATGACTATGTAAAATTTATTGCTTTTGCTGAAGATATGATTGAACGTAATGGTTCTGGTATTGTAGGAATGATTACTAACAATGGGTTTTTGGACAATCCAACTTTTCGCGGCATGCGCTGGCATTTGGCTAGAACTTTTGACAAGATTTTCGTGGTGAATCTCCACGGTAATGCTAAAAAACGAGAGACGACCCCAGACGGCAGTAAGGACGAAAATGTTTTTGATATTATGCAAGGTGTCAGTATTATGATTGCGGTTAAAAACAATACCAAACAAGCCGAGTTTGCTGACGTTTATTATCAAGACATATTTGGTCTGCGCCAAGACAAGTTTAACCAATTAGGTACGGAAGTTACTTTTAAAAAGATAAATCTTGACCAAAAGATGCTTTATTTTGTTGCAAAAGATACGAAAGGCCAAGAGGAATATGAAAAGGGCATTCTGTTGAACGAGTTAATGCCTGTGAATTCGGTGGGGATTGTGACAGGTAAGGATGATATCTTAGTAGATGAAATCAGCAGTAATTTATTAAGAAAAATAACTAGATATAAAGAGTCTTATTCTAGGGGTAAAGTTTACGATCGTTTGCAGAATGCTGTACTTGATGAGAAATATATCGTTCCTATGAATTACCGACCTTTTGATAAAAGATGTGTTTATTATGACGCTAGTGTAATTGAGAGGTCCAGAGAAAAAGTAATGAAGAACATGATTGGCGAGCGTAGCGAGCCACACACACACACACACACACACCGATTGCGCCGCGAGGAGAATATCGCGATGATCTTTAAGCGTGGTTTAAGTGAAGATTCGCCGTCGGTTTTTGCCATAGATTCGATTTCTGAGTCAAGAAGCTGGTCTCGCCCGGGTATGCAAGGGATTGAATCGGTGGCGCCGCTTTATCTAAAGCAGGATGAAAATATCAGTATCGGTGCCTGCCGCCAACAGAAGACTAATGACGGTTTTCATCATGTTTTAGCTTCTGATGCTATTATGGAATCAAGCTATGTATCTAATAAAACCTCGGAGATATCTAGTCAGTTTCCGCTCTTTATCCTCGAAAGCGAAGATGGTCGGCGGGCGAATTTTGATGTCGAAAAATTACAACAATTATTCTCCGAAGTTGAGCAGCCAACTGAAGAGTCGCGCAAAGTTTACCCTGAAGATATTTTTGACTATATTTATGCATCGCTACACAGTCCAAGCTATCGCGAGAAATATAAAGAATTCTTAAAAACTGATTTTCCACGCGTGCCACGACCGGAGTCATGGGCGGAATTTTGGCGCAAAGCAGAGTTGGGTGGTCAGCTGCGTCAATTACACTTAATGAAAGCGTTACAAATTGGTGATTATGATACCACTTTTCCTAAGATTGGTGATAACGTAGTGGAGAAAGTGGTGCGCGATGGTGACCAAGTCTTTATTAACAATAGTCAGTATTTTGGCAATATCCCAGAACTGGCATGGAATTTTTACATTGGTGGCTATCAGCCGGCGCAAAAGTGGCTCAAAGATAGAAGGGGTCGTGTATTGACTGCGAACGATATCGACCACTATCAGCGCATTATTAAAATCTTACTAGAGACAGATAAAATAATGAAAGATATAGGATGAATATCTCGCTCAAAGCGCTAATTTACAAAGACGTTGGGCAGATTTTGATTGTCAAAGAGGTTGGGCGGACGTATTGGGATTTGCCAGGCGGCGGTATGGATTATGACGAGACTGTTGAATAATCGCTGAAGCGCGAGATCTCTGCTAATATAATAAGCACAGCACCTCGACTTGGGTTCGTCCCCGTCGAGGTTTTTGGTATAATAAGGTGTATGAAGAGGGTATATGTTGATGGTCAAAATTTTTTGTATAAAGCTATAATAATATACAATAAATAGCGCATATATTGTTGGCAGATTTGTTTTTACAGCATAGAATAATAGCTATATGACAAAAATACTCGCAATAATTTCCACCCACGGTAATGAATTATTAGGTCCAAATGTGCTGGCGTATATGCTCGCCAAGCGGTCTAAATTGTTGGAAAATATAGAGTTCATCATAGCTAATCCGCGCGCTTACGCAAAGAATGTGCGGTATACCGAATCGGACCTAAATAGGAGTTATGGGCTTAGTCTAGATACTTATGAGGGTCGGCGTGCGAAGATTATTGAGGAGCGGATTCGGTTACTGAAGCCGGAGTTGGTATTGGATTTTCATACGACCACTACCGAACAGCCAGATATTTTGATAACGGCAGATAAAGATAATGAAGTAGTGCAGAGATTTATCAATGCTAGTGCCATAAAAGATAATTTAGTGGTCTCGCCATTAAATGATATCACGACGGTGGTGTCGAATTTCGTGGCTTATGAAGTGCCAAATTCGCATCTGAACGATGATCTGTACGAGCAGATATGCACCGACATAGCAAGATATTTGGACGAGGAGGCGGTTGACCAAGAGCGAACTTTTTATAAAATGACGGGGAAGATCTTACCCGAGGAAGAAAAAGATACAGTCGGTCTTAAAAACTTTGTCTATAACGATACGTTGCAAACTATCCCGGCGTTCCTTGGCGAGGAGGCATATAAGCACGATGGTACTTACGCTGGGTTTAGACTAAAAGTGTTATAATTGTCCCTATGACAAAACTCACCAACGGGCATCTCGTAACGCAAGATTCAGTCGGAGTGACTCGCCATGATTACCTATACCGTATCTCGCTCAAAGCTCTCATCTATAACGACGCTGGGCAGATTTTGGTTGTTAAGGAAATCAATCGGACGTATTGGGATTTGCCGGGCGGAGGCATGGATTATGATGAGGATTTTGAATCATCGCTGAAACGCGAGTTGTACGAAGAAGTTGGCTATAAAGGCGATTTGCGCTATCAGCTTTTTGATGCGTCGGACGAGATGTATATTGAGCGGATTGACGCTAATCAAATCTGTTTTTATTGTCGTGTCTGGCCGGAGAATTTTGACTTTGCGCCGGGTGAAGAGGGTGACGAAGTGATGTTTATCGATCCTGAGGAGCTATTGCTTCAGAAAAGTGAAGTGGATGCGCCAGCTCGAGCCTATGGGGCGCATATGAAATGGCAGGAGCTATGTAGCTTAAAGAGTTAGCCAGTAGAGTAGCATTGACTTTTATAATATAATAGTATAGAATATAAATCATGGAAAGTCTTAAAGGTGGCGTATCTTTTAAGGTTAATTTTATTGATTCCGGCGATAATAAGGGAAATTATTCTGTTGGAAGTTGGCGTTTGATAGGAGTTTATGATGGCGATTGGTCTTTGGGGGATGACGGTACTGTAAATGCGTCTATGACGTTTGCCAGGAGGGCGGGTGATGTCCGTAGTCACGGCAATTTGATAGAGAAGGTCCGTGGAGTTGGTGAGACTGAGGCGCGAGTATCTATTTCAGAATGTCTGGGTATCGAAGACAAGAATGTGGAGGTGAGTGGTTGGCTGTTGGCTGATCCTATGTTACGCAGCGGAATTTATAGATTGATACCAACCAAGCTTTTTGTTCCTGATTCTCTTGAAAATAATCAGAGTTTGGAGGTTGTTAGAGTCGCCCTGCGTGTTGGGGTTGTAGCTTTGCATTGTTCGGGATTATCATTAGAAAAACTCAGGAAGTCTCCCACTAAGCATTTTCCCTCGGGTGAAGTAGACAAGTTGGTTTCTTGTTTTCATGGCAATGTAGATTTTGGCAGAGAATGGGGAGATATTAAGAGGGTAGTTACAGGACCGTAGCATATCTCTAAGGTTTAATATATGAAAAAATCTAAGAATTACGGTGCCAGAGTTGAAATTGATAGTCTTATTAATGGTGAGGTTGATAATAATTCACTTTTTACTCTATTGACGGATTTAAAAATCAGGGACGATGTTTTTGATATGCGTATATTATTGGCTAGTCGTAGTGGTAAATGTATGGGACACAAAGCGTTGGCTGAGAAGCATCTTGCTAGTCGATCCACGTCTATAGAATCGCCATATGAATTCCCTTATGATAGGACTGAGTTGCGCAGTTGGCGGGATGAGCTTGGTATATCTTCTGCTGGGGGATTAAAGGGGAGATTTAGGGGGGGCGATACCTACTTCTCTTCAAATAAAGCTGAGTATTTTATGAGGCGAGTAGCCGCTGTTGCTGTCGGACTTTGCCTAGAAATTCCTTTACCAAAACTTGATTCTACTATGGAATTTTCGGCCGAAGAATTGGAAGAAGCCTGGCCAAGATTCAGAGGATTAATTTACATTTAACATTGTCGTTGTTATAATAACCATATGCATATTATTCTTGGTGGGACGAGCGGGCTTGGTCTGGAGATGGCTAAGCAATTGCGTAAACGTGGCGAGCGAGTATTGGTGTTAGGCAAAACTCACGACTCGCAAAAACATGGTGAAGGTTTTCCTCTGGACGTTTATTATGCAGATCAAGTGGAGGCGTCTTTTTCGCGAATTGAGCAGATTTTAAATGGTGATGATATTGAGCAATTTGTCTGGGCGGCAGGTTATGGCTGGCGCGGAAATTTTGAAGATCAGCCAGACGCTCGCTCCATGGCGGAGGTGAATTTTTCTGGCGCTTTACCTCTGGTGCAATGGGCTTGGCGTAAGATGCTGGTTCAGAATCGTAAATCAGTTTTAACG
This sequence comes from uncultured Candidatus Saccharibacteria bacterium, assembly GCA_947095985.1. Taxonomy (GTDB): domain Bacteria; phylum Patescibacteriota; class Saccharimonadia; order Saccharimonadales; family Saccharimonadaceae; genus Nanosynbacter. The sequence goes on along the minus strand of CAMUPZ010000001.1, from coordinate 16,125 downwards.
GTTATTGGGTCAACCAGCAGCATTAAGGCGCGCTCTGATGAGGCTGTATATGTGGCCACCAAACACGCTCAGGCGGGGCTGGCGCGCAGTTTGGGAATGCAGGCGGATGAACAGAAATTACCAGTAAAAGTTGCGCTATTTCTACCGGGTGCTATGAAAACGCCGTTTTGGAACGGTCGGGATTTACCGACTGATTATGTATTCTTCAATGACCCAGCTAAAATTGCTACACATATAATTAATGCTGTCAATTGTCAGCAGCAGCCATTTTTAGAATGGGCATTACCAAAAGGTACATTGGTGTAATTGCATCAAGGTGTTATAATTCAAGTCATGATGACTAGTAGTTCGAATAGCGATTATTTTGGGGTAAAAGTTGTAGTTATTGGCGGTGGAACAGGAAGCTTTACGCTGCTTTCTGGGTTAAAAAAATATACGCATAGTATTACGGCGCTAGTTAACATGGTTGACGATGGCGGCTCAACCGGAGCGTTACGTGATGAACTGGGTGTTTTGCCTGCGGGCGACGTTCGACAGTGCTTGGTGGCGCTGAGTACTTCGCCAAAGGTACGCGACTTGTTTAATTATCGATTTGACGAAGGCAGTATGAAGGGACATGCATTTGGCAACTTGTTCATGGCAGCTCTGGAGAAAATGACAGGGAGTTTTGCCGAGGCAGTGGAGCTGGCGAGTGAAGTTCTGGGTGTAAACGGGCGAGTATATCCGATTACTCTGGATGATACGACGATGTCGATTAAGCTAAAAGACGGCACAATTGTTAACGGACAGCACGCGGCTGAGTCATTGCAAATCCCGCGCGGTGAGCGTCCGTGGCTGGAATTGAAGCCGCCAGCCGGCATTAACCCAAGGGCGCGTCAGGCGATTTTAGATGCTGATTTGGTGGTGATTGCGCCGGGGCTGCTGTATGGTAGCTTGGCTCCAGCGTTGCTGGTGCGCGGAGTAACTAGGGCGCTGGCGGAGACGAAGGCGAAGAAGGTCTATGTTTGTAATTTAGTGACTAAGCCAACACAGACTGATGGTTTTACCGTGGCGGATTTTGCGGATGAAATTGAGCGATTTTCAGGAGTGAATATGGACTATGTGTTATATAACGATCATCGTCCGCCAGAAGATTTGATTAAAAAATATGCTCATGACGGTGAATATTTAGTGGAGTGGGATAAGGATTTGTTGAAAAAGAAGCATTATTATGCCTCGGGCAAGCGCTTGATTGCTGATACTGCTTGGGTGAATAAAAATTCCGGCAGCGACCCGCTGGCAGCTCAACGTAGCCTAATTCGCCATGATGCCGACAGGGTGGCACGCGAGCTGATGCGGATTTATTTTGCCTAAGCTTACTATTGATTTTTAAAGCTTTGTGTGTTATAATAAGCAGGTTATGCGCGAACAAAATTCAAGTGCGTCGACTTCAACACAGGAAAGGCAGACGGATGCTGCGCATCTGGACCTGCTGAAACATGATATTCCTGAGAGTTGGTATCCGAGCCCTGAAGCACAGAAGCTTGTTGGCGTGCTCGAAGCGGATGTTGACAGAGAGAAGGGAGATGCGATCGGTCACGCGTATCGCTCTTTGAAGATACTTTCAACATTTTGCAAGACACTTGACCCTGAAAGGCGTCGCGCGATGGCTGATGCTATGTTGTTGCACGATATTCCTGGGCGTACGTTACACCGCGAGACTGATGAGAGGGCGAAACTGTCGGACCGTGTGCAAGAAGGCTGGAAAGAATATATCGCTCAGCTTGAGGACTCAGACAAATCAGTCATTGACTATATGCACGACCAGGTGGTTATCGGTATGGAAGCTCGTGATTACCGAGAGGCTATCAAGCATCAGTCAAATGGGATAAGTGCACACGACAAAGAACAAATCATGGATTCATCATATGAAGGCATGGTGAACGTGGCTGGTTGGCGTATGGGTATGCCGGAGATCCGCGGTACTGCGCTGGAAAAATTGGCAGGAGAGGTGAACATTGAATCTCTGGTCATCAAAGTAGCAGAAATGATGGACAATCTCAAGAATCCGCCCAAGCAGGATTCACAGCAGCTGCGCAATATTCTTGAAGCAGAATCATTTTATTGTCCATTTTTGGAAGCGATTGGTTATGACGCGATGGCTGCAGAAATGGCCAGCACCTGTAACATCTATCGATTGCGTGGGCAAGGGCGCGAAGACATCATCGACAAAGCCGTTGAAGCGTATCGTACGAATGCCGAAAAAGACCCAGCAGAATTGGCGATGCAGATGTTTGGTTTGTCTGAAAAGCCAGAAGTGAGTTGGATCGTTAATGAAACATCAGATGAAGTGTATAGCGGTGTTAATTGCCGTTTTGCTGAGTTGACGATACCTATAGCTGGTGCGTCGCGTCGAGTTTTATTCCGACAAAAATCCATCGGCTCAACCGCAAAGAAAATGTCGGTGAAGGGTGAGGGGTATGATATCATGGACGCGTTTGCCTTTCTTGTGATTTGCAACGCGGGTGACGATACGTTTGATAGAAATCATCACTATGAGATGCGGGATGAGGAGATTGCAGACATTCACGCATCGCAGACAGAAGACCTTGCCAAGGTATTTTCATCATTCGTGGACACCATAACTGCCAATGACAATCTGCTGTTACGCTCAGGTGATGGTGTTAGCCAGCCGATTTATGTACAAGGCGACTCGACATACGTCAACACGGTTCATGGTGCTTTGTCCTCGGCAAATAAAGCAGTCGTAAATCAGGAACTGAGGGATGAAGAAACACCCTACCGTGTCTCGAGGGCCTCGGCGCTCGTTGGTCCTGAGGGGTTGCCAGTAGAAGTGCAGATCATGACTGACCTTGACCGAAAATTAGCAAGAACAGACGTTACAAGCCACGCAGTGTATAAGAACAACGGCAATGATTCGTTGCGTTGGCTGCAGAAGCTACACAAGCGCGTGAAGCATATGGAATACGGTGAGGGCAACCCAATCTCAAGGGCAATGGGTAAAACTGCATTGACGGCTATCATCCGTGGTGTATATTCAGTCATGTTTGCGCCAAATATACTCTACCGTAAGCGAGTACAGTAAGTGTTATAATAGGGATAATGACGACGTATTATACTGATGGTTCTGCTTCGCCAAATCCCGGTCCAGGCGGGTTTGCGGTTATTCGTGATCTTCAGCCTTATATTTTGGGGTCAGAGGACGGCGATACTACTAATATTCGCATGGAGGGTAAGGCTCTAATTGCGGCACTGAAGGATGCTAATGGCGCGCCGTGCGTGATTTATACTGACAGCGAGTTTTGGATTAATGTTGTTACCAAGTGGGCGCCGGGCTGGGAAAAGCGCGGCTGGACGAAAAAGGGTGGCGAGATTAAAAATCTGGATATTGTCCAAGAACTGTATGAGCTATATTCAAATTCGCAGGCGGAGCTCCGCTGGGTGCGCGGCCATGAGGGCGACGAGGGGAATGAGCTGGCTGATGAGTGGGCCAACCGAGCGCGTGAAGGCGAAAGATTGACAAAATAACAGCTAGCGACATCTGATAAAAATTGCTATACTAGGAAAATGGAAGAAGTGAGGGAAACGACTGATATTTTTTTGTGGGCGAATCAAACTGATGCGAAAAAGAACGATTTACAGATAGAGTTGTTCTTGTTTAATAAAAATTACACGCCGTATTTTATGCCCTTGAAGGGTGATGTCGAGCAGCAGCTCCGGCCGCTATTTTTGTTTGATTATATCAATCAAGTTAATTTGGGGGCGGGCACTGGCCTTAGTGTGCGGGATTATGAACTGAGCGAATCCGAAGACAACGTATTGCTGCGGACGGATCTCGCCAAGGTTGGCCGGGCGGAAACTCTAATTCATTTGATTGAGCATGAGCGCGGCGACATTGTGGAGTTTTCGGAAACTGAGCATGAGTTTAAGCGAATGAAAGGCGTGATAGCGCGGTTTACTGATCCGAATGATCCAGAAAAAATCTTTTATACGGTTAAGTTAATTCAGCAGGGGCAGACGCTCAAAAGCGCGCTGGCGTGGGAGTTTTCTGACGGCAAGTTTGGTGCGTTTAAGGCGGAAGTTGGCTTTAAGGTGCCAGATGATAACCAGGTGCTGATCATCGGTCAGGATATATTTGCCTTTAATCCTTCGAAATTTGAGCGGATGTTTGGCTATGAATATAAGAAGCAGGTGATTGCTGATAAGAAAATGGCGGAAATTGAAAAGCAATATAAACTGAGTTTCCCGGAGGGCTTGGACCTGAATGCGCTGGTCAAGGAACGCAAAAAGACCATCAATAAACTACAGAAATTGGAGATCGGCGAGGTCAGGCAAGAGCAGGTGCTGGACTATGCTGACGAGATGCAACTAGAGCTGATGAGCGATGATAACGGTGCGATTATCATTATGGACGGCAATGATCTGGATATGTTTGTGAACTTGATCAATGAGGATTACATTGAGAGCAAAATTACTGGCAAGCGCTACGAAATTAAGTCGAAAAAACTGCTGGGTGAGCCTGAGGGCGAACCGCCGCGAGGTTAAGTATGGATCAAGAATTGGCGCTGGCGATTTTGATGAGCGGTCGGTCAGCGCTGCTGACGGGTGCGGCTGGCACCGGCAAAACGCACCTGTTGAATACATTTATTGCACAGGCGCGTGACCAGGGTAAAAAGGTGTCGGTAACAGCGACAACGGGCTTGGCGGCCACGCATTTAGGCGGCAATACCATTCACAGTTGGAGCGGTATTGGCGTCAGCGATCACCTTGCGAACAATTTTTTTGATCGGCTGTCAAAAACGCGGCGTGAGGTGATTACCAAGACTGATGTGCTGGTGATTGATGAGATTTCCATGCTGCATGATTTTCGGCTGGACATGGTTGACCGGGTGCTGCGTGGTGTCAGGGAAAACGACCAGCCGTTTGGCGGTGTGCAGCTAGTGATGAGCGGTGATTTTTTTCAATTGCCGCCGATCAATCGTCCGGGCGAGCAGGGCGGCGGTTTCGTGGTGTATTCGGAAGCGTGGCAGGAATTGCAGCCAGCGGTGCTGTACCTGGAGCGGCAATATCGGCAAAATGATGAGCAGCTGCTGGAGATTTTGACGGCGCTGAGGAATGACAATATTAGGCGGCATCATGCCGAGGCGCTGCTGGCGCGGACTGAAGTCGAGCTGCCTGATGGTGATATCACCGAACTGCACACCGTCAATGTTGATGTTGACGCCATCAATAGTCAGAAATTGGCTGAGCTAGTAGGCGAGGAGCGAAGGTATCAGCAGACGACGACTGGCTCGAAAGTGTACGTCGAGAACTTGCAGCGGTCGGTGCTGGCGCCGAACGAACTCGTGTTGAAGTTGGGTGCGTTGGTGATGGCCGTGAAAAATTCGCCGCAGAAATTGTACGCCAATGGTAGCATCGGCACGGTGGTGGATTTTGAGCCGCTGACGGAATATCCTGTTGTTGAGTTTCGGAATGGTCGTCGAGTGACGATGGTGCCGGATGTGTGGGAATTGCGTGACGGTGAGCGTAGGCGCGCCAGTATTTCCCAGGTACCACTGCGCCTGGCGTGGGCTATCACTGTGCATAAAAGCCAGGGCATGACGCTTGACGCGGCAAAAATTGACCTGAGAAAGGCCTTTGTTGAAGGTATGGGTTATGTGGCCTTGAGCCGGGTGCGTGATCTTGAAAATCTATATCTTTACGGCATTAACCGCAAGGCGTTGGAAATTTCGCCAGATGCGTTAGCGATTGACGAGGTGTTGCGGCGAGCAAGTAGTGAAGCGGCCAAGCATTATCGTCCAATACTGGAGGACATGAAGCGGGCGCAGTCAACGCCGAAAAAATCTGGCAAGAAGTCTCAGTCCGGCAGCTGGCAGCAAAAAATTGCCAAAATGCGCGAAACCCACCCGAAAGCATACATGCCGTGGGAAAAAGCCGACGATAACATTCTCAAGCAAGACTTTATACAAGGTGCAACTATTGAGCAGCTTAGTAAAAAACTTGGACGTCACGGAGGCTCGATTAGGATACGGTTACAGAAACATTTTGGGGAAGATACCGTAGCGTAGCTTCAACTTGTATCAACACTAGACTTTTCCACAAAAATGTGGAAAAGTTTTTAGTTGACGCAAAAATGGGTAAAAAGTCATAAAAAGGGCTTGCAAGTGGGTAGTTGTGGGTAGTATAGTGGAGTCAGTGGAACGAAAGTTGATGGCAATCACCAACGAAAAACAAACATCCACTATAAAAAAACAACTAATCTACCACGGAGGAAGGACGACGTGCAGACAGATTACTTTGAGCGAAAGTTGGACGACAAGCGGCGCTTGACGATTCCAGCCGAACTCAGAGCAGAGTTTGCATCAGGCGTCGTACTAACTCGCGGGTTTGGCAAATATCTTCACTTATATCCACAGCAAATTTGGGATCGGGAAGTGGAGAGCGCTTTAACTGGAAGTATCCTAGATGAACGCGTGGCTGACCTGAATGTTAAGTTTCGCCGTGGCAAAACCGCATCAGCACTCGACCAAAAACAAGGACGAGTGACGATTGAGCAGCATTTGCTCGACTACGCTGGAATTGATAGAGAAGTCGTTGCTGTGCGAGCAGGGGAATATTTTCGGCTAATAGCGGCTGAAAATGCGGAATAGTAGATTAGCTAAGCACCTTAACAATTAAAACCTCTCGAGATCAACTATCTGGGTATTTGAAAATGGCGTGTGGCAATTTGCTCCACATTAAAAACGGCAACGCACATTCCTTAAAACACCTCCCAAAAAACTCCACCTCACACATAAGTCTCTTTGGAAAACATGGTTGTTACTGACAATCAATAACTTTCCACTCTAAGACAACAAAAACAAACAGAACACAAATACAAAAAAGCCAGAATTAAATATCCAGTTAGGTGATCTCGAGCATTGCTATACGTTGTGGTGTCAGCCGCGGCGATTTGTCGAGATTTACTCCTCTTTACGCGCCAGGCGACTCAAGGTCGCTTGGGCTGCAATCGCTGTACGGAAATAAATCTCGAAAATCTTGCACCTGACTGCTACAATAAAGCAATGATGAGTATTAAAGAACATCCACCACAGTCGGAAGCGCTTCAAGTGAGCGAACCGATTCATGTTCCCGTACTTTTAGAGATAACCCTTAGCAAGCTGCAGCCAGCCAAGGGCGAGGCGTACCTCGATCTAACGGCTGGCTATGGCGGCCATGCCAGGGCATTCTTAGAAAGAACGGATAATTACTTGGACTCGGTGTTGGTTGATCGTGATGAAAACGCGATTAAGACATTGGGTGATTTGGCCGAAAAAGGCGTGACGTTGATTCATAAGGATTTTGTGAGTGCGGCGCAGGATTTGGTCAAGCAGGGACGTACATTTGACGTGATTTTGGCTGATTTGGGGGTGTCGTCACCGCAGCTTGACAGAGCAGAGAGAGGTTTTTCGTTTCGGTTTGATGGGCCGCTGGATATGCGGATGGACAATCGGATGGAAACGACAGCAGCGGATATCGTCAATTCGTATTCGGTTGATGAGCTGACGCGGCTGATGACTCGTTACGGTGAGGAGAACCTGGGGCGGGCCAGGCGGATTGCTCAGGCAATTGTTAGCGCCAGACCGATTCAGGGGACGACCGAACTGGCTGATCTGATCAAGCAAACCGTTGGTCGCGGTAGCATGAAACATCATCCTGCGACTCGTACTTTTCAGGCACTGCGCATTGAGGTCAATCGCGAGCTTCGGCTGATTGAGGAATTATTACCACTTTTGCCACGTTTACTTAATAAGGGTGGGCGAGTAGGAATAATTAGCTTTCATAGCTTGGAGGATCGATTGATTAAGCGTTATTTTTCGGAGCAGGCGATGGCTGGATATGAAGCCGAGCTAATTGTCCCAGAGAAAAAACCAGTGTCTGGAACTGAAGATGTTCACAATCCGCGTAGTCGAAGTGCAAAATTTCGCTACGCCGTGAAAAAATAAAACAAAAAGAAGGAGGCAATATGCCAATCCACATCAAAGTAGAATTCCAGAATACAGACAAGGCAGAGACTGTTTCAGTACGCCGCGGCTAAACTAAAGCGTATTCCGGAATATACCTTAGAAAAACCAGCCTGTCTGTAGCGGGCGGGCTGGTTTATTATGTCAATATAAACCAGATAAAAATAAAAAGATAGAGACAAATGACAAACACCACCACATTTACTTCACGACGCTCACATGGCCAAATGCGCCGCAATCAGAATTCGACACGTTTTCAGTCTCAGGTCAAACTTGGTCCTGTCGCTCATACAGTGCTAGTGGCATTGATGATTACAGTACTGGGCTTGATTTATCTAACCCAGGCGACACGATTATCAGCTTATGGCTATGAAGCTCAAAATTTAGACGCAAAGATTACTGAACTTAGCGCAAAAAAGTCAGAACTGGAAGTCCAGAATGCGCGCTTGACAGCGTTAGAAAAGGTGAAGAATAGCAATGTTGCTTCAGCCATGACTACAACCGAAACGCGTTATGCTCAATAAGTGATATAATAAAATAAGCAGTATGCAGCGGCTTATTATTCGTTCAAGAACTGGTTATTTGGCCATCGTTTTACTCGTAGCGATGGCGGCTTTTGTGTTGAGATTATTTCAATTGCAGATTCTGCAATATGGTAAATACACAGAGCTGGCTCGTGCTAGTCAGCAGCGTCAGTTTGTTATTCCTGCAGAGCGTGGGAAAATTTATATGATGGACGGGAAAACGCCAGTGCCAGTAGTTCTAAACCAAGCGACTTACACGGTGATTGCGGATCCTCAGGCGGTTGATAATAAAGAGCGGAACCAGATTATTATGAGCCTGAGGGAGATTGCTGGCGGGGAGATGACTGATGGGGCGGCTGAACGTTTGGCTAATAAAAAATCGCGATATGAAGTTTTGGCAAAAAATATTACCAGAACTCAGGCAGAAAAATTAAAAGAGAAAAATTTTGCTGGGGTGCTATATCAGCAGGGTTCCGTCAGGAGCTATCCTGAGGGTGGGCTAGGCGCGCATGTTTTAGGTTTCGTGAATGTAGCGGGCGAAGGTCAATATGGCGTGGAAGGCTCGCTTAACAACCGATTGAAGGGGCAAGATGGTCTATTGCAGTCTGTGACTGACGTAAGAAATGTGCCGCTCACTGTTGGAAAAAATAATATGCGAATTGAGGCAAAGTCTGGCGATAATTTAGCGTTGACGGTTGATCGAAATATTCAAAGTCAGGCGGAGTCGGCGCTTAAAAAGGGGATTGAGGCGGCAAATGCTACTGAAGGAAGTGCGGTTATTATGAATCCCAAAAATGGTCAAATATTAGCATTGGCAAACTACCCGACATATAATCCAGCGGAGTTTAATAAGCAAAAGAATGCGGCGGTGTTTATGAATAGTGCTTCAATGGTGCCATTTGAGCCGGGGTCAATTATCAAATCTTTTAGCTTTGCTACGGCTATAGATAAAGGGGCTGTTGCTCCGTCTAGTACATATAATAACACGGATTGTATTAAGGTTGCCGATCGGACTATGTGTAACGCTTTAAGGGGTCTAAGCGGCACTACTACGATTCAAGGAGCGTTTAATAATTCTCTTAACGTTGGTACGATTACTGCGATTCGAAAATTAGGAAATGGTTCACAGATTAATTTGCCGGCTCGTCAGACTTTGTATGAATATTATCACGATAAATTTGGCTTTGGCGCCAAAACTGGAATTGAGCTGAGTGAGGTTTCGGGTTATATTTATCCGCCAGATAGCGCTGAAGGAAATGAGGTTCGTTATTCGGCCATGACTTACGGGCAAAGTATGAATTTGACTACGATTCAGGTCGCAGCTGGATTTTCATCGCTAGTTAATGGCGGTCAATACTATAAGCCAACCGTTCTCGTTGGTGCAATTGACGAATCTGGCAATTTGAAACCGTCGGAAAATAAAGTTATTCGCCAAACCGTAAGCGGCGGCACGTCATCGCAGATGCGAACGATGCTAACGACGGCGCGCCGATCTTCATTCTTGTCAAAGAGCGACAAGTCTGGTTATGAAATCGGCGGAAAAACTAGTACTTCTGAAACGGTGGTCAATGGCGCTTATACGCAGAAGGAAACGATTGCTGCATATATTGGTTATGGCGGTGGAAAAAACGGTGCCGAATATGTCATAATGGTACGTGTAGCGGCTCCAGGCAAGGGGATTAATTTGCAAGGAAATCTTCACGCTGGACCAATTTTTACAGATATATCCAACTGGATGATTGATTATATGAAAATAGCACCAAAGGAATAAATATGGGAATAGCTTTACAAACAATGACCAATGAATTGACGCACGTGTTTTTACTGAGCGTCGGCGCGTTTTTACTAGCGATGTTTTTAACGCCAATTTATACGTTTTTCGCTTATCGATATCGCTTTTGGAAGCGCCAAAGGTCGGAAAGTACTGATGGGAAAAAGCTAAAGGTTTTTGCCAAATTCCAAGCGGCAAAATTGCGGCGAAATATTCCAACCATGGCAGGGATAATTGGTGTAATATCAATTTTCGTGGTGACAATATTTTTCAATTTAGACCGAGCACAGACTTGGCTTCCTCTGGCGGCGTTGGTTGGCGGTGGAGTTGTTGGGCTAATTGACGATATCATCAATCTACGTGGTTTGGGTGGCGGCGCGGCTGGACTTCGTAGTCCAGTGAAGTTTGTGCTGATTACGTTTATTGGCGTAGTTCTTGGTTGGTTTTTCTTTGCCAAACTGGGCGTGACAAGCTTCCATGTTCCGTTCATGGGGGATATGAATATTGGGTGGATGATTGTTCCGCTATTTGCGTTTGCAGTGGTGGCTACCGGTAACGCCGTTAATATCTCTGACGGAATGGATGGTCTGGCTGGCGGATTGCTAAGTGCTAGTTTTGGTGCGTTTGGTGTGATTGCTTTATTACAGCAACATGTTCTGTTGGCGGGATTTTGCTTTACGGTTGTCGGAGTACTCTTGAGCTATTTATGGTTCAATATTTATCCAGCTCGATTCTTCATGGGTGACGTTGGAAGTTTTGCTTATGGCGCCAGCTTAGGTGTTGTAGCAATGCTGACCGACTCTTTGCTTTTGCTTCCTGTGATTGGTCTGCTATTTGTAATTGAGGCGGGATCAAGCTTGGCTCAAATCGTCAGTAAGAAGCTGTTTAAGAGAAAGATTTTCTTATCTGCGCCGATTCATCATCACTTGGAGGCGATTGGTTGGCCAGAAACTAAAGTGACGATGCGCTTCTGGGTTATTGGCTGCGTGATGGCGTTTATTGGTGTGATGCTGGCGCTCGCTGGAGGTCATATTGCGTAATTCGGTCGCCAAAAATCGTCAATCTATCGCTCAGCCGGTTCGAAGTCACCGACCGATGTATCAAATTGTGCTTTATATGGGGCTTTTGCTACTACTTGGGCTGATTGTTATGTATGCGTTGGGACCGCAGCGCGCTAACGTGATGAATTATGCTTATGGCACGAATTATAGTGATACGTATTTCTTTGGCAAGCAGCTGACGAGTGTGCTTATTGCTGTCGTGGCTTTTTCTGCGTTTTATTTTACGCCGTACAAATGGTTTACTGGTGAGAGATCAAAATACATTCTTTACGCTGGATTTGCGCTATGTATTTTACTATTTCTCTCGGGCGCGGTACTTCATTTGTCGTTTGCGCAAGAAACCAACGGCGCGTATCGATGGTTTTATCTGGGAGGATTAGGTAGCTTTCAGCCGGCAGAGTTACTTAAATATGGCGTGCTATTGTTTTTGGCGGGATTTTTAGGGCGTCGCTCGCAACAGGGAAAATTGAACGATATCCAAGAAACTATCATTCCGCTGGGCATTATTTCCGGATTATCGCTGCTGATGATTGTATTTTTACAAAAAGACTTGGGAACGGGAATTTCGTTGATAGCGATTATCTTATCAATGATTTTAGTGGCTGGAATTGATTGGAAGATTTTCAAGAAGATTCTGGCGATTGTTGCGCTTTGTGGTTTGGTGATGATTTTTACGTCGCCACACCGAATTGAGCGCGTGATGACTTTCGTGCAAGGCGATAGCCATAAAGGGACGAGTAGTCAGGAGAACAAGAATTATCACATCCAGCAGGCCAGGATTGCGATTGGTTCTGGCGGGCTTCTGGGGCTTGGAATTGGAAAAAGCGTTCAGGCGACAGGATATCTCCCAGAGGCGACTAATGACTCTATTTTTGCTGTCATGGGAGAAACGTTTGGATTTGTTGGACTAATAGCTATATTGGCGCTATTTACAGCGTTGCTACTATCAATTTTGCACGTAGCCGCGAGACTTCCGAATGTGACGTTGCGGTTAATTGTGGCGGGAATTTTTGGCTGGATCGCGTCGCATGTAATATTAAATATTGCCGCAATGACGGGGTTGGCGCCGCTTACAGGAATTCCATTGCCATTATTAAGTTATGGCGGTACAAGTATGTTGTTTATCGCGGCAGCACTGGGTTTAGTTTTCCAAATTTCCAAATATACGTCACATAAAGCATTAGAGGAGGGTGAAAGTGGCCAAGATCTTAGCGGTCGGCGGCGGCTCAGGCGGACACGTTACGCCAGTGGTAGCCGTATTTAGAGAATTACAGAAAACTGGTGATCACGAGCTTCGTTTTTGGTGTGATAAAAAATTTGGCGCCAGCGCACGTGGGATTTTTGCTAAGTTCGATGAAAGTATCCCAGTCGATTTGATTATTGCTGGAAAATTGCGTCGATATCACGGAAAAAGCATCTCATTTCATCTACATCCGTCAATTTTATTCCCAAATTTGCGCGACGGTTTTAAGGTGATGGTTGGATTTTTTCAGAGCTTGTTTAAGCTAATAGCCTGGCGGCCGGATGTTATTTTCATAAAAGGTGGTTACGTTTGTTTGCCTGTAGGGTATGCCGCGAGGCTGTTGCGAATCCCGTTAGTCCTGCATGATTCTGATGCTCATCCGGGGTTGACTAATCGCTTACTTAGTCCATTTGCAAAAGCTATTGGTACTGGTGCGCCCCTCGAATATTACAATTATCCTCCTGAAAAAGCATCGTATGTTGGCATACCAGTAGCGCCAGAGTTTCGTCCTTATTCTGAGGCTGAGCGGCAAAAATTGAAAGCGAAATTAGGATTTGATATTAGCAGGCCGCTAGTCGTTGTTACTGGTGGTGGGCTGGGTGCTAGGCGTATTAATTCTGCAATTTTAGCAATCAGGGAAGATCTCTTAGCTGAGGCTTCGGTGTTTTTAATATCTGGAAACCTGCAGTACGAAGAAATACTTAAGCAGGCTGATAGGCGCAGTGGATGGCGTCTTCAAGCCTTTGTTCATAATGGTATGGCTGAAGTTTTGGCAGCAGCAGATATAGTTGTAACTAGGGCAGGAGCGACTACTCTTCTGGAGCTGGCTGCGCTTCATAAACCTACTATCATCATTCCTAATGGCCGTCTGACGGGTGGTCATCAGTTAAAGAACGCTAAGGTGTATCAGGATGCGTTGGCTGCCTTGATAGTCTCAGAGGACGAGCTAGATAAGGATAATCAAATTTTGGCACGGAAGATTATCGGCGTATTGAAGTCGCAGAAAATTCTTAAAGGCTTAGGTGATAATTTTGGCAAGTTTGCTAAGCCTGATGCGGCCAAAGATATGGTGAAGATTATTCTGACTACTATACGAAGACAGGGTAGGCGAAGGTGAAATTATCTTTTTCTCGAAAGAAATCTGATAAAAATTTAAGCCGTCGAGAGATTGCTGCTCGTCGGCAGGCTGAGAATTACGATAATCTACCAACACAGTCATACCGCCGAAACAGAACTCTTAATAGTCGCCAGACGATTTCACCGCTAGAGGCCTCTGAACGGCTTGAGGCGCATAATCTAGTAAAAAAACGTCGTCATATGATGCAGAAGTTATTTATAACTGCAGTGTGTCTGGCTGTCGTGGTATTTTTATTGTTTCAGCTGACAATTAGTGTATCTGTCCAGACTCCTGACGCTAAAAGCTCTAGTAACTCTAGTAAATACGCCAGCGTTCTTAACGAATATTATAATGCCCATCCAGCTGAGCGGTTTAGGTTTTTTCTGAACAATAATGATTTGAGGCAGTTTTTCTTACAGAAAGCTCCTGAAGTAAAAACTATTCGTATAGAGGGCGACTTCTTGGCGCGTTCAGCCGCTAAGTTAACTTTTCGTCAGCCAGTAGCTCAGTGGTCTTCTGGAAATAAAGTTTATTTTGTTGATGATAGTGGTGTTACGTTTGAGCAGAATTATTTTAACCCGCCTACAGTTGCGGTTCGCGACGAAAGTGGATTACCTACTCGGGGTGGACAAGAGGTCATAAATCGGCAATTTTTAAGTTTTCTAGGGCAAGCTGTGTCTGAATTTTCGCAGCATAAGCTGAAGGTATCGGAAGCTATTTTACCAGCCAATACCGTACGCCAAGTCTGGTTTAAGGTTGAGGGCAGGGAGTCTCAGATAAGAATGACTGTTGATAGATCTTCCCGCTCTCAGGTAATGCAGGCAATAGTAACGCTGGGATATTTAGATAAGAATGGTCAATCGTCAGGCTATATAGATGTTAGGGTAGACCAGCGGTCTTTCTATAAATAAAGTAGTTAACTTCTCTTTTGGATAGAGTAAGTTCTCTTTTTGTTCTATTTTGGCTATCTAAAAATTATATATAATAATATCAAAATAGGCAAAAGTCAAATAATTGAGACACGGCAAGTTAGGGGAGCGGGGAAATAAAAATAGGAAAATGTCAAATAAGTAAAATCATATGTGTGGAAAACTTGTAAGCAAACCGTATGTGATATTTATTGGATGATACAGTGATGTAAAAATATCAATGTGGCATTTGTGGCGGGTGCTTTTAGGTAAATGAATATTTTAAGTTCGTGTTTATCGGTGAGTTTTATTTAGCTTGTTGTGTAGCATGGTCTATGTTGAATGGATAGTGAAGTCCCCTGACTATTTTGGGTAAATAATTGTAATATTTATAGAGTGTGGATACATCAATGGACACATGTATACCTATGTTAGTCGTGTATTTATTATTACGTAAAATGCACATTGTGCGACATTAGGACTATATCTAAAACATGATTACTCTATCGTCTTTTTTGAGGTGAATTTATTCTATTTTATAAATCTGCAATTGCTCTTCTGTTTTTGTGTCATGTCTACTGATGGACCCTACTTGGACTGCCTGATGTGTTCTTTTATGGCGGAGATTTCTGGATCGTTTGCATGCTTGATTATTATAGCCGTATGTAAGTTTTATATTGCGATATTTGTTATGGTACGTGTTTAGACTTTTTACTTTGACGCTTCCTTGAAAATCGTAAATAATTAGTTCGTATTTTGTTCTATTACTTCTTATCTTCTTATCATGAAGAAAGATTAGTGTAATTACCTTGCTTGTGCGTAAAATTTGTCTAAAGTGTCGTTATATTCTTCATGATGAAGTAGTATAATAGTAGTATGAAGGTGCTTACACCAGATGTCATAGATTTAAATGACGTGCCTCAGTCGGTGGATTTATTTTTAGCAGGAGGTATTACAAATTGTCCAGATTGGCAGGCGGACGCAATAAAGATGCTGGACGATGGGTCGGATATTGTAGTAGCTAATCCTCGGCGCGATAGATTGTTAGATCATGAGGGTGAGGACGCTGCTTATCAGATAAGATGGGAATATGAATTTTTGAGGCGGGCACGAATGATTTTATTTTGGTTTCCAAAAGAATCTGTCTGTCCGATTACACTGTTTGAGCTAGGAAAAGAAATTGGTCGCGGTTCGTGTTTATTGGTTGGTGCACATCCAGAGTATGTTCGCAGATTTGATGTTGTAACGCAGATGAATTGCTATGACCCTGGGGTGGTAGTATATAGGGAGCTTAGCGATGTGGTTTCGGCTTCTCAGCGAGCGCTTAAATCACTAAAATAAGACCCTTATGCATCTGTGTAACTTAGGTATGTCCGCTGCCTCACTCCGGTCGGTTATAGTTCCCTAACAATTTAGATATTGGTATAATTCGGCAGTTTTCGCAACACCCACATTGTGAGTTATAGTTCCCTAACAATTTAGATATTGGTATAATATG